>CAZPTD010000077.1:0-14378 GCA_964588915.1 uncultured Neomegalonema sp. | reverse complement strand
TCCCGGCTCTGCGCGCGTCGCGCTTGGCCGGGACGACAAGGGCGAGGTTGGCTCCGTCAGAACCGATCAGACGATAGAGCGCGCTCGACCCATTCGGAGCCGCCTTGCTCCAGCTTTATCGTCGGCTCGCGCTGAAATCCTGCCGGCCTCCGGCCGGCTGGCGAGCGCCCCGCTTGTCGGCCGCCGCTCAGCTCCGGCGTTTCGGCTCCGAAGGCTTCGGACGCGCTTTAGAACAGCGAGAAATACTCGCGCTGCTCCCATTCGGAGATCGTTCCGATGAACCGCTCCCATTCGAAGCGCTTGAGGCGCGCGTAGTAGGCGGCGAACTCCGGGCCGAGGGCCTCGCGGAAGAGCGCGCCCTGCTCGAACGCGACGATCGCCTCGTAGAGGCTCGCCGGCAGCAGCGGCGCGTCCGAGTCGTAGGGCTCCTCGACCGGCGGCGGCGCGACGAGCGCGCGTCCGACGCCGCTGAGGCCGCCGAGGATCTGGCTCGCCAGCACGTAATAGGGGTTGGCCGCCGGCTCGGCGACGCGGTTCTCGACGCGGCTGGCCGGATCGCCGGCGCGCATCAGGCTGCGGATCATGGCGCCGCGATTGTCGACCGCCCATTGGACGCGGTTCGGCGCCAGCTGAAAGGCGGTGAAGCGGCGGTAGCCGTTGACCGTCGGCGTGGTGATCGCGCAGCTCTCGCGCGCGTGCTCGAGAAGTCCGGCGATCCAGGCGCCGGCGAAGGGCGAGACGGCGCCGGTCTCGGCGTCCGGCGTGAACATGTTGCGTCCCGAAGCGGCCTCGACGATCGACTGATGCAGATGCCAGCCGCTCGCCGCCGCGTTGGCGAGCGCCGGCTTGCACATGAAGGTCGCGTGCAGGCCTTGGCGCGCGCAGACCTGCTTCGCCATCGAGCGGAACAGGACCATCGCGTCGGCCTGCTCGAGCGGCCCGCTCGGATCGAACACGAATTCGAGCTGGCTCGGGCCGAACTCCGCCTCGAGGCCGCGCAGCGGCAGGCCGAGGCCGATCGCCGCCCGCCGGAGCGCGTCCATCACCGGCTCGAGCGCGTCGTAGCGCGCCTCGCCGAGCAGCCCGAACGCGCGGGTCAGCGTCTCCACCTCGGGAGGATCGGGCGGCATGCCCGTCTCTTCCGGCCGGCGCTTGCCGTCGATGACGCGGTAGACGTGAAACTCCACCTCCAGCCCCGCGACCATCCGGTAGCCGGCCTCGGCCAGAGCGTCGATCGCGCGCCTCAAGACGTTGCGCGGCGCGAAGGAGATCGGCGCGCCGTCGGTTTGGGCGATGTCGCAGAGCATCCAGCCCGATTTCGGCGACCAGGGCAGGATCCGGAAGGTCGCGGGATCGGGCGCGAGCAGGATGTCGTTCGAGCCCGTCATCGCGCCGCGGCCGAAGCCCGCGTCGGCGCGCCAGACCGGAAAGGCGGTGCGCTGCGCGGTGTCCTTGAAGAGCCCGGTCGAGGGCGCCGAGACCCCGGATCGGAAGGCGGCGCCCAGCGCCTCGGCGACGACGGTCTTGCCGCGCAGCGTCCCGTGCTGATCCGGAAAGACGAGCCGCACCGTCTCCAGCCCCTCGGCCGCGACCTGGGCCAGGGTCTCCTCCGCCAGACGCGCGGCGTCGTCGCTCATGAGGCCGAGGCGCGCCAACGCGCCGGAACGCGGCTCCGCGGCGGCGCCGCCGCCCGATGATGCGGCCGTCATCGCCGGCCCTCCCTTCTTCCGGATCGAGAACACGCGCCGACGCTCCCTCTAGCTCGGCGCCGACGGCCGAGAACGCGCCGCGGTCGGCTCAGAGCGCCGCGTCCCAGGCGCAGGCGTCGCGGCGGGCGCCGTCGCGCGCGCGGTAGACCTCCTCCGGCGACCGTCCGCTCTCGTCGATCGCGTCGATGGTGATCGGACCGCGAATCGCGGCGACATCCGCGCTTCCGCGCATCGGCAGCGCGCCCTCCTCGCCCTCTTCGAGGCTCTTGATCGCCGCGCGCAGCATCCGCCGGTAGCGCACGATGCCGATATCGCCCCTGCCGAGATGCTCGTCCGTGCGGTCCTGGATCGGCCCCATCGACTCGACCGCCCATTGGTCGTGCACGTTGATGTCGAAGCCCATGCCCGTGTAGGTCGTCGTGCGCTGCTCATCCGGGTTGAAGCCGTAATTGTTGCGCTTGTTCTTGACCGGCGCGTAGTCGGGCAGCCGATGCTCCTTCAGGCGCTGCGCGCGCATCAGCTCCTTGTCGACCGGCTTGCCGAAACTCGTGAACATCGAGTACCAATAGCAGTTCTCGTCGTCGATCGGCACATGCCACTGCGTGATGATCATCTCGTTCGACATCGGAATGCTGATCGCTTCGGGAAAGATCTGATTGGTGACGCGGATATGGACGCGGCCGTCGTCGAGACGGCGTTGCGTGACCAGCCTGAGCCCGTAGTCGGTCTCCTCGACCGCGATGTCCGGGCGCGGATACTCGCGCAGGAGCTGCGTCATCGGAATATCGGTGTTGGCGGCCTTGTCGCGGAACTGCTGGCCGTAGCCCTTCGACGGGTCCTCGTCCTGGAGGAAGCGGTGCAGGAACGAGGCGTGAACCGGGTCGATGCCGACCTCGAGCGCCTGCAGCCAGTTGCATTCCCAGAGGCCCTTGAAGGCGAAGACATGGCTCTCCGGCGCCGTGAAGCAGTCGAAGGACGGGAAGGCCGGCGGCTCGCCCGGCCCCATATAGGCGAAGACGACGCCGTTCTTCTCGAGAACCGGATAGCTCTTCGCCTTGATGTTCTCGTGCATCCGGCTGCCCTCGGGCTCGCCGGGCTGCTCGACGCATTGGCCCGTTCTGTCGAAACGCCAACCATGGAACGGGCAGCGCAGGCCGTTTTCCTCGAGACGACCGAAGCAGAGATCGGCGCCGCGATGCGGACAGTGGCGCTGAATGAGACCGAGCGCGCCGTCCTCGTTGCGGAAGAGCGCGAGGTCCTCGCCCAGCAGCCGGACGGGCGCGACCGGCCGCGGCCCGTCGAGCTCGACCGCGAGCGCGGCGGGCTGCCAGTAGCGCCGGAGCACGGCGCCGGCCTTGGAGCCCGGTCCGACGCGCGTGAGCGTCTCGTTCAGTTCTCGGCTCATCATGGCTGCGGTCTCCTCATGACGCGCGCGCCCGACCAGCGGAACGCGCGCTCGGATCAGATCGCTATATTGTGCGATTATCGCGCATTTCGTACTTTATCGCTCAAAGGGATTGTTTCGGCGGCGTCCGATTCGTGTCAATGCGAAATTCGAGGCGCGGACCCGCAGCGCCGCGGCTCGAACCGAGGAACGGGCGAAACATGGCCTCCGAGAATGCGACCGGCGCTCCGACCTCGAAGGACATCTCGCAGACCTTCGCCAAGGGCATGAGCGTGCTCAAAGCGTTCGACGAGGCGGAGACGGACCTCTCGCTCGCCGAGATCGCGCGGCGCGCCGAGCTCGATCGCGCGGTCGCGCGCCGGCTGGTGCTCACGCTCGTCCATCTCGGATACGTTCGGCGGATCGGGCGCGCGTTTCGCCTGACGCCGAAGGTGCTCGTGCTCGCGAGCGGCTTTCTGAGGCGCAGCCAGCTGACCAAAGCCGTCGTGCCGATCCTCAACGAGTATTCGCGCGAGATCGGCGCGCCGATCTATCTCGCGACGCGCGACGGCCACGACGTCGTCTATCTCGCCCATGCGGCGCTCGAGAACCGCGCCATCAGCCTCGGCTTCAGCATCGGCAGCCGCTTGCCGCTCTTGTCGACGAGCATCGGACGGGCGCTGATCGCGTTTCTGCCGCAAGAGGAGCGCGAGGCGCTCGTCGCCGCCGCGCCGCTGAAGGCCTTCACCGACCGCACGATCATGGATCGCGCGGCGATCCTGGCCGAGCTCGGCAAGGCGCGCGATCTCGGCTACGCCTTCGCCGACGGCGAGTTCGAGGCCGGCGTGGCCGCGCTCGCCGCGCCGGTGGCCTCGGACGCGGCGTTTCCGATCGCGATCGGCGTCTCGCTGGAGCGCGAGGCGTTTTCGGAGGCGTTCATCCAGAGCTCGGTCCGGACGCTGCGCCACTGCCGCAACAATCTCGCGGACGCCGTCGCGCTCTTTTAGCGGCGATCCGCGCCGCGCCTCAGAAGAACGGGCGGCGCATCTCCTCGGCGATCTGCTCGCGGGTCAGGCCGACGTCGTCGAGCAGATAGTCCGGCAACTCCAAGAGCCGCTCGTAGTCGCGCCGGCGGCGGAGCGTCTCCTTGATTTTACCGACGGCGCGCTCGGCGAGCGCCGCGCTCCGTGAACGCGGCCGCTTCCGCCTTCGGGCGTCGAGCGCTTCGGCGGCGACGGCGGCGACATAGGCTTGCATGGTCTTTCTCCTTCTTTGCGGCCGCGCCGGGCCGGCGACGGCTCGACGGCGGACAGCGGGTTCGATGGGTCGAGAGAGGCTCAGACGGCGGCCGCCGCCCGAGCCGACGGCGTCCGCCGCCGTTCGATGGCCGCGCGGAAGAGCATCGCGAAGAGCGCCGCGGCGACGCCGGTGAGAACGGTCGCCGCATCCTGGGACGGGATCTCGGTAATCATGACGCGCTCTCCCGAGACGCGCGATCGCGCGCGGGGTTGAGGATGTCGCCGCGCGAGATCCCGATATCGCGAAGCTCGCGATCCGACATCGCGAGCAACGCCGCGCGATCCCGTTCGGCTTGCTCCAGCTCGCGCCAGTAGCGGACCAAGCGCCGGACGCCCTCGAGCGCCGCGCGGAGCGTCAGCGAGACGGCGGTCCGACGCCGCCGCGCGTCCTTCTGCAGGCGGGCGTCCGAAAAAGTTTGGGACAAGTTCAACGACATCTTTCTTTCCTTCGTTTCTTGGAGCGCTGCGGTCCGGTCCCGCGGCGGCGCAAAAGGCCGCCATTCGGACGGTCCGCAATGGACGCCCGCCTTCTCAGCCGTACTTCCGTTCAGTTTCGGGAGCGCCTCGGCGGCGCCGTAAGCTAGGCGGCGACGTCGGGCGCGGCGGCGCCGCGAGACGACAGCGCCGCGACCGACGCCTCGAGCGTCGGGTCGCACGCCACGAGATGATTGAAGCCGAGCCCGAGCAGGAACTCCTCGACCTGCGGCGCCGCGTTGCAGATGCGCATCCGGCCTCCGGCCGAGCGCAGCAGCTTCGCCGCGACGAGAACGCCCGGCGCGCCGGCGCGCGTCATGCGCGGCGCGTCCGCGAGGTCCAGGATCAGCTTCCGCCAACCGTCGTCGATGCAGCCGACGAGCCGATCGTAGAGCAGTCCGGCGATGTTCGAATTCACGTCGCCCGACACGTTCACGATCACGACGTCATAGGAGCGTTTGATCGAAATCGTCATCTGATGGGTCCTTCTTCTTTTCGACGCCGATCGCGGCGTCACGGGATGCGAACGGTCATTGGCGTGATCTGGCGGACGCCGCCGAAGCCGAGCGTCCGCGGCGGCTCGAACGGCTCGAGGCGCGGCGCGCAGCGCCAAATAGCTCCGCGCGCCGAGGCGGATCACCGGACGCCGGGTCCGCAACGCGGCGAAGGCCGCCTGCGGATCGGCCATCAGCATCTATGGGTCGACAAAGAACGACGGGTCTGTGCCGTAGGGCATAGCTTCGGACATCTTTTCCATCCATGCGACGCGCCGGCGGATAACCGCCGCCGCGGCGCCCCGAGATGCAGGTCTGACTTTGTTTTGATCCGATGCGCGCATGGCTGGGCGGCCCCTGCGCTGTTCGGACAGGGGCGCTCCAGTCGCCGCTGCGGAAGGGATCTGGTGAGCGACCGTTGTTGTCAGCGTTGTAAGGCCGGTGGTAATGCGGCCGCGGACGCGTTGTTTTTCCGGTTCAAGGAGCAGCCAATGCGCCAGGATCTCGAAATCTCGCTGCTGGGCGAGCTGCGCGTCGCCGCCTCGGGGACGCCGCTGCCGCTTCCCGCGTCGAAGAAGGCGCGGGCGCTCTTGGCGTTTCTGGTCGCGACCGGACGCCCGCATCGGCGCGAGCGGCTGTGCGAGCTGTTCTGGGATCTGCCGGACGACCCGAAAGCCTCGCTGCGATGGGCCTTGAGCAAGCTGCGCAAGGTCGTCGACGCGCCGGACAAGGCGCGGATCGTCGCCGATCGCGAGCGCGTGCATTTCGACGTCGACGGCGTCGACGTCGACATCCGAGACGTCCATGACCGGCTGCGCCGCCGCGACGGCGGCCTCTCGGCGGAGGATCTCGAGACGATGGCCGGGCGCCTCGAGATGGTGCTGCTCGACGGGCTCGACGGGGCGGGCGACGGCGCGTTCGACGCCTGGCTCATGTCGGCGCGCGAAGACGCGCGGGCGGCGCGGGCGGCGGTCCTACGGGAGCTCGCGACCCGTCCGGACGTCGATCCGATCGCGGCGCGGAAATGGGCGCGGCTTTGGCGCGACGTCGATCCGAACGGCGCCGAAGCGCATGAGCGGTCACAGCCGGCCGAGGCGCGTCCGCCGATCCGGGTCGACGCCGAGCGCGCCGACGACGCGCCGCCGGCGCTTGCGCTCCGATCGGATCCGAGCGCCTGCGCGCTGCGCGAACAGCGGATCGGCTTCTGCGAGGTCGAGGACGGCGTCAAGATCGCCTTCGCGACCGTCGGGGCGGGGCCGCCGATCCTGAAGGCGGCCAATTGGCTGACGCATCTCGAATTCGACTGGGCCAGTCCGATCTGGGGAAGAAGCTTCGCCGAGATCGCCGGCTACCGGACCTTGATCCGCTACGACGAGCGCGGCTGCGGCCTCTCCGACTGGGACGTCGACGATCTCGGCTTCGAGGCCTTCGTCGAGGACCTCGAGGCGGTCGCCGACAAGCTGGAGCTCGAGCGCTTTCCGCTGATCGGCATCTCGCAAGGCTGCGCGGTGTCGATCGAATACGCCGTGCGCCATCCCGAGCGGGTCTCGGGCCTCGTGCTCATCGGCGGCTACGCGGCGGGCTGGCGCCATGTCGCCAGCGCCGACGAGCAGGCGCGGCGCGAGGCGGTGTTGACGCTCACGGAGCTCGGCTGGGGCACGGACAATCCGGCGTACCGGCACATCTTCTCGCAGACCTTCATGCCGGAGGCGAGCGCGGAGGACCTGGCCTGGTTCGACGAGTTCCAGCGCCAGACGACCTCGCCGCGCAACGCCGCGCGGTTCCAAGACGCGTTCGGCTATATCGACGTCCGCCGCCGGCTCGCCGAGGTCAAGGCGCCGACGATCGTGTTTCACTCGAAGAACGACCAGCGCATTCCGCTCGACCAGGGACGCGAGCTCGCCTGCGGGATACCGAACGCGCGGTTCGCGCCGCTCGAGAGCAGCAACCATATTCTCGTCGAGAACGAGCCCGCTTGGCGGGTCTGCGTCGACACGATCGGCGCATTTCTGCGCGAGAACGAGATCTGACCTATGGCCGCCTTGGCGTCGTGGGCGGCGCAGGGCGCGGCCGGCCCGACGCCGCTCAGTGCGAAACGAGCACCGGCAGATCGGCGCCGTTGACGAGGTCGGTCGTCACGCCGCCGACGAGGTCTTCGCGGAACTGGCTGTGCTCGTAGGCGCCGGCGACGAGGAGCGCGGCGCCGACCTCGCGGCAATAGTCGAGGATCGCTTCGCTCGTGCGCCGCCCTTCCGGCTTGATCCGCACGCGCTCGACCGGAACGCCGTGGCGCTCGAGATGGGTCTCGACGCGAATGCCGGCCAGCGGCTTGCGGACGTCGCCGGTCTCGACGGTCAACACCGTCACCAGCTGCTTCGTCTCCAGGATCAGCATGGCGTCGGCGAGCGCGCGGCTCGACGCCCGATGGCCGTCCCAAGCGAGCACCGCGCGTTCGGAGAACATCTCGCTGCTCCAGTTCGCCGGCGTCACGAGCACCGGGCGGCCGCTCTTGAGCGCGACGCGCGCCGGCCGGAGTTCGAGATGCTCGGCGCCCGCCGCGCCGTCCTGCCGGCCGATCACGGCGATGTCGTAGAGGCGCGAATACTCGGCCACCGTCGCGTCCGGACGCCCGCGCTCGTCGATCCAGTGGACATGCGCCTCAGGCAGCCGGCCGCGCAGCGTCTCATGGAAGGCCGTCGCGATGTCGCGGCTCGCCTGCGCGGCCATTTCGCTGAGCGAATCGCGCAGCGATTTCGGCGCCCAATTCGGCAGCGCGGAGTCGACCCGCGACGGCCCGTGGGCGAGCAGGCCGGTGAGATGCGCGTCGTATTTCCGCGCCATCAAGAGGCCGGCCTGGAGCGCGGCTTTCGACGACGCCGCGCCGTTGAAGGCGACGAGGATGCTTTTGATGGCCATGTCTACGCCTCATGCAAGTTCGCTCTGGCCGCTCCGCTCGCGCTTGGCGCCGCGCGAGAAGAAGATCACGACGAGAACGGAGAGAACCAGGAACACGATCGAGAGCGGGCTCGAGAGCAGGAACCACGGATCGGCGCCGGAGGCCGCAAACGCCTGCCGGACGGCCTCTTCGAGGTTCGACGCCAGGATGAACGAGATCACGAAGGGCAACGTCGGCACGGCGAGCTTCCGCATCAGATAGCCGACGAGGCCGAAGAAGAGCGTGAACAGGATGACGTCGAAGTTCGGCTTCTCGACATAGATCGCGGTCAATGTCAGCAGCAGGACCGCGGGCATCAGCAGCTGCTTCGGGATCGCCACCATCACGCCGACCATCCGCATGAACCGCGCGCCGATCGTCCAGTTGAGCAAATTCGCGAGCATCATGGTCGTGAACAGCCCGAACGCGATCACGAGCTCCGGGTTCACCTGATCGACCGTGAAGCGGAAGACCTGCGGCCCAGGGTTGAAGCCGCCGATGCTGTCCGCGGCGAGGATCAGGAACACCGCCGCGACGTTGCCGGGAATGCCGAGGCTGAGCACCGGGATCAGGTTCGCGCCCGACACCGAGCTGTTCGCCGCCTCGGTCGCCGCGACGCCCTCGGGCGCGCCGCGGCCGAACTCGGGCGCGCCCTTGTGCATCTTGCGCCCGGTGGCGTAGCCGAGGGTCGCGGCGAGGGTCGAGCCGATGCCCGGCAGCGCGCCGACGATCGTGCCGATCGCCGCCGAGACGCCGATGAAGGGAAAGAGCTTCTTGCGCTCGGCGAAGGTGAGACGGCTCTCGCCGCGCTCGGGCGGCTCCGGCGGCGTCGACCGCGCGCGCCGGTGGCGCCACATCTCTTCGAAGGAATAGAACACCTCGCCGACGATCAGCACGCCGAGCACCGCGGTCGTCAGGGCGACGCCGTCGGAGAGGAAGTCGAAGCCCATCGACAGGCGCGGGTAGTTGTCCTCGCCGGTCCCGATCGAGGCGACGAAGAGGCCGAGCGCGGCCGAGATCAGGCCTTTCATCGGCGAGCCGCCGACGACCGCGGCGACGAAGCTCATCGAAAGGATGATGAGCGCCGCCTTTTCGGTGAAGCCGAGATGCGCCTCGACCGCGAGCGCGAGGAAGGGCGCGCAGGTGATGAGAACGATGTCCGAGAAGGTGTCGCCCGAGGCGGAGGCGAAATGCGCGACCTTGAGCGCCTTGTTGGACCGGCCCGCCTGCGTCATCGGATAGCCGTCGAGCGTCGTCATCATCGCGTCGGGCGTGCCGGGCGTGTTGAAGAGGATCGCCGGCACCGCGCCGCCGACGGTGGCGCCCTTCATCACGCCGACGAGGAAGCCCATCACCGGCAAGAGCGCGTCCGGCGTGTAGCCGAAGATCGAGATCAGGATCGGCAGCGAAACCGCCATCGCGAACGGGCCGCTGAGGCCCGGCGTCGCGCCGGTGACGATGCCGCCGAAGAAGCCGAGGACGACCATCAGCAGCGTCTGCGACACGCCGACGCCGAAGACGGAGAACGCCTCGGGACCGGCGAAGACGGCGAGGATCCCGGCCTGGACATAATCGAGGACGACGTCCATCACCAATCTCCATTGGGCGGCAGGAGGAGCGTGTCGAACGGGATGTCGAAGGCGAGGATCAGAAGCAGCGCGACCAAGAACGCGATCGCGGCCCGTGAGGCGCGGAGCCGGCCTTCGATGAGGCTGATCGCGCCGAAGACCATGGCGACGCCGCCGACGACGAAGCCGAGATGCTTCCAAGGCGCGGTGGCGCGGAGCTGGCGATAGTCCTGATCGCTGAAGAGCTCGGCCGCGATCGGACCGGTCCAGAACATCAGCGCGAGCGACAGAGCGAGGATCGCCGCGACGACGAGCAGAAATCCGAGCGGGATCCGGTCGTCGTCCTCGCGCGCCTCGGCGGCGCGCGCGCCGACGAGCAGGCTTCTGACCAGGAGCGCCGCGGCGCAGATCGCGATGACGAGCGCGCTCGCCGACGGGAACAGCGCGTCGCCGATATAGGTCTGACGCCGGAACGTCTCGATCAGGCCGGTGTCGACGTCGTTCGGGATCCAGAAGAAGAGCGCGCCGAGTCCGAGGAGCAGCGCGACGATCGCGACATTGCGGTCCGTGCTAGGCGACACGAGCGTCCCTCTCGAGTTGGAGTGTGAACCGAAGGATCGAGCCGCGCTCGGCGTCGCGCCGAGCGAGACGTCGTCGGATGCGGGCCGCGTCCGAGGCGGCGGCCCGCTTCGCGCGCCGCTACTCCGAGGTCAGCTCGAGCAGCTGTTCCGACTTGACGCGGGCGTCCGTCATATAGGCGTCGAGCGCGTCGCCGGAGATCGCCTGCGGCCCGGCGAACGCCCGCGTGACGAACTCGTTCAGCTTGCTGTCCGGATCGTTGACGATCTCGGCGATCAGCGTCGCCAGGCGCTCCCGCGCCTCGTCGGGCAGGCCGGCCGGCGCGATCACGATGAACTTCGAGCCCATCGGAAAAGGCACGCCGAAATCGGCCAGCGCCGGCGCGTCGGGCGAGTTGTTGAGCGGCTCCGCCTCGCCGTTCAGCAGCTCGACGATGTCGCCCGTGGCGACCGCGCGCGCCTGCACGCCGGCGGCCCAGGCCACGTCGAGATCCTGAGCGATCACGCCGTCGAGCCCGGCGCGCCCGCCGCGCAGCATGACGATCGTGAGCTCGACGTCGTTCTCCTTGCTGAGGAGATAGGTGGCGTCGGCGAGCGCCGCGCTCATCACGCCGACGGTGATCTGCTCGCCCGCCTGAGCGGCGGCGATCACGTCCCCGAAATCGCCGAAACCGCGGTCGGTGCGGGCGATGATCGCCATCTGCATGCCGGTGATGCTCGAGACCATCGTGAAGTCGTCGAGCTCATAGCCGGCGTCGCGGGTCGCGAGCGGCGTGTAGGAGAGCGCTTCGGACACCGTGAAGCCGAGCGTGAGGCCGTCGGCCGGCTGGTCTTTGAGCGCGCGGGCCATGGTCGCGCCGCTGCGGCCGGTCAGGTTCTCGGGAATGATCGTCCAGCCGGTCCTCTCGGCCAGGTCTTCGGCGAGCAGCCGCGCCTGCGTGTCGACGCCGCCGCCGGCTTGGAAGGCGATCAAAAAGCGGATCGGGCCGTCCGGCTCCCATTCGGCGAGCGCGGCGGAAGAGGACGCCATCATGGCGGCGCCGACGAGCAATGACTTCATCAAAGGCAACTTCACGATTTCACTCCCTGGCTGTGGTTCTCCAGCGCCGGTTGTCCCGGTTCTTGTCGTTGGTCGTCGGGTCTATGTCGGGACCGAGGTCGCGCCGCTCGGGCCGGTTCTCGACGCCGCGTCGCGGCCGCCGAACCGCGCGATCAGGCGGTCCTGGTCGGCCTTGGCGCGCGCGTCGACCTCCTCGGGCGCGCAGATCTCGAAGAGCGCCCGCTTCAGCTCGGCCTCGATCTCGGCGTGCGCGGGATCGCCGGCGAGGTTGCGCGCCTCTTTGGGATCGCTCGCGAGATCGAAGAGCTCCGGCGGATAGCCGACATAGTAGTGATACTTCCAACGCGCGGTCGCGATCATGAAGCCGCCCGAGGGCGACGCGACGGCGTGGTATTCGGAGAAGACCGTGCGCTCGGGCGCATCCGGAGCCGCGGCGATGTCGAGGAGCGAGGCGCCCGTCCAAGCCGGGTCGGCCCCGGCGCCGAAGACGCCTGCGAGCGTCGGCGCGACGTCGAGAAGGCTGACCGGCGTCGCCGAGACGCCGGGCTCGACGCCCTTGCCCGCGAGGATCATCGGGATCCGCGTCGACTCGCCGTAGAGGACCGACTTGCCCCAACGGCCGCGCACGCCGAGCGTCTCGCCATGGTCGGAGACGTAGAGGACATGCGCGTCCTCGGCGAAGCCCGCCTCCCCGAGCGCGTCGAGCACCGTCCCGACCTGCGCGTCCATGAAGGTGCAGAGCCCGTAATAGGCCGCGATCGCCAAGCGCCGCTCGGCGTCGCTCTCGAACTCGGCGTCGTTGTTCTGAAAGCGGCTCATCCGCTCGAGCCACGGATGCCGCGCGTAGCCGTCCTCGGGCCGCAGATCCGGCAAGGGCAGGCTCTCGGGATCGTAGAGCCCGAGATACGCCTCGGGCACGATCAGCGGAAAATGCGGCGCGACGAAGCTCGCGAAGAGGAGCCACGGCGCGTCGGAAGGCGCCTCGCTCCGCAGCCAGCGCGCGGCCTCGCGCGCGACCCTCTCGTCATAGACGTTGTATTTCGACCGCCCGGCGCCGACGTCGCCGATCATCTTGTCCCGCCGCGGCTCTTCCGGCAGCGGATTGCGGACCGAGCCCCAGACCTGGCCGACGCCGTCCTGAATGTGCATCGGCAGGATCTGGTGATCGAAACCGGTCGGATCCCGCTCGTCCCGGTAGTGGAGCTTGCCGCAGCTCACGACGCGGACGCCGGCGCGCTGGAGGGCGTGGCCCCACCCTTCGACGCGGCCGTCATAGGCGAGCGCGTTGTCCCAGTAGCCGGTCTTGTGGGCCGGCAGGCCGGTGGCGAGCGCGGCGCGCGCCGGCACGCAGATCGGCGACGGCGTATAGGCGTTGGCGAACAGCTTTCCGCGCGCGGCGAGCCGGTCGAGGTTCGGCGTCTTCACGATCGGATGCCCGACGCAGGACATCGCCGCCGCCAGATGCTCGTCCGACATCAGCAACAGAAACTTAGCCACCGACGTCGCGTTCGCCGTCGTCATAACGCGCCTCCCAGCTGGACCCGTTCCTCGGTCCTTGCGCTTCGCAACGATGACGGTATGATCAGGAAATGAGACACGTCAACAAAAATGTTGCGCACGCATCAATCAAACTCGCGCGGAGATCGACGCAGCCATGAATCAGCTAGGACTTTCCGCCGACCGGCTGGAGCTGCGTTTGGCGCAGCTGCGCGAGCTCGAAAAGGTTCTGACCTTCCGAATCGCGCGACTCGGCAAGCTCTTGGACATGCAGTCCGGCCAGATGCTCTCAGAGCTCGCATTGCCGCTCACCCACTACCGGATCCTTTTGGTCGCCAGCATCTTCGGCGAGATTTCCGTATCGGACCTCAGCCGCACGATGGCGATCGACCGCGCGCAGATCAGCCGCTCGGCGGCGGAGATGCAGCGCGCCGGGCTCGTCGCGATCAACGGCGATCCCACCAACAAGCGGCGCAAGCTCGTCTCTCTCACGGATGACGGCCGCGCCACGCTCGACGCGGCGCGTCCGGCGTTCATCGAGCGGCAGGCCCGCCTCGAGGCCGCGACGAGCGCCGACGACTTCGCGGCGTTCGAGCGCGTCACCGCCGTCTTCACCGCCATGCTCGCCGACGAGCTCGGACAACCCGAGGCGATGCCCGCGGATTTGAGGGCGGCGCAGAAGGCCGTCGCGTCGGTCGCCGCCCGCCGCGACGGATAGCGCCGCGCAATCGGCTCGTCCGTCGCGGGCGGTCACCGCCGCGGCTCCGCCTTCGGCTCGTCGCGCGGCGCAGAGTCCGCATCAGCTCGTGTTCGACGTCGGATTTCCGCCGGCGGACGCGGTCGACATAGAGCGCGCCGACACCGTGCTCGGCGGCGACCGAGCCGCCGAGGCGCCAGACGAGAGCGTCGATCGCGTCGTAGATCCGCGCGCTCAGCGCCTCGACCTCCGCCGCCGGCATGCCGGATCTCCGAGTTTCGGCGCGATCGTTCAGGACGTCGACGAGCGGACAACGACCTTGCCCGCGTCGTCGACGGCGACCGGCGCCCTGTCGAGCGCGCAGCCGACGCCGAGGCCGGCGACGCCTTCGCCCGTCCTGGCCTCGAAGGTCGCCGCGTGGTTGGCGCAGATCAGCCGCGCGCCGTCGGCGCTCAGCACGCTGGCGCCCTCCTCCGGGGCGCCGCGACGGCTTTTCCAGGCCTCGGTCATCGAACGTCTCCGGCGCGACGCGTATCAAGCGTTTCGAGATTCTAGTCTGATCGGTTCTGATGGAGCCAATCTCGCCCTTGTCGTCCTGGCCGAGCGCGCAGCGCGCAGAGCCGGGATCCAGGGCCAAGGGGCTGAGCGCGCGGCGAACCGGCCCTGGATCCCGGATAAGCCTGC
>CAZPTD010000076.1:0-14423 GCA_964588915.1 uncultured Neomegalonema sp. | reverse complement strand
GGATCCCGGCTCTGCGCGCGTCGCGCTCGGCCGGGACGACAAGGGCGAGGTTGGCTCCATCAGAACCGATCAGATTATAGCCGCGACTCTCCATTCCGACGCCGCGCCGATTTGAGCGGGTCGCGCGTCAGGCTCGGATCAGGAGCTCCGCCTCGACCTCCACCGCGATGCCGAAGGGCAGCCCGGCCATGCCGACCGCCGAGCGCGCATGGCGGCCGACCTCCGGGCCGAAGACGTCGAGGATCAGGTTGGAGAAGCCGTTGATCACGAGCGGCTGCCGGTCGAAGCCCGGCGCCGAGTTGACCATGCCGAACACGCGAAGCCAGGCGGCGATGCGGTCGAGATCGCCGAGCGCGCGCTTCAGGCTCGCGAGCATCGAGAGCGCCGTCTTCTCCGCCAGCCCCGCCGCCTCGTCGACCGTCACATCGGCGCCGACCTGGCCGAACGGGCCGGAAAGCGTTCCGTCGGGGTTCTGCGGCCCATGGCCGGACGCGAAGACGCGCTCTCCTCGAACGTTGATCCAAGGAAAGGGCAGCACCACCCCCGCCGGCGTCGTCGGCGCCTGCGGCAAGAACCGCCCAAGCGCTGAGAGCCTCTGTTCGATCATGGACATTCGCGTCTCCAACTCGCACGCGCCGCCGCCAAACGACGACGCCACAAAGCGGCCGAGAACGACGGCCCTCGGGCCGCTCCTCCTCGATTGTTAGCATTTGTTGGCGTTCAAGTCGCCCCGAAGGCGAGACCGCGAGGCGCAGGCGCGTCGACGGCGCGGTCCGGCCGGCGCTTTGGCGGAATTGCGACGATCGGCGGAATAATTGAAACGACGAGTTGTCTCGCGGGCCTATTGCAGATCAATTCGCCAGCGGCAAGTCGAGTCGCGGACCGACGGAATGGAGAGGGAGTAGCCATGTCGCTCGAGACGGCGAAAATTGATTTCGAGGCGTTTGCGGAACTTCATGCGGCCGAAAATTGGAACCAAATGAAGTCCATCAAGTTCACCAGATACGGAGCCATCGGCGGCGGCAGCTTGAGCGGCTGCATCCACGCGTTCTTTCGTCTTCCGGACGAAGACAAGGCGACCGCCTGCATCTCGGCCTGGCGCGGCGCGATCGAAGGACGCGACGGCGTCCTCTCTCCGGACGACATCGAGATCATCGCCCGGCGCGCCGATTTTCCGACGTTGAGCGCGTAGCCGCGCAGAATCGTCGACGACGTCGGACGCAAGACCGCGAACGCGCGGCGGCCAGGATCGATAGACGATCGCCGCCGCGCCCGCCGGATCGGACTCGCGCGGGGCGAAACGGCGCCCCGATCCGGCAACCCGCGCTCACGCAATATTGCTCGGTCTGGAATTCGGGCTCCCGCGCACCGATCTCTCGTCGGTTATGGAACCGACGCTCTTCAAATTCGTTTGGCGCTTTAGCAGAACGCAGCAGCTCATCGCCCTCTCCCTCGCGGTGGCGATGTTCCCGCTGCAGTATCTGATGCTCGAGATTCCGAAGGTCATCATCAACGACGCCATCGACCCGCAGGGCGGCGGCGACGTCGCGGCGCGGCTCGACGAACTCTTCTGGCTCTGCGCCGCGTTCCTGACCATCGTCGTCGCGAGCGGCCTCTTAAAGATGGCGATGAACCTCTACAAGGGCCGGATCGGCGAGCGGCTGATGCGGCGTTTGCGCTTCATCCTCATCGACAGGATGCTGCATTTCCCGCTGCCCGAGTTCCGTCGCACGTCGCAGGGCGAAGTGGTGTCGATGGTGACCGGCGAGGTCGAGCCCTTGGGCGGCGTGATGTCCGAGGCGGTGGCCCAGCCGGTGTTTCTCGCCGGCCAGATGCTGACGATCCTCGTCTTCCTGTTCATGCAGAGCTTCTGGCTCGGCCTCGCCTCGGTCGCGTTCATTCCGCTGCAGGCATATGTCATTCCGCTCCTGCAGCGGCAGCTCAACAAGCTTCAGCGCGAGCGCATCAAGGAGGTGCGCAAGCTGAGCAGCGAGCTCGGCGACACGGTCGCGGCGGTCGAGGATCTGAGGGCCAATAACGGCGTGCGCCGGCGCGAGGCGGCGTTCTCGCGGCGGCTCGGCCGGATCTTCGACGTGCGCCTGAAGATCTACCGCAAAAAGTATTTCATGAAGTTTCTCAATAACTTCATCAATCAGATCACGCCGTTCCTGTATTTTTCGATCGGCGGCTATCTGGCGATTCAGGGCGAACTGACGGTGGGCGCGCTGGTGGCGGCGCTCGCCGCCTACAAGGACCTGACCAATCCCTGGAAAGAGCTGCTGGCCTATGTGAACCAGCTCCAGGACATGAGCTCGCGCTATATCGCGATCGTCCAGCGTTTCTCGCCGGCCGGCGTCGTCGGCGCGAACGCGGCGCCGCCGGGCGAGCCGACGCCGCTCTTTCTCCAAACGGCCGCGCGCGCGCTCTGCAACGCCGCCGCCTTCGCCGACCGGAACGCCCGCAAAGCCGCGCGCCGGACGGTCCGCGAGACGGCGCGGCTCCGGGCCGATCTCGGCGCGCGCGCCGCCGCGGCGGCGCCGCTTCTGAAAGAGCGCCGCTTCAAGGAGGCGCTCGGCGCCGCGGCCGAGCGGCCCGACCTGCCGACGCCGGCGCCCGAACCGGACGCTCCGCCCTCCGTCTCGGAGCCCGCGCTCCGCGAGGACGCGCCGCCGCCGCCCGAACCCGTCGCGCCGCGGCTGAACGGCGCGATCAAGCTCGACCATCTGTCGATCGGCGCGCCGGGCGACTCCGTCGTCTTCGAGCGCGTCTCGGCCGAGCTGCCCGCCGGCGGCGACGTCGCGATCATCGGCGGCGACGCGATGGCCCGCGCCGCGCTCGCGCAGGTGTTGGCGCGCACCGCCTACCCGAATTCCGGCGAGATCCGCGTCGGCGACGTCGATTTGACGAAGACGACGGAGACGGCGGCCGCGACGCGGATCGGCTTGGTCGCGGCCGATCCCAAGCTTTTCGAGCGCACGATCTGGGAAAACGTCCGCAGCGGCCTCGCGGCGGCGCCGACGCCGGCCGCCTCCGACGAACGCACGGATAAAGAGCGGATCGAAGCCCTCGCCTCGGGCAACAGCCTCGACCCGATCGACGCGCGCTGGTTCAACCCGTCGGCGGACGCGCCGCATGACGAGGACGCTCTGCGCGCCGACTGGCTCGGCATCGTCGAGCGCTTCGGCTACCGCGACGCGATGGCCCGGCGCGGGCTCGAGATGTCCTTCGCGCCCGACCAAGCGCCGGAGCTCGCGCGCGGGCTGGTCGCGCTGCGTCCGCGGATCGCGGCGCGGCTCCGCGCCGAGGGCCTCGCCGACGCCCATCACCGCTTCGATCCCAAAGGCTTCAACCAAGGCCTGACCATCGCCGAGAACCTGGTCTTCGGCGTTCGGCGACAGCAGGTCGCGGACGAGGTTCAGCTCGATCGCCGGATTCTCTCCTGCGTCGACGCGCTCGGCATCTCCGTGCAGCTCCAGGAGGTCGCGGGCGACTTCCTGGCGGTGCTGACGCGCACCTTCCGCGGCGTCGCGCCGGATCACCGCCTCTTCGCGCGGCTCGGCGGCGTGAGCCCCGAGCTCCTGGAGCGGCTGTCGAGCCTCGACTACAAGCTCCATCGCTGCGGCCCGACGCCGAAGCTCTCGGAGGACGATCTCGCCCTCCTCCAAGAGCTTCTCTTCCGCACGCCGGCCGAGCAGATCGGCCAAGGCGTCTCGAAGCATCTGAGGAACCGAATCCTCACCGAGCGCAACACGCATTCGGCCCATCTCCTCGAGGAGATGGGCGATCTCTTCGCGCCGATCGCGCCGGACCGCTATGTCGAGCCGCTCTCGGCGCTCGAGAACGCGCTCTACGGCCGCCTGCCGCTGCGCGGGTCGAGCGACACGCGGCGCGTGCGCGAGATCGTCCTCGAAGCCGCGACCGAGGCCGGTCTCGACCAGGATCTGGCGCAGCTCGCCGGCGACGCGCCGGTCGGGCCGAACGGCGTCGATCTCACGCCGCGGATGCGCGAGCGCATCGCTCTGGCGCGCGCGATCATCAAGCGTCCGGACATTCTGGTGCTCGAGGACGCGCTCCATGCGCACACGCCCGGTGAGCGCGCCCGCATCCGTCGCGACGTGCGCGAGATGCTGCCGGAGACGACGCTCATCCTCCTCGACGAGGAGGTCGAGGACCGCGACGGCTTCGACGCCGTCTTCGAGATCCAGGGCGACGCGCTCGTCCGCATCGACGGCGTCGCCGCGGGACCGGCCGCCGTCCTGCCGGCGTCGGACATCGTCGTCGACGAGGCGAGCCTCACGGCGCGCGGCGAGCTGACCGAGCGGATCCGCATTCTCGCGCGCACCGACACGTTCCGAGGCGTCGGCCGCAAGCAGCTCAGGCTTCTCGCCTTCGCCTCGGAATGGATCGAGGTCGAGGAAGGAGAGGCGATCTTCCGCACGGGCGACCCGCCGGACGGCGTCTACGTGATCGATCAAGGGCGCGCCGAGATCCGCCGCCCCGACTATCAGCGGCCCGAGGACGCGATCGCCGAGATCGAGCCCGGAAGGATCATCGGCGATCTCGCCGTGCTCCGCGACGAGCCGCGCTCGCTCGATTTCGTGGCCACGGCCAAGGTGCGGGCGCTCAAGATCGGGGCGGAGGAGTTCCTCGACATCCTGCGCAGCGACCAGGACGCCGCCATGAACATGCTGATGGCGATCGCCGGCAATTTGACCTACGCCGCGGAGCGGCTCCGCGAGCTCATGATCGCCCGGGACGCGGCGGAGAGCGTCGCCCGCGAGGCGACCGAGGGCGCGGCGCGCAAACGTCCCGGCGGCGGACGCGCGACCGTGGTCGAAGCGGCGACGAAGCCGGAGCGACGCTGAGATGGCGGCGGACGCGCCGATCGTCTGTCTCGACGCGGCCTATGGCGAGGGCGCCCAGAGCGTGGCGGCGGTCGTCTTCTCGGATTGGCCGTCGCCCGGCTGCTCGCGGATCTGGTCGGAGCGGATCGACGCGCCGCCGGCGCCCTATCGGCCGGGCCGGTTCTTCGAGCGCGAGCTGCCGCTCCTGCTGCGCGCGCTCGCGGCGCTGGCGCTCCGCCCGGGCGCGGTGCTGATCGACGGCTATGTCGTTCTCGACGCCGCGGGCCGGCCCGGCCTCGGCGCGCATCTCCACACGGCGCTCGGCCGGCGGACGCCGGTCGTCGGCGCGGCGAAGACGGCCTTCCGCGGCGCGGAGTGCGCCCTGCCCGTTCGCCGCGGCGGCGCCAAGAATCCGCTCTACGTGTCGGCGATCGGCATCGATCCGGACGACGCGGCGCGGCATGTCGGCGCGATGGCTGGCCAACATCGGATCCCTGAGCATATCAAGCGCGTGGACAGGGAGGCGCGCCGCGCGTTGGCCGCCGCCGGCTGAGGCCGTCAGGTCGGGCCGAGAAGATCAAGGGCGAGCGATGTCGCGATCGGTTTTCGAGGAAGTGGGCGACGCCAAGCGGTCGTCGGGCGAGCCGCCGCGCTCGGGCGAGGCGGCGCGGGCGACGGATCGGCGCCGCGTGCGGATCTGGATCCTGATCATGGCGATCCTGGTCGTGATCCAGATCGCGGTCGGCGGGCTGACGCGGATCACCGACAGCGGACTCTCGATCACCGAATGGGACCTGGTGATGGGCGTCGTTCCGCCGCTCTCCGACGAGGATTGGCGCGCCGCCTTCGCCGCCTACCAGCAGACGACCGAGTTCCGGATCCAGAATTCGGCGATGACGCTGGAGGAGTTCAAGCCGATCTTCTGGTGGGAATGGGGCCACCGCCTCTGGGGCCGGATTCTCGGCGTCGCGTTCGTCGTTCCCTTCGCCTGGTTTCTCTATAAGCGCGCCATTCCTTCGGGCTGGCTCCTTCCGATCGCGGTCGCGGGCGGGCTCGGCGCGCTGCAGGGCTTTCTCGGCTGGTGGATGGTCGAGTCCGGGCTCTTCGGCGACCGGACCGACGTCAGCCCGCATCGGCTCGCGATCCATAAGGGCGTCGCCTACGTGATCCTCGGCCTCCTCTTCTGGATCGCCTTCTCGCTGAAGCGCCAGGACGTCGATTTGCTCCAGGCCCGGCGGCGGCGCGAGACCGGCATGTTGACGGCGTCGCGGATCCTGATGGCGGCGCTCGGCGTTCAGATCGTCATGGGCGCCTATGTCGCCGGGCTGAATGGCGGCGGCGTCTATGGCGAGTGGCCGCTGATGGGCGGCGCCTTCTATCCGCCGGGCGAGCCCTTCCAGCCCTTCGACAATCCGGCGGCGGCGCAGTTCCTGCACCGGATCTTCGCCTATCTCCTGGTGATCGGCGCGGCGGTCTATTTCTGGCGCGCCCGCCGCTCGGCCTTCGCCAAGACCCGGCTCTTCGGCGCGATCATCCTCGGCGTCGTCGGTCTGCAGACGGTTATCGGGATCGGCGTGCTCGCATCGGGCGTCCACGCGCATCCGGCGTTCGTCCACCATTTCCTGGCGATCGTCCTCTTCGTCGGCGCGCTGCACGCGACGCATCAATCGGCTTATCCGGCCGAGCAGCGGATTGCGAAATAATGGTTACTTCTCGGTGATGCTTAAATCGCCAAAATCGGCTAGACTAGCGTTATGGCCAGCGCTGACACAGTTGCACGCGTTCGCGAAATTGATGCGTTTCTTGCAGGCAGCAAGGAACTTCATGGACCTCAACCCAAATGGGTTGACGACGATCGACCTAATCAAATGCGAGCGACGTGGTCGATAAGAGAAGAGAACGATGTTTTCAATGCAAAGCTCATATTTCGAATGAGTCGTCTTTCAACAAACGAGCCAAGCATTTCTGTAATCTACAAGAATTCTAAAATATATCGAATAGATATAAAAGATGAAAGTGACTTAGATGAGAATCCTATTTTTGCTCGACGCTTCGGGCTTCCAGGGCAAATCTATGGTACGCACCATCATCCGTGGCGCTACAATCGCGATTACATTCTAGAAACTGGCGCTTGGGAGATACCAATCAAAGAAAAGATCTCGCAATCAACAAAACGAATCCCGCAGGCGTTATCTTTCCTTTCAGAAGAAATCCGGTTAGATTTGACGCAAGAGCAGCGGCAATTCGAGGGACCTTCGCGGCGCGACCTTTTTGATGGGGCCTTGACATGACGTGTGAAGCGATAGCTGAGCCGCTGAAGGGCTTCATGAATTGTGTCGACACGATGGCAGGAGCACGAGTTAAAACTTCATGCCTCTACCCGTCGTTCGAGCCAGTTCATGTTTTTATTATCAGATTTGGGGAAGGCTTTAGAGTTCACGATGGTGGTGAAGCTGCTCGCGTAGCGTTTGCTCATGGCCGAGATGGAAACATAGTGACGAAGCTCTTCAATAAAGAAGCCACTCGATTTGGAATCTCATATGATTCTGGCAACTTCAGTGTGACCGTTGAAACGTCAGATTGGCTCGCCAGCGCGATTCTCTCAGTTGCAAATGCCGCAGCTGTGGCGTGTTCTCGCGCGGTAGAGACTTTTCAAGAAGTAGCGCAAGAAGACTTAATTGCGATCATTTACGACGAACTGAACAATACTGGATATAGGGGCAGAGTGATTCGTGACTATGAGAGGTGGGGGAAAAGTGGACGACGATATAAATTTCCCGTAGCAATCGATGCTAAAGACATGGTGTCGGTCTTCAGTCCAGTTACGCCTCACGCTAATTCAGTTAGCTCACGATTTCGGAGTTACTCGGATGTTGGGTCGCCCGACAATCTCGAAAAGTATTTGATATTCTTCGAAGATCTATCCCCAGAGGATACCGCATTACTTCAAGAAGTCGCCACAGTGATGTCTATGATCGGATTGCGACGTCTAGCTTCCGCAGAGCGCCTTGGCGCACTTCATTGATACTTTGCTATTCGAAAACATTTCTCGAAGATCTGGCTTTTATGAAGTAATAACGACGCATATTCAAGGCCAGGGAACCAAACTACACTTTTGTTTCGATTTTTATTTGCGAAAGAAACATAGGAGCGCGCCGATGCCGCGAGCCTTAGCTGATCCCTAGGAAGTGACAACTGGCGTGCCTAGTTCGGATTGCCCTACGCCTGGCACCAAGTACGGATCAAGAAGATGACATTGTATTGAGGTAATTATATACCACATCTAGAAAGCACTGGTTTCGAAGGGCTAATTTCGCGGATTGCTACAGCTTTTGATTGACGGCTCAGCGCAGGCGGCGTATCCAGCGGCAGTCCGGCGCGCGGCCTCCGCGCGCAGCATCCGGTCGCGCGGCGCTCGTTTCTGGGCGGCGCGGCCGTTCTCCGGAGCGAAAAGATGAAAACCTACTCCGCCAAGCCGTCGGAGATCGAGAAGCGTTGGGTGATCGTCGACGCGGAAGGCGCCGTGCTCGGCCGCCTCGCCGCGATGATCGCCACGCGTCTGCGCGGCAAGCACAAGCCGAGCTACACGCCGCATATGGATTGCGGCGACAACGTCATCGTCATCAACGCCGAGAAGGTGCAGCTCACCGGCCGCAAGCGCGAGCAGATGGTGTTCCACTGGCACACCGGCTATCCGGGCGGCGTCAAGTCGCGCACCGCGCGCCAGACGCTCGAGAGCGCCCAGCCCGAGCGGCTCGTCTTCCGCGCCGTCAAGCGGATGATGCCGGGCGGCCCGCTAACGCGCAAGCAGCTCGCCAATCTGCGCGTCTACGCCGGCGCCGAGCATCCGCACGAGGCGCAGCAGCCCGACGTCATCGACTTCGCGGCGGCGAACCGCAAGAACATGCGGTCCGCCTGACCGCCTTCCGACAGGCGCGCAACGCGGCCCTTGCGCCGAGCGCGAAGAGATGGAGCGTTTAAGACGTGTCCGACGAAATCAAATCCCTCGAAGACCTTAAGGACGCGGTCGAGGCCGGCGGCGGCGCGGCGGCGGAAGAGGAGGCCGTCCACCGCGAGCCGGTGCGCGACCACCTCAACCGCTCCTACGCCACGGGCAAGCGCAAGGACGCGGTCGCGCGCGTCTGGGTGATGCCCGGCGCCGGCAAGATCACGGTCAAGGACCAGAAGGGCCAGCAGAAGCCCTATGAGGAGTACTTCACGCGGCCGGTGCTGAAGATGGTGGTGCGCCAGCCCTTCGGCGTCGCCGGCGTCGCGGGCGAGTTCGACGTCTACTGCACGGTCGCGGGCGGCGGGCTCTCGGGCCAGGCCGGCGCCATCAAGCACGGCATCTCGAAGGCGCTGGCGCTCTGGGATCCGCAGCTGCGCCCGGCGCTCAAGCGCTCCGGCTTCCTGACCCGCGACAGCCGCGTGGTCGAGCGGAAGAAATACGGCAAGCGCAAGGCCCGCCGCAGCTTCCAGTTCTCCAAGCGCTGATCTTGGGCCTATGATCGAGGCCGTCCGCGCGCGCGGGCGGCTTTTTCATTTCCGCGCGAGACGGCGAGGCGAGACCGATGGCGATTCGATTTGACGGCAAGACCGCGGTGATCACCGGCGCGGCGCAAGGCATCGGCCTCGCCTGCGCCGAGGAGTTCGCCGCCCATGGCGCGAATGTCGTGCTGTCGGACCTCCTCGAGGAGAAGGGCGCCGCTGAGGCGGCGCGGATCGCGGAAGCGCACGGCGTCGGCGCGCTCTTTCAGCGCTGCGACGTCAGCGACGCGGCCGAGGTCGCCGCGCTCTTCGACGCCGCCGTCGCGCGCTTCGGCGCCGTGCACGCCGCCGTCGCCAACGCCGGCATGGTGCGGCCCGGAACCATTCTCGACCTCTCGCCCGAGGACTTCGACGCCGTCATCGGCGTGAATCTGCGCGGCGTGTTCCTCACCGGCCAGGCGGCGGCGAAGGCGATGGTCGCCGCCGGGATCGAAGGCGCGATCGTCAATATGGCGTCGATCAACGCGCAGGTCGCGATCCCGAACCAGCTCGCCTACGTCGCCTCCAAGGGCGGCGTCGTCCAGCTGACGCGCGCGATGGCGCTCGGCCTTGCGGACCGCAACATCCGCGTCAACGCCATCGCGCCCGGCTCGATCATGACCGAGGTGCTCAAGCAGGTGATGACCGACGAGGCGGCGCGGCGCACGACGCTGTCGCGCACGCCCTTGGGCCGGATCGGCGAGCCGAGCGAGATCGGCCGCGTCGCCGTCTTCCTCGCCAGCGACTACGCCTCCTACATGACCGGCGAGACGGTCGTCGCCGATGGCGGCCGGCTCGCGCTCAACTACCTCGTGCCGGTCAAGGAGTAACCGGCGGCGCCGTCGCCAACTCTTCACATGCGCCGAGCTGGACGCGGCGGCGGAGATCTGGTGTCGTCTCACGGGAAGACGGCGACGCCGCGATGAACGCATGAGGACGCCCATGACGAAGAAATCTCAACTGGCGCCGGGCCTTGTCAGCCTCTTGGCGGCGCTCGCGCGCGGCGGATCGGCGGCGGCGCAGCTCGACGCCGAGAGCATCGTCGGCGACATCGTCCGCGACCGCGTCGAGGACGCGATCGGCGACGCCGCGGCGGATCTCTTGGAGGACGAGCTCGTCGGCGTCGAGGAGGCCGCGCCGCCGCCGCCGCCGCCGCCGCGCGAGAACCGTCCGCCCGCGCCGGTCCTCGTCTCGGCGGCGACGCCGGAGGCGGTCCGCGAGTCGATCGCGCTCATCGGCACGGCGGAGCTCTCGACCGACCGCAACGGCGCGCCGCGGATCTCCGGGCGGATCGAGGGCGAGCTCTATCGCGTCGCCTTCCGCGGCTGCGCCAGCGGCGACGATTGCCGCAGCATCGTCTTCAGCGTCGGCTTCGCCGGCGTCGAGGCGTCGCTCGAGGACGTCAACGCCTGGAACGCGGAGCAGATCTTCGGCACGGCCTATCTCGACGACGCCGGCGAGCCGCGCCTCAAGATGACGGTCAATCTCGAGGCCGGCGTCTCGCTCGAGAACCTCGACAGCACCGTCGAGCGCTGGCGCATCGCGCTCGTCGAGTTCCGCGGCTACGTCAACCGCTGATCCGGCGCCCGAAAAAAGCCGTCTCGCTCTGCTTCGCCGCGGCTGCTAACTGACGCGGCGCGCGACGTCGACGACGTCGCGCCGAGAGGCGGAAGGAGACTGCGCCATGCCGATTGACCATCAACCGCGGATCGCCGCGGAAGGGCCCGCCGCGACCGGCGCGATGCTTGTCATGTTCCAGCCCGGCTGCGACATGGCGAACGCCTGCGACATGATCGAGCGCGTGATCGGACGCCGGCCGGCGCGAAGCGGCGACTACTATGAGCGGCTCGTCGACTTCTCGGGCGCGCTGCGCAGCGACGGCGCCGCCTATTTCGACGATTTCGGACTGGCGATCCTCGATCCGGCGGCGGGCGGGCTCGACCTGGCGGCGATCGAAGGCATGCGCGAGCGCGACGAGGTTCTGTTCGTGCGGCCCGAATACCGCGTCTACGCGCTCGGCTGGCTCTTCCGCCTTTTCGGCGTCGCCAAGGCGCGCAGCCAAAGCGCCGCGTCCGCCGATCCGGCGCCCGCCCCGACGACGTCGCCCGCGCCCGACGCCGCCGCCACGGCGACTTGGGGCCTCGAGGCCGTCGGCGCCGACGCGAGCTTCTATGACGGCGCGGGCGTCAAGATCGCCGTCTTGGACACCGGCTTCGACTTCGAGCATCCCGACTTCGCCGGGCGCGAGGTCGTCTCGGAGTCCTTCGTCGGCGGCAATGCGCAGGACGGGCTCGGCCACGGCGCTCATGTCGCCGGCACCGCGGCGGGACCGGCGGCGCCGAACGGCGCCCCGCGCTACGGCGTCGCGCCGGGCGCGAGCCTGTTCGTCGCCAAAGTGCTCGACGACGCCGGCGCCGGCCGCGAGGGCGACATGCTCGCCGGCATCCTCTGGGCGCTGGAGAAGGGCTGCGACGTCGTCAACATGTCGCTCGGACGCCGGCCGCTGCCGGGCGACGGCGCGAACGACTACGATCGGATCGGCCAGCTCGCGCTCGACCGCGGATCGTTGATCATCGCCGCCGCCGGCAACGAGAGCGCGCGCGGCTCGGGCTTCGTCTCGCCGGTCGGCGCGCCGGCGAACGCGCGCTCGATCATGGCCGTCGGCGCCGTCGACCAGAGCCTCGCCATCGCCGACTTCTCCAATGGCGGCCTCGTCGAGGACGGCGGTTCGATCGACATCTGCGCGCCGGGCGTCGACGTGCTCTCCTCGGTTCCGGGATCCGAGCGCTACGCCGCCTTCTCGGGCACGAGCATGGCGGCGCCGCATGTCTCGGGCGTCGCCGCGCTTTTGGCGCAATCCGACCCTAGCCTCCGCGGCAAAGCGCTCTGGGACGCGCTCACCGAGCGCGCCAGAGACGTCGGCCTGCCGGCGCAGGACGGCGGCGCAGGGCTCGCGCAAGCGCCCGCGACGCCGACCGCCTGACGCGGCGCGCGCCGAGGACCGCGGAGGCTGAGATGACAGAGATTCCCGTCAAGGTGCGCGCGACGGCGGCGGATGCGGACGGGATCGCCCGCCTCGCGAACGAGCTCGCGGCGCACGGGTTCCGCGTTCGGCGCCAGTTGCCGGAGCTCCAGCTCATCACCGGCGATCTCGATTCCGAGCGCGTCCAAGAGGTGCTCGGGCTCGACGGCGTCGAGGCGGTCGAGCCCGAACCGGGCTACCAGTTGCCGTCCTTCGACCCGGATACGCCTCAATAGGCCGCGTCACGCCGCGCCGAACGGCGCGAGCCGCCGCCAGAGCGGATCGGTGATCCGCCAGGCGTTGACGACATAGTCGAGGAGCGCCGCCTCCTCGGCGGAGACCTCCGCGTCGATATCGGCGATTTCGCCCAGATAGGCGTGGAGCACGCGCTTGTCCTGCCCCGAGAGCGGCTCCGCCAGGAGGTCGACGACGCGTCGGAACGGCGGCATGTCCTCGATTTCAGCGACGATCTCGCGAAAGCTGACCGGGTCGAAATCCTCGAAAAGCCGGCCGCCGATCGCCTCCGCGACGCCGATCTCGCGCCGCTTGGCGACGCCGTCCGCCATCACCATCGACGCGGCGAGCACATAGGCGAAGCGCACGAGCTTGCCCCGCTCCGAGCTATCCTGCGGCGCGCGCGCGACGCCGATCTCGATCATCACATTGTGCTCGAGCAAGGTCAGATCCTCCTCGACCTTCTCGAGGCTCGGAAAGAGCCCGCGCCCGGCCTCGCCCTGCGACGCGAGCGCCTCGATGGTGAGGCGGCCCGGATCGAAGCCGATCTGATCGAAGCGCTCGCGCAATGTCGGATGGCTGTCGGTCGGATGCGAGAGCCGCGCCTTGAGGACGATGTCGAGAACCTCGTCGATCATCTGTCGGCTGACGTCGTAGCGGGCGCTGTCGGCGTAGACGCGGCTGAGATTGCGCGAGATCTTGCCGTCATTGAGCCGCGCGACGTTCCGCGCTCGGACGTTGCGCCAAAGGGCGCCGTAGATCGCCACCTTGGCGAGGCTGGTCGCGAGCGGCTCCGGCCCGGCGGCGGCGACCCCGACGCGGTCGGCTTCGAGCTCGCGCTCGCGGCTGATCGCGCGCTCGTTCCGCCCGAAGGTGTCGAGCAGATAGATCAGGATCGCCGTCGCCGGCGCGGCCCCGAGATAGCGCGCGGCGCCGCTCTCGTCATGCAGCGCGCCGAGCGCGGTCGCGATCCGGCGGTATACCGGCGCGAAACGCAGCGAATACTCGGTGTCGGCGCCGGCGAAATGGCCGAGCTCGTGCGCGACGACCGCCGTCAGCTCCGCTTCGGTGAAGAGACGCGTGAGCGGCGCCGAGATGTAGAGCGTCTCGCCCGAAAGCGCGCCGCCGCTGTCCGGCGTCGCGCCCTCGGCCGCCGTCGCGAAGAAGTTCGGCTCGAGCCCGACCACGATGTGATCGGGCGCCCGCGCGCCGGCGCGCTGGGCGACGTCCTCGACGAAGCGCCATAGCGGCTCGGCCTCGCCGCGCTCCATCAGATGCGCGAGCAGCTGCTGCGGCTGCGGACGCGACATGCGCCAGAGCGCGACGGCGACCATGACGCCGCCCGCGAGCGCGCCGAGCCCGAGAATGCCGACAGCGATCGACCACAGAAGCGACTTGAAGTCGTCGAGCAGCGCCGGCGTCGCCATCGACGCGCCTTGAGCGAGCAGGATGAGCGCGATGACCGCGGTCGTCAGCGGCATCAGGGTCGGGAAGATCGCGGCGTTGCGGGCGCGGTTCGATCCGGCGAAGCGGCCGAGCACGAAGAACGCGGCGAGGAGCCCGACCGAGGCGACGCCGGACCAGATCGCGACGTCCTGCGTCAGCGCCAGCCGATAGACCTCGGCGCGCGCGCCCGTCCCGAGAAGGCCGCCCTCGTAGCCCCGGAGAAACGCCGTCGCGTCGCCCCAGCCGACGCCGATCCGCGACAGCGGCTCGGAGGCGGCGAAATAGGCGAGCGCCGGAAGCACCAGCGCGATCGCCGCCGTAATCAAGAAACGCAGCATGTCCGCCCCCTT
>CAZPTD010000075.1:0-14537 GCA_964588915.1 uncultured Neomegalonema sp. | reverse complement strand
CCCTCGGCGCCCCGCCGCCGCGCGCGCCCGCCGGCGCCGCCGCCGCCCTTCTCGGCGCGGCGGCGCTCGGCGCCGGCGCGCCCGCCTCGGCGGAGCCCGCCCTCCCGAACCTCGCTCCGCCGCCCTTTCTCGACGGCGCGGCGCCCGCGCCGGAGACCGAGGGCAAGCTCGAGCGCGTCCAGGCGGAGAACGCCGAGACGCAAGCGACGCCGGCCGAGAGCCGCGTCCTCTATGACGACGCGACGTTCCGCGAGGCGTTCGAGGGACGCACCATGCATCTGCGCGAGCTCTTTAACGGCGCCTATTACGGCTCGGAGGAGTTCTTCTCCGGCGATCGCACGATCTGGTCTTTCCGCGGCGAGCGATGCGAGAACGGCGTCTGGAACTACACGGCCGAACGTCAGTTCTGCTTCACCTATGGCGAGAACGGTCCGCATTGCTGGTATGTCTACCAGGAGGGCGACAAGATGTACGCCGAGAGCGCCGACAGCCTGCTCATCCTCGAGATCTACGCCGTCGACAACGAGCCGGTGACCTGCGGCGAGCCGATCAGCTGACGCCGGCGTCGATGCGGCGCTCGAGATCCTGCTGCGCCGCCCGATCGAGCGGAAAGCGCCAGATGAGCGCGACCGCGAGCAGCTTGAGGACGATCGGGGCGCCGGCGTAGAGAACGACGATCGCGAAGATCGCCGAGGCGTCGTTGGTCTCGGCGTCCGCGTCGAAGCCGACGAGATCGAGCGCAATCAGCCCGCCGCCCGCGGCGAGCGCCGAGGCCGCCTTCATCACCACCGACCAGACCGCCATGTAGACGCCGGTGCGCTGCCGGCCGGTCGCCGCGGTGTCGACGTCGACGACGTCGGCCTGGATCGCCGGCGGCAGGATCACGTCCGCGCCGAAGGCGAGGCCGGTGAGCGCCGAGATGACGGCGAAGGCGAGAAGATCGCCTTCGCCGAGAAAGAACACGGCGCCGAAGACGGCGGCGCTGTAGATCATCGCGGCGCCCCAGGCGCGGTGCTTCGACCAGCGCCGCGCCGCCCAGGACCATGCCGGCGCCGCCGCGATCGCGGTGACGAAATAGAGCGCGAGCAGCAGGCCGGCCTCGCCGTCATCGGCGCCGAGCGCCCAACCGGCGAAGAGCAGGAAAAGCGCCGCCGGCAGCCCGTTCGAGGCGCTGTTGAGCGCATGGCTCGCCATCAGCCGCAGGAAGGGCTTGTTGGCCGCCATCGCGGCGAGGCCCTCGCGCCAAGCGAGCGGCTCCGAGGCGGCGCGCGTGCGGTCCTCGGGCTCGGGCGCGAAGCGAAGCGCGGCGAGCGCGGCGATCGGCAGCGCGACGAGGACGGCGACGGCGATGGCCTCGAGCCCGGCCTCGCCGCCGCCGAATTGCGCGTAGAGCGCCGCCGCCGCGAAGGTGCCGATCAGAAAACCGCTCTCGCGCCAGGCGGCGACGCGGGCGCGGCCGCCATAGTCGGTCGCGATCTCGGCGCTCCAGGCGAAATACGGCGTCAGCGCGAAGGTCCAGGACAGCGTCAGCGCCGTGATCCAGACCGCGACATAGAGGAGCGAAACCTCCTCGGGCGGCGCCATCGCCATCCAGACCGAGACGCAGACGAAGGGCGTCGAGAGCGCGAGCCAGATCTTGCGACGACCGAAGCGCGTGCGCCAGCGGTCGGAGAGAAGCCCGACCAGCGGATCCGAGACGGCGTCGACCAGCCGCGCCAGGATGAGAATGAGGCCGAGCGCGGCGAGATCGAGCCCGCGCTCCTCGGCGTAAAAGGGCGCGAGATAGACGAACACCGGAAAATAGAGCGCCGCCAGCGGGATCTGGGGCAGCGAGAGAGCGGCGAGGACGCCCGAGGAGAGCGGCCGCGCGCCGTTGGATGAGCTGAGCGTGCGCATGCGGAGATTACGCGCGCGACGGGCGGTTTGGATCACGCCCTCGCTTTACCAGGCGCCCGCCGCGTGCTTGGTCAGCGTGAGAAACCGCGAGAGCGGCGCGCGGCGCGGCAAGGAGGCGACGATGGCGACGGGCTTCGTCTTCGAGGAGCTCTATCTCTGGCACGACACGCAAAACTGGCCCTCGGTCTTTCCGCCGGGCCTGACGCTGCAGCCCGGCGAGCACGCCGAGAACCCGGAGACGAAGCGCCGGATCAAGAACCTGCTCGACGCGAGCGGCCTCTGTGATCGGGTGGTCGGGCTGGGCGCCCGGCTGGCCGACGAGGCGACGCTCGCCCTCTTCCACACGCAGGAGCACATCGCCCGCATCAGGGCGTTGAGCGCAGGAGAGGGCGGCGAGGCCGGCGAGACGACGCCGATGGGCCGCGGCAGCTACGAGATCGCGGCGCTCGCCGTCGGCGGGACGATCCGGGCGGTCGAGGCGGCGCTCGCGGGCGAGGTCCGGAACGCCTACGCGCTGGTGCGGCCGCCCGGCCATCACGCGGAGGCGGATCGGGCGCGCGGCTTCTGCCTTTTCGGCAACATCGCGGTCGCGGTGAAGAAGGCGCTGGCGGACGCGCGGGTCGCGCGCGTCGCGGTGGTCGATTGGGACGTCCATCACGGCAACGGCACGCAGGCGGCGTTCTATGACGATCCGCGGGTCCTGACGATCTCGCTGCATCAGGCCGGCTACTATCCGGAGGCGTCCGGCGGTCTCGAGGAGAACGGCGCCGGCGCCGGCGCGGGCTACGCCGTCAACCTGCCGCTGCCGCCGGGCTCGGGCGACGGCGCCTATATCGCGGCGATGGAGCGGCTCGTCCTGCCGGCGCTCCGGCGATTCGGGCCGGATCTCGTCGTCGTCGCCAGCGGCTTCGACGCGTCGGGCGTCGATCCGCTCGGGCGGATGATGGTCACCTCGGACGGTTTCCGGCGGATGACGGAGGCGCTGACGGCGGCGGCGGACGATCTCTGCGGCGGGCGGCTCGTCCTCAGCCATGAGGGCGGCTACTCGGCGATGCACGCGCCCTATTGCGGCCTCGCGGTGATCGAGGCGCTCTCCGGCGTCGCGACCGGCGTCGAGGATCCCTGGCTCTCCTCGATGCGGCTCTGGAGCGGCCACGAGCTGCAGCCGCATCAGGCGGCGGCGATCGAGGCGGCGGCGCCTCTGCTCGACCGGCTCTGAGCAAGAGGGTTCTCTCGCCGTCCGCGATCGTGGCTGAGAGCTCCGAGCGGTCGCCGAGCGCGACCGCGCGCTCGGCGTCGGCGAGATCCCGGGCGCGATTGTTGAACCCAACGGCCAAGGATCGATGTTGTTTCATCCTGTCCGTTTCTCCGGGCGTGTCCGGCTCCTTGTCTCACGACGGGACCCGTCGCCGCTCGGCTTGGAGCGGCGCCGTCCGATCCGATCCAGCCGCTTGACTTTGCAGCGCAAAAGGACGATATAAGCGCTGCACAAAGCTGCCGCGTGAGCAGCATGCGCCCGCGACTTCCGCGACGCCTCCCCGGCGCGCATCCGTCTCGGGCCCATAGCATCGTCGATCTCGTCGCGGTTCCCGCCGCGCCGAAGGATTTTCCCGGTTCCCATTTCACGCGGGGTTCCAGCGATCCCGGCCCAGTCGGACATCCGGTCCCTGGCGCGATCGGGGTCGTCGCCTCAATGCGACCGCCGCGCGCGATTGTCTCTGCGCGCGGGGCGCCTGTACGCGCGGCGCGCGATTTCCGACGCCGCCGCGCCAAGAAAGACGCGTTTTGACTTCATTCAACGATCTCGGGCTGTCCTCGCAGCTCCTCAAATCCATCGCCGCGCTCGGCTACGAGACGCCGACGCCGATCCAGATCCAGGCGATCCCGGTCGCGCTCGACGGCGAGGACGTCCTCGGCCTCGCGCAGACCGGCACCGGCAAGACCGCCGCCTTCGGGCTGCCGCTCGTCAACCATCTCCTCCTCGACCGCGAGAAGCCGAGGCCGCGCTCGACGCGCGCGCTGATCCTCTCGCCGACGCGCGAGCTGGTGAACCAGATCGCCGACAATCTCGCCGACTTCGCCAAGGGCGCGCCGATCCGCGTGACGCGCGTCGTCGGCGGCGCGTCCATCGGGCGGCAGGCGCGCGCGCTCGAGCGCGGCGTCGACATCCTCGTCGCGACGCCGGGCCGGCTTCTCGATCTCGTCGAGCGCCGCGACGTCAGCCTCGGCGACGCGCGGTTCCTGGTCCTCGACGAGGCCGACCAGATGCTCGATCTCGGCTTCATCCATGCGCTCAGGCGGATCGAGAAGCTGGTCGGCAAGCCGCGCCAGACGCTGCTTTTCTCGGCGACCATGCCGAAGAACATCGAAGAGCTCGCGCGGGCGTTTCTGACCGATCCGGTCAAGATCGCGGTCAGCCCGCCGGGCACGGCGGTCGAGAAGATCCGCCAGTCGGTCTATTTCGTCGACGCCGCGGCGAAGACCGATCTCTTGAAGGAGCGTCTCGCCGCACGGCCGGACGCGCTCTCGCTCGTCTTCGCGCGCACCAAGCACGGCGCCGAGCGCTTGATGAAGAACCTCGTGAAGGCGGGCTTCGCCGCGGCGTCGATCCACGGCAACAAGAACCAGAACCAGCGCGAGCGGGCGATCGCCGGCTTTCGCTCGGGCGATGTTCGCGTGCTGGTGGCGACGGACGTGGCCGCGCGCGGCATCGACGTGCCGGGCGTGACCTGCGTCTACAACTTCGAGCTGCCGAACGTCGCCGAGGCCTATGTTCATCGCATCGGCCGCACGGCCCGCGCCGGCGCGGAGGGCGAGGCGGTGGCGTTCTGCGCGCCCGACGAGCAGAAGCTGCTGCGCGACATCGAGCGGCTGATGAAGACGCCGGTGCCGGTCGCCGGCGGCGAGCCGGCGCGCAAGGAGCCGGCGCCGGCGCCGCGCGGCCAGCGCCGCCAACCGCAGACGCGGCGGCCGAACGCGAGCGCGGAACGCCCGAAAGGGAAGCGCCGGCCGGCCCGGCGGCGCGGCGCGAAGGCTTTGGCGACCGCCGGCGTCTGATCGCGACGCGTGGGCGCCGAGGTCCTCACGGAGACGCCGCCGCGCGCGGCGGCGTCACCCGCAGTCGATCATCCAGCCGACATTGAACCGGTCGACGAACATGCCGAAGCGCCGCGCCCAGAAGGTCTCGCCGATCGGCATGACGATCTGGCCGCCTTCGGAGAGCGCCGCGAAGATCCGCTCCGCCTCCTCCGGCGTCTCGAGCTGCAGCGAGACATGAACGCCCTGCGGCTTCTCGTACTGCCCGGGCGGCTGATCCGAGCCCATGAGCGCGAGATCGCCGAAGGTCAGCGTCGCGTGCATCACCTTGTCGCGGAAATCCTCCGGGACCATGCTCTCGCCCGGCGAGCCGGCATAGACCATCCGCATCGTCACTTCGCCGCCGAGAACCTCGGCGTAGAGGGCGAAGGCGTCGTCGAGACGACCGTCAAAGCTGATATACGGGTTCATCTTCATAAACGACTCACTCCTCTGTCGCGCCCCGAGGCGACGCATGCTCGGGACGAAGGCGGCCTCGGTCAAGCTCGCCGCCGGCGCCCTCGAGCCGCCTCGGATTTGCTCCGAGAGGCTCGAACCCGCGCACGCGCCGCGGGACGATAAAACCCGATGACAAGCCGGCCTCGCCCGGACATAGTCGACCGCGTCAGGCTTGCGGCGATGATTCACCTCGGCCGGCTCCGAACCACGCTTGGAGCCGGGACGAGCGGTCGTCGAAATGAAGGAGAGCACAGTCAAGAACCGCAGCGAAAGCGCTGAAACCTAAGAGCAGAAATCTGGCGCTTACAAATAAAAACAACCTCTTGATGGGGAGAAAGAGGAGTTCCGAGGCATGGAAGAGGAAGCGGGCGGCGGTCAGGGCGCGAGCAGCGTCAACGCCGCTAGATCAGCCAACCCCGAGGACCTGGATTTATTTCACGAGATACTTGAAAAGACTGTCGATTTCGTCGATCAGATTGCGCAGACGCAGAATATCGTATTCTTGCTGATTTGCTACTTGTTCGGCCGCGGCTCCAAGGAGATCTTCAAGACGCCGCAGGCGCGAGAATATATCGGCGGCGCGTTCGACCGCGCCTCGGACGACGAGCGATTGAACCCGAAGCGGACGAATGAAATCGCGTGGCAACTGCGAATCGTGGGCGTGATGATCCCACTCTACGGCCTTGCCGCCGCGGTCGTCGTCGGCAGTGTCTATTATGCGCCGATCCACCCGTCCGACAAGCTGGTGAACGTCGTCCTCTGCCTCATTCTCTCGGGTTTTATCTTTCTCGATCCGCTGCGTAAACTGATGAGCACGCTAAGGAAGGCGTATGACGACTCGGTGCGTCCGTTCACCAATAACGATCAGGGCTCGCCGATCTTCGAGAAGATTACAAAGATGCGCCGGCGGATCCGCTTCATGCTGCGATCCGCCATCGGGCTCTTTCTTTTTCTCGTGACGGTTCAGTCGGTTTCTTACTACCTCGACGACCCCGCGTCCGCATCTGAAGGCCGCGAGAGCGGCGGCGACGGATTGATCTCGTTTGAAACGCTCGAATGCGCGGCGATCAGAATTCCGGTTTTCGTCCTCTTCCTCGGCGCCTTAGCGTATATCGGCGTCACCAACCGACGAAGCTCGGACTACTTTCGCATATTTGGCGGCTTCGGTTACCTGTTCCTCTTCGGCTCCTGCGTATGGAGCGCGATTTTCCTCGCCAATTACTATCTGGATGGCGAGAACCTCGGAGAAGGCGGTCAGTATATCAAAGCTCTGATCGCGTTCATCGTGATCGCGCTTATCGCGATCAAGTGGTTCAAATGGGAGAAGCGCGATTTCGCCCGACGGGTCGAGTTCGATCCACGCCCGGCGGCGGCGAAACGACCGAAGGCCGCCGCCCCCCCGACCGGGCATGACGCGCAGGCGGCTTCGGCGTCCGGACATGGCGTCCCGCCGGCCAGGCAGGCGATGTGCGAGTGGCTCGATCTCCGCAAGCAGGAGATCGACGCGACGATCGCGCGCGGCGAGGACTACCCGATCTTCGTCGCCAGCGCGCAGGGCGGCGGGATGTATGCGGCCTGGTACACCGCGATGACGCTCGGCGCGCTTCAGGATCGCTACCACGATTTCGGCAAGCGCCTCTTCGCGATCAGCGCCGTTTCCGGCGGCGGCGTCGGCGCGCAGCTCTTCTCCGACGTGATGCGCTGCGCCGAGAAGGATCCGCGCTTTTTGGCCGATGTGCCCGAAGAAGCGCAACGGCGGCACGATGACGGACCTCACGTCCTGAAGATGCAGGAGTTCTTCAAGGTCGACTATCAGTCGCCGCTTATCGGGATGCTTCTCTTCGGCGACGTCCTGCGCATCGCGCTGCCGCGCTGGCTCAACGCCGCCAACCGCGCCAGCGCTCTCGAATGGGCCTTCGACTACGGCTGGAACGAGACCTTCGGGCCGTGTCTCGGCGAGACCTCTAAGCGGCTGTTCTTCTCCGAGCCGCGAGAGAAGGACAGTCGCGCGCCCTACACCGTCATCAACACGACGCTGACGAATAACGGCTCGCCGATCCTGCTCAGTCCGTTCTACCTGTCGCGCTTCGACCAGACTGTCGAGACGATCTCGAAAGACGCCGCGGCGCCGGCGGTGTTCCGCTACGGCCATTTCAAGGATCTGCTGCCGGACGCGGACCTGCCGATCACGACCGCGGTCCTGCTCGGGGCCCGCTTTCCCTATGTCACGCCGGGCGGCCGTCTGCCCGAGACGACGGACGGCGCGCGCACCGGCCGCGAGTTCGTGCTCGCCGATGGCGGATACTACGACAACACCGGCGCCGCCTCGGCGCTGGCGATCATCGATTCGCTGAAGCGCTGCATCGCCGACCAGTTCGGCGAGGCGGCGGACCGCGTTCCGGTCAAGCTGATCCGGATGCTCGGTCCCGACATCTCGGCGAAGGACTCGATCCTGGCCGGGCCGGACGAGCTGAGCTTGCCGCTCCGCACCCTCTATCGCACCCGCTTCTTTCGCCGCGACTTCTTCGCGGGCATCCTCGGCCGGGCCGGTATCGAATGCTACGACCTCCAATTCAACGCCGAAGAGTTCAAGGCGCCGTTGTCCTGGCAGTTGTCCCGCGCGACGCGCCGCAAGATCTACTACGGCATCAAAAAGAACATGGCGAGCGGAACCGGCGGTTTCGCGCGGATGCGCGCAGTGCTGGAACAAATGCAAGCGGCGTAGACCCAACCGGATCGAACCGAGTTCTTCGATCCCGTGGGTCGGCTCCGGCGCGACGAGCCGCGGCGACTTTCTGATCGTCGACGGTCGGCAGGCCTCTTCGACGTCGACCGCAACGCCCGCGTCCGGCGCGTCGTCGCGGACGCGACGCTCCGACGCGAGCCGATTGGCGCTTCTCGAACACACTTTCATCGAGATCGTCGGTCGCCGGAGCCCGAGCGCCGACCTGGGCGCCTCGGTCGCCGGCGCTGACGTATAAGGCGGGCCGGGCGTCGACGTCGAGGGAGCGGCCTTGTTTCCGAAGAAATTCTCGAACTTGTGGAACCCGACCATTGCGCGGGCGCAGTTCATCTATCGCGCCGGCGGCTATGGCCGCATGGTGTGGAAGTACCTGGCGGACGGCGTCACCAAGCGCAAATCTTGGAAATTTCGCCCGGATCAGGCCGAGTACCGAGAGCGCTTCGCCGCGACGCTCGACACCAGCCGCGACCTCTTCTCGGTCAATATTCCGTTCTGGCTCTATACGCTCCGCCCGAGATTCAAGACCAAGCCGATGTTCTCGGTGCTGGAAATCGGCTCGTTCGAAGGCGGCAGCGCGCATTACATTTTGAGCGCCTTTCCGAACGCGAAAGTGACTTGCGTCGACACTTGGGAAGGATCGGACGAGAACCAAGGCGACAAGGAAATGCTGCGGCTCGAGGATCGCTTCGACCGCAACATCGCGCCTTACGCCGAGCGCGTGACGAAATACAAGGGAACGTCCGCCAGTTATTTCGGGCAGACGCCGAACCGTGCGCCGGTGTTCGACTTCATCTATATCGACGGCTCGCATCGCGCCAATGACGTGTTGGTGGACGCGGTCTGCAGCTTCGATCTTCTGAACAAGAACGGCGTGATCATTTTCGACGATTTTCTTTGGCGGCATTACGACGACGATCGCGACAACCCTTGCGCCGCGATTTGCGCCTTCATCCGATATCGCAAGCATCAGCTGAAGCTGCTGCATGTCGGACGGCAGGTGCATATCGAGAAGATCGTGTAGAGCCGAGAAAGCATGGCGGCTCTGCTGAGCGACCGGCATGTCGGCGTGGTCAGGGCGGCGTCGGCGCCGAGGATGGCGCGGCCTATCGAGCTCAGAGCGTTGCGCCGAGACGGAAGGAAGGACCGGCGCCAGCGCCCGATCGAGAGCGGCTGACGAAGGCGGCGGAGTTCCGCGCCTTCGAGCCCGCGCTCGAGGAGGGCGCGCGCGCCGAGACTACGCTTCGAAGCGCTCTCTGACCGCACGGCGCTCTATGATCTCTGTGCTAGGGTGGCGGCCTATATGCGCCTACCGAGCGTGGTCGCGTCGGTGATGTCCGATCTCGGCGACCGGATCGCGCATGTCTTCCAACCGGATCAGATCGGCAAGAACGGCGCGCCTTTTCCCGGTATCGTCGGCGCCGACGCGGTGTTGTGCGGTTCGAGCCGCCGGGCGGGGCGGCGACGTTGGAGATCGACGCTGTCTTCGCGCCTTCCGCGACGGGGTAGCAGCTTCCGCAGAGCGACGAGGGGCGAGGCGCCCCGAGGAGCAGGCCGCTCGACGCGCGGGGCTTGCTCATCGACGCGATCCGCGTCTCTTCGCAGCGCCTCGGTCGTCCGAGAGGCGACGTGGCTGGCGCAAGGACTTTTTGGCCAACGCGCCGAAGGCTTATGCGCGACCGCTACCGACGTCGTGGAGTGGCGTCGAGCGCGACAACTACTTCTAGTCTCACAATCCAAACGCGTGCGCCGTTGGATCGGCTAGCTTGAGATCATTTACTCCAATCGGGAAGAGATCATCGCATGCACAGTGTGCTGCAGCTGGCGAATAACGGCGTGCTAGAAATCGACGCCATGCCGGATCCTCAATTCGCCGGTGAAAAAGCGGACATCAACCGATCGACACTTCGCCTTCATTAGATCTTCGATCAGTGTGTTAATCAGTTTGGCGAACGCGAGTTGTTGCAAGGTGAAGATATAATCCAAATTATAGCGCAGAAAGTGACGAGGCGGTCAACCGACTGCCCGATTTCCGACGGACATGGTGTCCAAACGAACTCGTCAAATACTTTTACGTCAAGAGTGCCGAGCGACGGGCGCATCTCTTCAAACATATTCCATAGTATTGGCGTCCTCAAGATAACGTGCGCCATTCTTACGCTGCGAGCTCGACGTGACCGTCTTGAACGAGTGACTAGAATCTGATCGGTTCTGATGGAACTTCGCCCTTGTCATCCCGGCCAAGCGCGAAGCGCGCAGAGCCGGGATCCAGGGCCAAGGGGCCGAGCGTGCGGCGAACTCGCCCTGGATCCCGGATAAGCCTGCGGCTTTCCGGGATGACGGCGTCATCAGCGCTGCATCCACCTCAACAGATCCTGCTCTAAAGCAACCGCCCCTGCCGCGGCCCTTTCCCTGAGACGGCGCTCTCGCCGCCCTCGCGCTTCACCTCGGCGGCGACGGATCCGTCCCGGAACTCGATCTCCACCGCCGCGCCCGGCGCGAGCCCGGAGGCCGAGGACACCACGGAACCGCCCGAGCGCACCGCCGCGTAGCCGCGGGCGAGGGTCGCCTTGTAGGAGAACCCCTCCAGCAGACGCCCGAGCTTCTCCAAGCGTTCGCGGCGCGCCGAGAGGTCCTGCGCGGCGCTCCTCGCCGTGCGCTCGGCGAACCGGGCGCGGTCGTAGCGCTCGCGGGCGATCGCCGAGGCGCGCACCAGCGCCGGCGCGATGCGGTCGCCGAAGAGGCGGAGCCGGTCGGCGCCCGTCTCCAAGCGCCGCGTCAAGAGCCCGGGCCAGAGCCGCGCGCCGACGCGGCCCAAGCGGCCGTCCTGGGCGCGGGTGAAGGCGAGGAGCGCCCTCGGCAAGCGCTCGGCGGCGGCGTCGAAGCGTTGGCGCGGCAGCGCGACGAGATCCTCCAGCCGCGGCAGCGCCCGCGCGAGATCGCGCAGCCGTCCGCGACGGTCCTCCACAGCGCGCGCGCCGGCGCGAATGAGCCGCGCCTCGTAGCCCGAGAGCGCCGCCAGAAGCTCGGCCCGCACCGGCACCGCCATCTCGGCCGCCGCCGTCGGCGTCGGCGCGCGGCGGTCGGCGGCGAAGTCGATCAAGGTGGTGTCGGTCTCGTGGCCCACCGCGGAGATGAGCGGGATCTCCGAGGCCGCCGCCGCGCGGACCACCGCCTCGTCGTTGAAGCCCCAGAGATCCTCGAGCGAGCCGCCGCCGCGGGCGACGATCAGCACATCCGGCCGCGGAACAGGCCCGCCCGGCGCCAAGGCGTCGAAGCCCTCGAGCGCCGCCGCCACCTGCGGGGCCGAGGCCTCGCCCTGCACCGCCACCGGCCAAATGAGCACATGGCGCGGAAACCGGTCGGAGAGCCGGTGCAGGATGCCTCGGAGCACGGCGCCAGAGGGCGAGGTGATCACGCCGACGACGCCCGGCAAAAACGGCAGCGGGCGCTTCTTCTCCTCGGCGAAGAGGCCCTCGGCGGCGAGCCGCTTCCGGCGCTCCTCGAGCATCGCCATCAGCGCGCCGGCGCCCGCGGGCTCGAGGCTGTCGATGACGAGCTGATACTTCGACTGTCCGGGATAGGTGGTGATCTTGCCCGTCGCCAGAACCTCGAGGCCCTCCTCCGGCTGGATCCGCAGGCGCTGGGCGACGCCGCGCCAGATCACCGCCGCGAGCACCGCGCGGTCGTCTTTGAGGTCGAGATAGACATGGCCCGAGCGCGGCCGCGACACCCGACCGATCTCGCCGCGGACGCGGACATGGCCGAACGCGTCCTCCATCGCCCGCTTGATCCGGTTGGAGAGCTCCGAGACCGTCGCCTCGGGCTGATTGGAGCCGCCTTGCGGGCTGCGCGCCGGGCCCGGCTCGTCGTCGTCCGGCTCGAATAATGCGTCGCTCATCTCGCCTCGATCTTCGCCCGCTCGGCCTGCGCCGCCCGGGCCTCTCTCCGCGCGCGGTCTTGCGCCGCGCTTGCTCGTCCGCCGGCGCCACCATAGACGATGGGGCCGAGAACTCACGCCTTTCGCGAGGCGCCGCGGCGGAAAGGGATGCTCATGCGGATCTTGCTTCTCGGCGGCGGCGGTCGCGAACACGCGCTCGCGGTCGCTCTCGCCCGAAGCGACGCGGTCGAGCGGATTCTCTGGGCGCCCGGCAATGGCGGGCGCGCCGACAAGACCGAGACCCGCGCCCTCGACGCGACCGATACGGACGCCGTCCTCGACCTCGTTCGCGAAGAGGCGGTCGATTTCGTCGTCATCGGCCCGGAGGCGCCGCTCGACGCCGGCGTCTCGGACGCGCTCATCGCGGCCGGCGTCGCCGTCTTCGGCCCGAGCCGCGCCGCCGCCATGCTCGAGATCTCGAAGAGCTTCGCCAAGGAGATCTGCGACGCCGCGGGCGCGCCGACCGCGCGCTGGCGGCGCTTCGAGGCGGCGGCGCCGGCCCTCGCCCAACACGAGACGACCGGCGCGCCGGGGGTGGTCAAGGCCGCCGGGCTCGCCGCCGGCAACGGCGTGACCGTCGCCGAGACGATCGCCGAGGCGCGCTCGGCGGTGGCGACTATCTTCGCCGGCGGCGCCCAGGGCGCGGTCGTGATCGAAGAGTTCCTGACCGGCGAGGAGGCGAGCCTCTTCGCGCTCGTCAACGGGACGGAGATCCGCCTTCTCGGCGCGGCGCAGGACCATAAGCGCGCCTTCGAGGGCGATCTCGGCCCGAACACCGGCGGCATGGGCGCCTACGCGCCGGCGCCGGTCGCGACCGAGGCGGCGCAGACGCGCGCGCTCGACGAGATCCTGCGCCCCGTGGCCGAGGAGATGGCGCGCCGCGGCGCGCCCTATCGCGGCGTGCTCTTCGCCGGGCTGATGATCGAGGACGGCCGCCCGCGGCTGATCGAGTTCAACGCCCGTTTCGGCGACCCGGAGGCGCAGACGCTGCTGCCGCTCTTGAGGAGCGATCTCCTGCCGATGCTGCTGGCGGCGTCCGAGGGCGGCGAGAGGCTCGGCGCGCCGACGCTCGGCGCGGTCGAGATCGCCTGGGAAGACGCGGCGAGCCTTTCGGTGGTGATGGCGACCAAGGGTTATCCCGGAGCGTATCCGAAGGGCGAGGAGATCGGCGGGCTCGACGCGCTCGCCGACCGCGCCGACGTCGCCGTCTATCACGCCGGCACGCGGCGCGAGAACGGCCGGATCCTCGCGAACGGCGGACGGGTTCTGACCGTGGTCGGGCGCGGGAAGCGTCTCGAGAACGCGCGCGCGGCCGCCTATGACGCGGTCGACGCCATCGACTGGCCGGGCGGCTTCTGCCGGCGCGACATCGGCTGGCGCGCGCTCTCGGGCGGCGCGTAGCGACGGACGCGCCATGATCGACATCTTCGGTCAGATCGCGCCCTTCTTCGCGGTCGTCCTCATCGGCTGGCTGGCGGCGCGGCCGGGCGCCGTCAGCCGGAACGGGCTCATCGACGAGCCGGGCATCGCCGGGCTCAACGCGTTTATCTTCAAGATCGCGCTGCCGCCGCTGCTGTTCACCGCGATGAGCCGCGCGCCCGAGGTCGCCGCCGAAGGGCTCGAGCTCGCCGGCGCCTACGGCGTCGCGACCGTCGGTCTCTATGTCGTGATGCGGATCGCCGGCTTCGCGCTCTTTCGCCTCAAGGGCGGCGAGAACGCGCTCTTCGGCTATCTTTCCATTAACGGCAATGTCGGTTTCGTCGGCCTGCCGCTCATCTCGCTCACGCTCGGCGAGCCGGCGCTCCTGCCCGCCGCGATCGTGCTCAGCTTCGACATCATCGTGATGATGAGCGGCACGGCGATCCTCCTCGAGGCGGCGAAGGGCGGCGGCAGCGCGCTCCGCGCCTTCTTCCGCGCGATCCTGAGCCCGGTGCCTGTCTCGGTGATCCTCGGCGTCGCCTGGGGCTGGGCGTCCTCGACCTACGGCCTCGAGCTGCCCGAGCTCGTTGCGCGGCTCCTGGCGTTTCTCGGCCAGGCGGCGGCGCCGGCGGCGCTCTTCGCGACCGGCGCGATCCTCGGCCGCAAGCGCTCGGATCAGCGGGTCGGCGAGATCGGCGCGCTGACCCTGGCGAAGCTCGCGATCCATCCGGCGCTGGTGGCGCTGTCTCTCGCGCTGCTCGCGCCCGATCTGCCGCCGCTCTGGGTCGCCGCCGGCGTGCTCGCGGCGGCCTGCCCGGCGTCCAACAATGCGGTGCTGATGGCGGCGAATTTCGGCCGCTACGAGCTCCGCGCCTCGGCGGTGGTGCTGATCACGACGGCGCTCTCCATCCTCAGCTACGCCGCCGCGGCGGCGTTGCTGGAGGGCGGATAGAAAGGACCGTCATCCCGGACGGCCTGAGGCCGATCCGGGATCCAGAGCCGCCGAGC
>CAZPTD010000074.1:3058-14545 GCA_964588915.1 uncultured Neomegalonema sp. | reverse complement strand
AAGAGATCCGGCGCTACGGCGACTTCGTGAAATCCTCGCGCCCGGCTGACGTGGATGGCGAGGTCCTGCTCCCGGGCGAGCCCGAGCAGCGCCACAAGGCCGAGCGCCTGGCCCACGGCATCCCGGTCCCGGATGCGACCTGGTCGGAGCTCATGGAGGCGGCGAAAGAGGTCGGCCTCGATCCCGCGAGCCTGGTCCAGCTCGCCGGGATCAAGGCGGCGTGAGCATCGGCTTGCGCCCGAAGTGGTTGGAGGTGGCCCCGGCTTCGGCTAATGCTGGAGCCAACAGGGGCCGCTGAGATCAGGGACGGAGGCGGGGAGATGGCATCGGTCGATGTCGACAAAGTCGACAAGTTCTTTGGTTCGACCCAGGTTCTGCACGAGGTCGAGGTCGGCATCGGGGATGGCGAGTTCGTGGTCCTGGTCGGGCCGTCGGGCTGCGGCAAGTCCACGCTTCTGCGCATGATCGCCGGCCTCGAGGAGATCTCGAGCGGCGAGATCGTGATCGGCGGCCGGGTGGTCAACAACGTGCCGCCGAAGGACCGGGACATCGCCATGGTGTTCCAGAACTACGCGCTCTACCCGCACATGACGGTGGCCGAGAACATGGGCTTCGCGCTTGATCTGCGCCGCACGCCGCGGGCCGAGATCAGGCGCCGTGTCGCCGAGGCGGCCGAGATCCTCGGGCTCACCGAGTTTCTCGAACGGCGGCCGAAGCACCTCTCCGGCGGCCAACGCCAGCGCGTGGCGATGGGACGGGCGATCGTGCGCGACCCGCAGGTCTTCCTCTTCGACGAGCCGCTCTCCAATCTCGACGCGAAGCTGCGCGTGCAGATGCGCGCCGAGATCAAGACGCTCCATCAGCGCCTGAACGCGACCACGGTGTTCGTGACCCACGACCAGGTCGAGGCGATGACGATGTCGGACCAGATCGTCGCGCTCGACGCCGGCAAGGTCGAGCAGGTCGGCCCGCCATTGGAGCTCTACGACCGGCCGGCGAACCTCTTCGTCGCCGGCTTCATCGGCTCGCCGTCGATGAACCTGATCGACGGCGCGCTCGCCGGCGACACGGTGCGCCTCGACGGGCTCACGGTCCCGACGCCGCCGCTCGGCGCGAGCGCGCCCGGCGAAGGGCGGCCGGTCGTCTACGGCGTGCGGCCCGAGAGCCTGGAGATCGCCGAGGACGGCCTGCCGGCCGAGGTGCTGGTGATCGAGCCGACGGGCGCCGAGACGCTGGTCGTGTTCACGACGCCGATCGGCGAGGTCTCGGCGCTCTTTCGCGAGCGCCGCGCGCTCGCGCCCGGCGAGAAGCTCCATCTCAGGCCGCGCCGGGCCGAGACGCATCTCTTCGACAAGGAGAGCGGGCGGCGGCTTTGAGGCTGCGCCGGACGCGTCGCGTCAGCGCGGCGGGTTCGACCAATCGGTCTTCGGCGCGACCTTCGCGACCGAGGGCCTCTGCGTCATCCGCGCCCACCAGGCGCGAAACGCCGGCGCGGCGCGCAGGATCTCCGCGCCTTCCGGCGTCGCCGCCTTATTCCACCCCGCGCCTACAATACCCGCGGCGGCTAGATCGCGCGGCGCGCCGCCGCGGCGGCGCCGGCGCGCGGCGGCGGCCTCGGCGGCGCGGCGCGCCTCCGCCGCCGCCGCCCTGATCCGCGCCTCGTCGCTCGGCGCGCCGACAAGCGGTTGGAACAAGCGCTCGGTCGCGAGGACCCGCACCCAGGCCGGCCAGGCGTAGCTGATCGTGGTCGAGATCAGTTCGCGCATCCGCGCGCGCTCGATCGGCGTCGCCGGTTGAAGCGCCGGCCCGTCGAACGCCTCGTCGACATAGGCGACGATCGCCAGCGTCTCGGTAATCGTCTCCGCGCCATGCCGCAGAACCGGAACCTTCGCGAACGGATGCAGCCCGAGATGGGCCGGATCCTTGCGATAACCGTCCCAGCTCGCGACGGCGACGAAGTCGTGGTCGACGCCTTTCTCCTCGAAGGCGACGCGCGCCATGCGCGTGAAGGTGCTGGCGCCATAGCCGAACAATGTCGGCCGACTCGTCTCCGCCATCTGATCGCTCCTCGGCTTTTCGACGTCAAACGGCCGGCTTCGCCGCGTAAGCGATCCGTTCCTCGATCAGGCCTCGATCGTCGAACTTCATCACCGCCGCGCCGGCCAGCGGCGCGCCCGGCACGGTGAACCACGCCCAGACCGTGACCGGCGTCTCGCCGTCCTTGATCACGACGTCGGTCATCTCCATCAGCTTGTCCGCCGCCGCGCCGCCGCGCATCTGCGCTACGGTCGCGATGAGGCCCTCGGCGTAGGCGCGCAGGCCGTCATAGGCGATCCGGCCGACATTCGGATCGTGAAGCGCCGCCTCGGGCGACGCGCCGGCCATGATCTTGTCGACGTCGCCGACGGTCCAGCCTTCGGCGTAGAGGGCGATCTTGTCTTCGACGCTCATCGATGTCTCCTGCGCGCGCATTGTCGATAGACCGGGTTTGCCCGACGCGCGTGACGCGCCCGGCGCGCGCCGCGTGACTCCGCTGTGAAAAACGGCGCGTCACGCCGGCGCGCCCGCCGCCAGAAGGGCCTCGAGCTGCTTCTTTCGGCTCCGCCGATCGCGATGCGGATGCTGGCTGCACCATCTTTCCGCCGAAAAATCCGGGTCGAGCGACAGGATCGCCTCGACGGCGGCGCGCGCCTCCGAGAGCCGTCCTTGCCCGCCGAGAAGCGTCGCCAGCATCGCATGCGGGATCACCACGTCCGGATCGCGGCGCACGGACTCGCGGAACAGGCGCTCCGCGCGCTCGTGCTCGCCCGCGTCGGCGCAGGCGGCGGCGAGCGCGTTCAGATACCAGGGCGGATGGACCGGGCTCAGTCGGATCGCGCGCTCCGCGAGCGCGATCGCGCGGCGCGGCTCGCCATGCAAGCGCAGCAGATAGCTCGCCAGCGCCGCGATATGGGCGTGCGCGGGCGCCAGCGCGACGGCTCGATTGATCTCCACGACCGCCGCGTCATGCGCGCCGAGATGCGCCAGCGCCACCGCTTTCAAGGACCGAGCGTCCGGACTCTCGGGGTCGAGCGACAGCGCCTTTTCCGCAAGCTCGAGCGCGCGGCGGAGCGACGCCTCGCGATCTTCCGTCCAATCCCAGCGGCCGTCGAGCCAATGGGTCCAGCCCTCGGCCGCCCAGGCGGCGGCGAAACCCGGATCGCGCGCGGCGGCGACGCGCGCCAGACGCCGCGCCTCGATCATGCCCTCGCGGTGATGCGAATGAATGAGCGCCGTCGCGCGCACCACGGCTTCCCAGGCGACCACGTCGCGCGCGCTCCGCGCCCAGATCCGCGCCTGCTCGCCGTCCGACAGCTGAATCTGCAGCTCGGTCACGATCTCCTTGGTCAGCTCGTCGAGCACCGCAAGGAGATCGTCGAGCGGCCGGTCGTAGCGCTCGGCCCAGATCTGCTCGGCGCTCGCCGCGTCGATCAGCGCGGCGGTGACGCGGAGCCGGTCGCCGACGACCTGAACCGAGCCCGAGAGCAGGCTGCGCACGCCCTGCTCGCGCCCGACGCGCGCGGGATGCGCGTCGCCATCTCGGTAGGACGCGGTCGAGGCGGTCGCGACCACGTGGATGCCGGAGATCTTCGCCAGCGTCGCGGCGACGCTCTCGACCAGCCCTTCGGCGATGGTGCGCGCCTGGTCGCCGTCGCCGGCGGCGCGGAACGGCAGCAGCGCGATCGACGCCGTCCGCGGCTCATCTTCAGCCCCGGCGCTCCCGGCCGGCGCGTCCTTGCGCACGCGCTCGAAGACCGCGACCGTCTCGCCGCTCGGCGCGACGCCGAGTTCAGCTCGCAAGCGATCCGCGAAATCGCGCTGCGCCCGCGCGGCCTCTCCGCGTCGATCGAGCCCGCCAAGCGCCGCCAGGCGCGCGCGATGCGCCGTCTCGCTCAGCGGATCGATCTCGAGCGCGCGTTCGGCCCGGGCGAGCGCCTCGGGATAGTCTCGCCTTTGAAGGGCGTTCGCCGCGAGATCGTCGAGCGCTCCGAGCGCCAGAGCGCGCAGGCGCGCGCGCTCGATCTCGACCCAGTCGCGCCAGCCCTCCTCGGCGAGGTCGAGCCCGTCGAGAAAGTCGCCGCGGTAAAGGTCGGCGGCGGCCGGAAGCGCCGCGGGATCGCCCTCGGCGATGACGGCCTCGAACAGCGCGACGTCGCAGTCGAATGCTCGCGCGCGGATGGCGACGGCGTCCCGCTCCGCCTCGATGACGTCGGCCCCGAACGCCCGGCGCAGCCGCGTCAGCGCCTGCCGCAGGTTCTGCGCCGCCTGCCGGTCGAATTGCGCGCCCCAGAAGAGGCCGGCGAGCTTCTCGCGCGGAACGGCCCGCCGCTGCGACAGAAGATAGGCGGCGAGCGCGGCGAGCTTCTTGGAGCGCAGCGCGACCGGCGCGCCGTCGGCGAAGAAGTCGGCGCCGCCGAGCAAGGACGCGCGTCGCTTCGGCGCTGTCACTGAAGGTCCTCCCTCACGATCCGGCCGCGAGCGTTCGACATCGCCAGCATGACGGCTCGGTCGCGCGCGAGCAACGCCGGTCGATCGGCTCCCTCCCATGCGCGCGGGCGCCGCGCGTCGGCTGCGGGCGGCGCGCGGCCGAAAAAATCGCGCCGCGTGCTCTACGGCACAGCGCGTCTTGCCGGAATCGCCAAGCTTCTCTCATCCGCGGACGCCGGCCGGCGCGAAGACCGACCGTCGCTCCAACGGCGGCTCGCGTTCGAGACGCGCCCGTCGGCGACCGCGCAATCGGGAGATCGAACCATGAGACTCGTCGTCATCGCCTTGCTGCTGTCCGCGTCCGCCGCGTCGGCGCAGAGCTTCCGCGCCGCCGAACCGTCCGCGCCGCGCGATCGCCAGTCCTTCGAGCGTCTCGCCCGGGACGGCGTCGCCGGCGCCGGCTCCTTTGGCGTCGAGCAGCGGTACTCAGAGCTCAAATGCGAGTACACGAACCGGACGACCGCGCTTTGCAGCTGCAACCACGAGCCGTCGCGCGAGCATGAGCGCGCCTGTCTCGAGGTTCTGCGCGCCAACTGCGGCCGCGTCGTCAACGGCGAGGCGCTCTGCCCGGTCGATCCGCCGGACTGAGCGATCGTTCGCCTCCGGCCGCCTCGGGCCGCGCTCCAGAATAAGGCCTGCGAACGCCGGCCGATCCCGCTCGGATCGCGCCGTCACTCGCCGAGGACGCCCTCGACCCGCTCCGACCGGGCGTCGAGCTCCGAGCCTTCGGCGCGAACGGCGTAGGACGCGCAGGCGCCGGCGACCAGCTGGCATTCGAACTGGAGAAAGAGCTCCTGCTCGCCTTCGCAGCGCATGACCCCGCCGACCTGCTCGATCTCGCCGAAGAGCACCGCGTCCGAGCGCAGGAGAAGGACCTCGATCTCGTAATCGCGGCCGATCCGAACGTCTCGGGCCCCGAAGCGCCGCTCGAGCTTGACGAGGAGCGCGTCCGTCGCCTTCTCCTCCCATTCCCGAAGCGCGTTGTTCTCCGCGCGGCGCCGGCTCGTCGCGATCGCGTCGCCGATGATCGGCCGCTCGGTGCAGACCCGCTCCTCGAACCATTGCGGCTCGTCATAGAGGGCGCGCTCATCCGTCTGCGCCGGCGCAGCGCCGGCGACGAGAGCGCCGCAGGCGGCGAGCGGGAGGGCGCGGAGCGCGGCGTTCATCGAAGTCATGGTCGGTCGGTCCCTTGCGAATCAACGGCGTCGCGGAGGACCGTCGCCGAGGATTGTGTCGAGATCTGGATCGCCGATCACGCCGGCGTCGGCGCGTCGGCGCGGATCAGGCCTTCAGCGCGCAACGCGTCCCAGAACGCCGCCGGGATGGGATTGTCGGGCAGCCTGACCTGCTCCGGGTTCATCGCGCCCGGAACGACGCAGATCACCTGGGAATGCCCGAGCGGGAAGCGCAGCGCCGCCTCGAAGAGCGAGACGCCATGTTCGGCGCAGACGCGCTCGATCCGCGCGACCTTCTCGAGGATCTCCGCGGGCGCCGGCGCGTAGTTGTAATGCGCGCCCGGCCGGGCGCCGGTGGCGAGAATGCCGGAATTGAACGGCCCGCCCAAAAGCACGCCGATTCCGCGCTCGGCGCAGAGCGGCAGGAAGCTCTCCAACGCCTCCTGCTCCAAGAGCGTGTAGCGCCCCGCAAGCAGAAAAATGTCGAAATCGCCGGCCCGCGCCAAGGTCTCGGCGACCTGCCATTCGTTGATCCCGCCGCCGATCGCCTTGACGACGCCCTGCTCGCGCAGCTCCAGCGCCGCCTTGTAGCCGCCTTCCATGAACTCCTTGATCCGCGCGTCCGACGCCTCCTTCGCGCCATGCGTGAAGATGTCGACGTCATGGCAGAAGAAGACGTCGATCCGGTCGAGCCCGAGCCGCTCGAGGCTCTGCTCGAGGCTGCGCATCACGCCGTCATAGGAATAATCGTAGTCGAAGCGCCGCGACGGCGTGTCGACGAACTTGTCCGGCGTCGCGTCCTCGGGCGCGCAATCCTCCAGGACGCGGCCGAACTTGGTCGAAAGAACATAGCTGTCGCGCGGCTTGTCCTCGAGGAACCGGCCGAAGCGCTCCTCGGAGAGCCCGAGCCCGTAGAGCGGCGCCGTGTCGAACCAGCGCCTTCCCGTGTCCCAGGCCGCCTGCAGCGTCGCTTGAGCGACGTCCTCCGGTATCGCCTCGAAGAGATTGCCGAGCGGCGCGCCGCCGAAGCCGAACTCGGTCGTCTCGAGCCGGGCGCCCGACGGGCAGGTGAACGTCGCGGATTTCATGAGGTCTCTTCTCCTGTCGCGTTTTCGGCGAGGCTAGCGCCGGACGCGCCGGCTTGTCATGCGCCGATCCGCGCGCCAAAGCTTATGCCTAACAAGAGCGAGCAAGGGAGGACGGCGTGCTCAAAGGATTGGATCCGCTTCTCAACGCGGATGCGCTCTACGCGCTTCGCGCCATGGGCCATGGCGACGACCTCGTCATCGCCGACACCAACTTTCCGTCCGAGAGCACGGCGCGCCAGACCGCCTTCGGCGAGCTCCTACGCATCGACGCGCCGGCGGCTCGGGTCGTGCGGGCCGTGCTTTCGGTCTATCCGCTCGACAGCTTCGTCGACGACGCGGCGGCGCGGATGGAGATCGTCGGCGCGCCGGACGAGATCCCGGACGTCCAGCGCGAGGTGCAGGCCGAGATCGACGCCGCCGAAGGCCGGAGCCGGCCGATGGTCTCGATCGAGCGCTACGCCTTCTACGAGCGCGCCAACCAGGCCTTCGCGGTCATCCAGACGCATGAGCGGCGCTTCTACGGCTGCTTCGCCTTCCGCAAAGGCGTCATTCCGCCGGAGGCCTGATCCGATGAGCGGAAGAATCGCCATCCTCGGCGTCTTCGTCGCCGACACCGCCTATCGCGCCGACCGTCAACCGCGCATGGGCGAGACCATCCTCGGCAAGAGCTTCGTCCTCGGGCCGGGCGGCAAGGGCTCGAACCAGGCGGTCGCCTGCGGACGGCTGGGCGCCGAGGTCGCCTTCATCTCCAAGCTCGGCGAGGACGCCTTCGCCGAGATCGCGCTCTCGACCTGGCGCGAGGCGGGCGTGCGGCCGGTGGTGACGCAGACGGCGCAGAGCTACACCGGCGCGGCCTATATCTTCATCGACGACGCCACCGGCGCCAACGCGATCATCATCGCGCCGGGCGCGGCGGCGCCGCTCTCGCCCGCCGATCTCGAGGCGGAGGCGGACGAGATCAGGAGCGCGCAAGTGTTCGTGACCCAGCTCGAGCAGCCGATCGACGCGGCGCGGCGGGCGCTCGAGATCGCGCGGGCGGCGGGCGTTGCGACCGTGCTCAACCCGGCGCCGGCGGCGGCGCTCGACGACGGGCTGATCGCGCTCTGCGACTGGCTGACGCCGAACGAGAGCGAGGCCGAAGGTCTGACCGGCCTGAAGGCGACAACGCCCGACGAAGCGCGGGCGGCGGCGGACGCGCTCATCGCCCGCGGCGCCGGCGGCGTGGTCGTCACCCTCGGCGAGGCCGGCGCGCTCTTGCATACGCGCCAGACGTCGGAGCTGATCCCGGCCTTCGACGCCGGCCCGGTGGTCGAGACGACCGGCGCCGGCGACGCCTTCAACGGCGGCTTCGCGGTGGCTCTCGCGCGCGGATCGAGCCCGGCCGAGGCGGTGCGCTACGGCTGCGCCGTCGCCGGGATCTCGGTGACGCGGCCCGGCACGGCGCCGTCGATGCCGAGCGCCGACGAGGTCGCGGCTCTGCTCGGCCGAATCTGATGGAAAAAGGACACATCCCACAGAAAAACGTGACAATCAGAGGAAAGGTTGCGAAACCGCAAAAGGTTTGCTTGCGCGGTTAACCCACATCGGTTCCATACTCTTAATGCGTGATTCATGACCGGCGGCGTCGACCGCTAGGCGCATTTCGAGATTCGGGGGAATCCGATGCTTCGCTCACGACTGCTTGCAACGGCGCTCGTCGCCGCGGCGCCCATTGGGGCGGTCGCCGTCCTTGCGCAGGAGCTGCCGCTTCCGCAGCCGGTGGTGTTGACGCCCACGGACGAAGAGGAAGCGGACGCTCAACCGGAGGGGCCGGACGCGTCGGTCGCCGTGCTCAGCATCAGCACCGAGGACACTTACGCCGCGGCGCTCCAAGGCAATGTCACGGTCTCGATCGAGGAGAAGTTCGGGGCGAGCTTCGACGTGATCGCGGGCGTCGGCGACGGTCAACCGCTCTATGGCGGCGCGGCCCGCGTCTTCTGGCGCGATCCGGAGGTCGGCATGGTGGGCGTCTACGGCGTCGGCACGCACGCCGAGCTGCTGGGCCACGAGTTCGACGTGTTCGGCGTCGGCGGCCAAGGCGCGCTTTATTTCGACAGCTTCGCGCTCGAGGCCGCGGCCGGCTTCGTGACCGGAAACAACGTCGATGACGACTTCGTCGCGATCGGAAACGCCACCTACTTCGTGACCGACGACCTACGCGTGTCGACCGGCGTCCGTTATTACAGCGACGAGGTGCGCGGCGCCCTCGGCGGCGAATACGGCCTCGACGACTATGACGCGAGCTTCTTCGCCAGCGGCGCGCTCGGGATGGAGTCGGATTGGCAGGTGCTCGCGGGCCTGAAGGTCGATCTCGGCCGCGAGACGCGAACGCAAGGCGGCGGCGGCGCCGTCACCGGCGTCGGCGGCGTCGAGGATCTCGCCATCGTCTCGCTCGCCATCGCCTCGGACGAGGCGGTGGAGCGAAGCGAGGCCGAGGCCGAGGCCTCGGCGCCCGCGCCCCCCCCGTCCGGCGGCCCTTGTCGGCGACTTCGGCGCGGCCACCATCACAGCGGCGCGGAGCAGAAGCTGGGGCGTCGTCATCATGGCGGCGCGCGTCCGTGGCGCCGTTGCCGCCACGGCGGAAGGCGCGGCCCCGGCTCCAGCGCCTACGAGGACGCCGGCTCGTCGCCAGGGCGCCATCGCCCGGGCGTCGAGGAGGCGCGGCCGCGGCCTGATCCGATCTTCGAGACAAACGCGGCGCCGGAGCCGTCGAGGGTCGTCGTCGAGCCGAGATCCAGGGCCTGCGAAGCGTCGACGCTGTCGTCGAGCGCCGCGGGCGGCCGCTGCTGACGCCGATCGGCGCTCGATAGGCCGAGCGAGCCCGTTCGACGCGCTCTTGACCGACGGGCTCCGGATCGCGGCGCCGCGATCGGAGCCGTCGCCATGTCGGCCTCGTCATGTCGGCCTCGTCATGTCGGCCGAGACGCCGCGCGGCTCAGTCCGTCGCCAGCAGCGGCGTCACCCGGCGCACCGTCGCGCGCCGATTGCGGCGCTCCGCCAACTCGGTCTCCACCTTCAAGAACTGCTCGCCATAACCCTTGGTGATCAGATTCTCCGGCGGGATGTCGAAGTTCTGCGAGAGCGCCACCGCCACGGCCTCGGCGCGCTCGTCTGACAGGATCAGATTGTCGTAGTCAGATCCGACCGCGTCGGTGTGGCCCTCGATCAGATAGATTTCGCCCGGATTCTCGTAGAGCACCTCCTCCATCGCCTCGCCGAGCTCGAAGAGCGCGTCCATCTGCGCGTCGCTGATCGTGGACTTGCCGAAGTCGAAGGTGATGGTGTCGAGGTCGATGCTCGGCGCATAGGCGCGGACCGCCTCGGTCTCCAAGACGTCGTCGAGCGTGTACTCGTCGTCGAGCTCGTCGACCGGCTCGGCCAGCAGCGCCTCGCGAATGTCCTCCTCCGAGGCCTCGCCGAGATCGACGATGTACTCGTCCACCGGAACCCTGATCCGAGGGCGCCGCGCCTCGCGCCGTTCGCGGCGGCGCTCGCGTCGGCGTTCGCGCGCGTCGTCGCGGTTGTCGATGAGAACGATCTCGCGGCCGTCCGGCGTGATGCGCGTCCGCCGCTCGATCTCGCCGAACCGGTCGCGGATCGTGATGATCTCGGCGCCGTTCTCGCGATAGACGATCGTGCGCGTCCGGCCGCCCGGCAGCGGCTCCACCTCGACGTCGCGCGCGCCGTAAAGGAGCCGTCCGCCCTCGTCCGGAATGTCGCGCTCGACATAGACGCCGCCGTCGCCGAGATCGATGATGACGCGGCCGCCGCGCCGCTCGACCACTTCGCCGCCTTCTTCCTCGGCGTCAAAGACGCGGCCCTCGCCGCGGGCGCGGCGACCGTCGCCGTCGCGCCGCCGTCGCCCGTCGCGCGCCGCCTCCCGACCGTCCTCGGGCGCCGCGGCGTCGTCGGCGTCGACCGGCGCCTCCGCGGCCTCCTCGGCGGCGGCGCGGAACTGGTCCTCGGCCCGTTCGCGCAGCTCGCGCACGCGGCGCGCCTCCTCGACGTCGCCTTGCGCTTCGAGCTGCTGCTCGACCGTGTCGTCGGTCTCCGCCGCCGCGTCCGACGCATCCGGTTGGCTCTCGCCGGCGTCGGCCGCTTCGGGCGCGGCCTCCGTATCGGCGCGGCGCCGCCGACGCCGCTCGGGCGCGGCCTCTTCGGCCTGCGCCGGCTCCTCGGCCGCCGGCCGCTCCTCCGCATCCGCCGCCGCGGGCTGCTCTTCCGTCGCCGGCCGCTCTTCTTCGGCGCGGCGCCGCCGACGCCGCTCCGGCGCGGCCTCTTCGGCCTGCGCCGGCTCCTCGGCCGCCGGCCGCTCCTCCGCATCCGCCGCCGCGGGCTGCTCTTCCGTCGCCGGCCGCTCTTCTTCGGCGCGGCGCCGCCGACGCCGCTCCGGCGCGGCCTCTTCGGCCTGCGCCGGCTCCTCGGCGGAAGGCTGCTCCTCCGCTGCGGCCGCCGCGGGCTGCTCATCGGCCGCCGGCTGCTCCTCGACGACCGGCTGCTCCTCGTCGACGACCGGCTGCTCCTCGACGACCGGCTGCTCCTCGGGCGCCGGCTGCTCCTCGACGACCGGCTGCTCCTCGGGCGCCGGCTGCTCCTCGGGCGACGGCTGCTCCTCGACGACCGGCTGCTCCTCGGGCGCCGGCTGCTCCTCGACGACG
>CAZPTD010000074.1:0-2958 GCA_964588915.1 uncultured Neomegalonema sp. | reverse complement strand
GGGCGCCGGCTGCTCCTCGACGACCGGCTGCTCCTCGGGCGCCGGCTGCTCCTCGACGACCGGCTGCTCCTCGGGCGCCGGCTGCTCCTCGACGACGGGCTGCTCCTCGGGCGCCGGCTGCTCCTCGACGACCGGCTGCTCCTCGACCGCCGCCGGCTGCTCCTCGACCGCCGCTTCCGGTTGCGGACAGTCGGCGCCGGGCGCACACTCCTGCGCCGTCTCGTCTTGAGCCTGCGAAACGGCCGGATACGCCGTCAGGAAAAGCAGCGCCGATCCGGCGCCAAGCAACCATCGGTACATCGCGACGCATTCCTCTTGTCGTTCGACATCTCCGCGCCGCGAGGCCCGCCCGCAGCGCGCGATCCGTTCCGCCGGTTCGGCCGGCGCGCCGGCCGGTCGCGGCGGCGCTCCGCCTGCGGCGCCTCTCCGCGAGCGCGCTCTTGCGCCGCGGCGCAAGAGCTCGAGCGAATGTGCGGGCCGGAGTGCGGTTTTTTTGTGATCCGTCGCGGCGGCGTCCTCTCAGGCGGCGCGCGTCGCGCTTCAAAGCCAGTCGCTCGCCCCGGTCCAGATCAGCCGCAGCGCCAGCACGAACAGGATCGCGTTGAGCACGAACTGGAAGCGCGCCTCGTCGATGCGCATCAGCACGCGGCGCCCGGCGAGCGTGCCGAGAAAGCCGGCGACGATCATCGCGGCGATCAGCGGCGCCCAGACGCCGAAGGCGAAGCCGAGGAGCCCGAACGCGAGCGTCTTCAGACCGTGCTGCACGCTCATCATCGTCGCATGGGTCGCGACGAAGCTCAGCCGGTCGGTCGTCACCGTCTTGCCGAAGGCGGCGATGAACGGCCCGGTGGCGCCGAAGAACATCGTCAGGAAGCTCGAGATCGCGCCGGCGATCGACGCGGAGCGGCGCATGAAGGCCGGCGGCGTCCCGAAGATCGACCAGATGACGAAGAGCCCGACGCCGATCTGGATCGCGTCGGCCGGAAGCTGCACCGCCACCGAGCCGCCGAGCGCGACGCCGATCAGCGAGCCGACGCTGAAGGGCGGCAGCACGTCGCGGTTGCGATATCGCGCCATCACCACCGCGCGGCCGAAATTCGACCCGAGCTGAACCAGGCCGTGGATCGGAATGAGCGCCGCCGGCGGAACCAGGCTCGCGAGCAGCGCCAGAAGCGCGACGCCGCCGCCGAGCCCGAAGGCGACGGTGATCAGCGAGGTGACGAAGCTCGCCGCGATCAGGGCCAGCGCGACCCAGTCGCCGAGACCGGCGTGGAGCCACTGCATCCGGGTTGAGCCTCTCGGAACGGATCATCTGCGCACTGCAGACGACGCCATCTGTCGGCCCGAGGGCCGCCGACGCCAAGGCCTCAGCGACGCGCGCCGCGGCGTCAGTCGACCTTCGAGGCGTCCTTGTACATCACCCGATGCCGCCGGGTCTTGATCCAGTCCTCGAGCTCGCTGTCGGTCATGAAGTATTTGTCGTCGTAGCGGTCCCAATGCGCGATCTCTTCGAGCGGCCGGCGCCAACGCTTGTAGGGCTTGGCCGCCGCCGGGCCGAAGAGCAGGATGTCGAGCACCGAGATCTCCTCCGGGATCCCGAGCAGCGGCTTCATCGCCTTCTGGGCGTTCTCCTGACCGATGGCCGTGACCCACCAGACATTGTAGCCGAGCGCCGCCGCGGCGAGATGCGCCGACATCGTCGACGCGGCGACGGACTGCAGAAGGATCCGCTCCGCGTTCTCGCGATACATCCGGTCGAGCTCGGAGCCGTCGTTGAGGACCGGAAAGGCGTTCACCCAGCGCATGTCCGAGCAGACGACGACGAAGCCGGGCGCGGTCGCGAGGCCGCGATAGTCGGGCGTCGGAAACTTCATCTTCGCCTTGGCCCGGAACCGCTGCTCCTCGACGAAGTATTCCGAGATCTGCTGCTTCACCGCCTTGTCGCGGACGACGACGTACTGCCAGGGCTGCGAGTTGGCGCCCGACGGCGCATGCCGCGCCGCCTCGAGGATCAGCTCGAAATGCGCATCCGGCACGACATAGTCGGAGTCGAATCGGCGCACCGTGACGCGATTGCGGATCGTCAGCATCAGCGCGTCGTAGCGTTCGCGATCGCCGATCTCGGGCAGATCGACCTCCGCCTCGGCGGCGTCGAGATCGACCGCCGGCGCGGTCTCCTCCGCTTCGGTCGCTTTCATCGTCTTGTCGGTCATGGCGCGCCTCCTCGTTCGGTTTTACGCCGAGCCTAGTCGAGACGCGCGCGTCAGGCGACACCGGAAGTCGACCGCCGGCCGCCTACATCACCGCGCCGATCTGCCAGGGAATGAACTCGAGGTCGCCGAGCCCCTGCGCCTCGGACTTCGATCTCCGTCCGGACGCCGTTTCGATCAGGAGCTCGAAAATGCGGTCGCCGACCTCCTCGACGCCGGCCTGGCCGGTGGCGATGACGCCGGCGTCGAGATCGATGTCCTCGGGCATCCGTTCCGCGAGGCCGGTGTTGGTCGAGAGCTTGATCGACGGCGCGGGCTTGGCGCCGAAGGCGGAGCCGCGTCCCGTGGTGAAGGCGACGAGGTTGCAGCCGCTCGCGATTTGGCCCGTCACCGAGCACGGGTCGTAGCCCGGGCTGTCCATGAAGACGAAGCCGCGCTCCGTGATCGGCTCGGCGTATTTGTAGACGCCCATGAGCGGCGTCGCGCCGCCCTTCGCCGCGGCGCCGAGCGACTTCTCCAGGATCGTCGAGAGCCCGCCGCGCTTGTTGCCGGGCGAGGGATTGTTGTCGAGCGAGCCGAAATTGCGCGCGGTGTAGTCCTTCCACCAGTCGATGCGCTCGATGAGCTTGCGGCCCACCGCCTCCGAGACGGCGCGGCGCGTCAGGAGTTGCTCGGCGCCGTAGATCTCCGGCGTCTCGGCGAGGACCGCGGTCCCGCCGGCGCGCGCGAGCCGGTCGGCCGCGTGGCC
>CAZPTD010000073.1:0-14590 GCA_964588915.1 uncultured Neomegalonema sp. | reverse complement strand
GGCGGCCTCGGCCACGCGCTGCCCTATCTCATTCCGCATTTCTGGACGGCGACGACGATCGCGCTCTGCCTCGTCGTCGTCGAGCTCTGGGCGATCGCCTGGATCCAGAACCGGTTCATGGAGACGCCGTTCTGGCGCGCGGCGATGCAGGTGGTGCTCGGCGGCTCGCTGGTGCTCGGCGCGGGCATGCTGATCGGCTTGGGATAGGCGTCGCCATTCCGTCGCGACGGCTGTTCAGGGCGCCTCCGGGGCGGCGCCCGTCCGCCTGTCTGTCGCGCTCGTGAGCCGGAGCAAAAAACGTCACCGCGGCGCGCGCGCGAAGCCGACGCCGAGCACCGGGCCGGTCGGCAGCCCGCTCGGCGAGCCGCCGGCCTCTTCGAGCGTCAATTCGTAGAGCTGCGTCTCGACGGGTTCGGGCAGCGCAGGCGGCTCTAAGCGCGTCGCCGACGCCGCCTGAAGCAGCCCGATCGACACCGGGCCGCGCTCTTCGGAATATTTGGTCCAGACCTGGATCGCCCGCCCTTCCGGCACCTCGAAATCGACGAGCGGCACGACGCGCGCCTCGACGCCGCCGAAATCCTCGACGAGCGCCACCGGCTCGTCGGCGTCGTTGACGAGGATGGCGATCACCGTCGGTTGCGGCTCGGGACGGCCGAGGCTCCAGCCGAGGCCGATGGCGAGCAGGAGCGTCGCCGCGAGGCTGGCGATCGCCGCCCTTCTCCAGCGCCGCTCGGCGCGCCGCGCGTCGAGCGCGACGGTCTCGGCGGCGGGCGGCGGTTCTTCCGCCGGCGACGCGTCGAGCGCCGAGGCGATCCGCTCCCAAAGGCGTCCGGGCGCCGGCGCCGGCGGAGCGGCGAGATCGAGCTCGAGGAACCGGTCGCGGCTGGCGGCGACCGCGGCGCGAAGCGCCGGGTCCGTCTCGAGCCGCGCTTCGACCTCGGCCGCCTCCTCGGCCTCGAGCAGCCCGAGCGCGTACTCGTCGGCGATCTCCGCGATCGGACGCCCGTCATCGATCATGACAGGCACTCCCGAAGCGCGGCGAGGCCGCGGCGGATCCAGGCCTTCGTCGTTCCGAGCGGCGCGCGCAGACGGCCGGCGATCTCGCCATGGCTGTAGCCGTAGAGATACGCCATGAGCACCGAGCGGCGCTTGGCCTCGTCGAGCGCCATCAGACAGTCGCGCAGACGACTGGTCGCGGCGAGATCGCGGAGCTCGGCGTCCGGGTCGGGCTCCGGCTGCGCGGCGTCGGCGAGGCGGATCACGTCCTCGACCGGCGCTTCGCGGTCGGCCTTGCGCAACATGGTCAGCGCCTGGTTGCGCAAGACGGCGTAGATCCAGCCGCGGGCGGAGCCGCGATCGGGCCGCCAGCTCTTCGCATTGCGCCAGATCTTCAGAAACGCTTCCTGCAGCGCCTCCTCGGCGAGATCCGAGCGCCGCAGGATCCGGCGCGCGACGACGATGAGCCGGCCGGCCTCGGCGTCGTAGATCTCCTTGAGCGCCGCGCGGTCGCCGGCGGCGCAACGGCGCAGGGCGTCGGCGATCGCGCCATCTTCCTCGGTGGACGCCGATTGTTTCAGCATCTCGCCCATCGCCTCCGCTCGCGCGCCGCGTCCGGCGCGGCGCCATCGGGGCCCGTCATGCCCGAGCTGCGATCCGGGCGCCAGAGGCGCGTGGCCTTCTGCGGCGACGCGATGGCGAGATCGACCGTCGGGGCGGCCGCAAGGACCGCCCCGCGGCGCCGCTTCGCCCGTTACGGAAGCACGGTCAGGTCGCGCACGCCGGTCGCGCCGGAGAGCGGGCCGACCGGCGTCGCCGCGCCGCTCTCGAGATCGACCATGTAGAGCATGTCGTCCGCCATCAGAACGCCCATGTTCTCGCCGAGCGGCGTCGTCTGGATGTCGAAGGCGTAGGTCGCGGCGCCGTCGATCCCCAACTTGCCGATCGCGGCGAGCGCGCCGTCGTTCGGCGAGGTCTGGCGGATGAGCGCGACGATGGTCGCGTCGACGTCGTACATCGCCGTGGTCTCGGGGCGGCCATAGGAGTTGGCGTAGGCCGCGGCGACGATGTTCGGCGCCTCGCCGTAATGCATGTCGTTCCCTTCGAAGGCGAGCGAGCCGTCGACCGTCACCGCGCCGGTGTCGACATCGACGCGGTGGTTCGTCACGCCGGTCATGTAGCGCAGCTTGTCGGCCATCGGGTTGAAGTCGACGATCACCGGGCCGTCGCCCATCATGAGCGGCGTGTCCATCTCCGACATCATCGACGCTTCGCCCGTCTCCATGTCGATTTCGTAGACGACGTTGTTCGGCGTGACGCCGATCAACGTCCGGTTCGACGGGCGCAAATCGATGCCGACGAGGCGGTCGACGCCGATCACGTCCATGCGCCGCGCGACGGTCGGGTTTTCGGTGTCGAAGAAGACCAGCGTCTTGTCGCCGGTGAGGCCGATGATCGGCGAAGCGGCGGCGACGCCGGTCCCGAGCGCGAGAGCGGCGGCGGAGGCGAGTATGTGTTGCGCGAACTTCATGCGTCATTCCTTCTTTTCTCGGCCGAGCGCCGCGCCTATGGCTGGCGAAGGCCGACGAGCCGTCGCGGCGCGCGTCTGCGCGGGCCGCGTCGAAGGCGCGACGATCGTCGGCCTTCGAGCTTTCGACTCGCCGGCGGCGCGTTCGGATGCGGCGGTGAAGAAAAAATTCGATCCGAGGCGAGGGAGCGGCGGAGATGACGATCCTGGTCTGCGGCGACGCGCTGTTCGATTTCTTTCAGACCGAGGCGCCGGCGCCCGGACGACTGACCTTCGACGCCCGCGCCGGCGGCTCGCCCTTGAACGTCGCCATCGGCTTGGCGCGGCTCGGCGCGCCTTCGGCCTTCTTCGCCGGCGTCTCGACCGACCTCCTCGGCGCGCGGCTCGCCGAATATCTCGAGAGCGAGGGCGTCGCGACCGATTATCTCGTGCGCAGCGACCGGCCGACGACGGTCAGCCTCGTCGGGCTCGACGCCTCGGGCGGGCCGTCCTACGCCTTCTACGCCTCCGGGACGGCCGACGTGTCATTGACCGAGGCGGATCCGCCCGCGCTCGGACCGGACATCCGCGCGCTCCATTTCGGCTCCTACTCGATCGCCGCGGCGCCGACGGCGGACGCGCTGGCGGCGCTCGCGGCGCGCCATTCGGACAAGTTCGTTTCGCTCGATCCGAACGTCCGGCCGACGATCGAGCCCGATCGGGCGGTTTGGCGGCGCCGCATCGACCGCTTGCGCGCCTCGGCCAATCTGATCAAGGCGAGCGTCGAGGATCTCGCGCATCTCGCGCCGGAGACGCCGCCGGCGGATGTCGCCCGCGCCTGGGCGGCCGACGGCGCCGATCTCGTCGTGCTCACCGACGGCGACGGCCGGGTCGTCGCGTTCCGCGGCGAGCGGGAGCTCGGCGCCGCCGTGCCGGCGGTCGAGGTGGTCGACACGGTCGGCGCCGGCGACAGCTTTCAGGCGGCGGTTCTGGCGGAGCTCTGCCGGCGCGACGCGCTTTCGGCCGGCCTCGGCGGGCTCTGCGACGACGCGGTCGCCGAGGTTCTGGCCTTCGCCGTGCGCGCGGCCGCGGTGACCTGCGCGCGCCGCGGCGCCGACCTTCCGCGCGTCGCGGACGTGTCGTAGCGGCCGGCGAGCGCGGGAGAGGGCGCGATGGGCGGCAAGATCCCGAGCCCTTGCATCGACGTGTGCAAATTCAAGCGCGCCGGGCGCTGCGTCGGCTGTTCGATGACGAAGGCGGACAAGCAGGCGTTCAAGAAGCTCGACGGCAAGAAGAAGAGGCGTCGCTTCATCGACGCGCTGGTCGAGCGGCAGGCGGCGATGGGCAAATACGCCCATTGGGCCCCGGCCTACCGCAAGAAATGCGCGAAAAAATCGGTCGAATGGTTCTTGGACTAGCCGCCGCCGCGCCGGGCGGCGGCCGTCCTGCCCCGAACCTCAGGCGAGATGGGCGCGCAGCATCCAGGCGAATTTGTCGTGGGCCGCGGCGCGCCCGATCGCGAGATCGTTGGTGACGATGTCGTTGTGCTTTTCGGCCAGCACGGCAAGCGCCCGAAGCGTCGACGAGATCGCCTCCTGATCGGCCATGAGCGCCTTGACCATCTCGGCGTCGCTCGCCTTGCCGTCATGCTCCTTCACCTCGGCGCGCCTCAGATGCTCCGAGAGCCGGCCTTCGGCGTGCCCGTCGAGCGCCTTCACCCTTTCGGCGAGGTCGTCCTGGGCCGCGAAGTGGTCCTCGTAGATCTCCTGGAAGAGCTGATGGAGCGGCGCGAACGCCATGCCGGTCACGTTCCAGTGAAAGTTCTGCGCCTTCATCGTCTCGACGACCACTTCGGCGAGCGCCTGGTTGAGCCCGGCGACGATCTCCGCCGCCGCTTGCGGCGCGATCCTGGTTGCTGCGTCAGCCATGGTTGAAATCCTCTTGTTCTCTATCCGGCGCGCGGTCGGCGCGCATTGCGTCCGTCCGTCCGAACGAACGCGGCGACGTCGACGAAGATAGGCTCCCGCGCTCGGCCGCCAACCGAGCGAACAATATGTTGACGCGCGGCGCGGCGAAGAGGGCCAGTTTTTGACCGCGGCCGGCGGTGCGGCGCAATCGCCGCTTGCCCACGCTTTTTTGTCGTGTAGACGCCCTGGAAAGGCGCGATCTCCTAATTCTAAGGGCGCATTAACGACGACGCGGCCATGGTCGCGCGGCCCGGGCGCGGGCGTCGGGGCGACAAGCGGGCGATGGAGGCGATCAACGTGCAGACGGCGCTCAATTTGATCACGGCGGTGGGCGCGACGTTCTTGGCGCTCATGCGCGGAACCGGCGCCGTTTCGGTCTTTGCGGCAAAGAGCGTTCTCGCCGTGTTTCGTCCGCCCTTCTATTTCCGCGAGACGGCGGTCCAGTTTTGGCGGATCTGCTACGAGTCGCTGCCCGTCGTCGGAATGACGGCGCTCTTCACCGGCGCGGTGCTCGCGCTGCAGATCTATATCGGCGGCTCGCGCATCAACGCCGAGAGCGCGGTCGCGACCATCGTCTCCTTCGGCATCGTGCGCGAGCTCGGCCCGGTTCTCGCCGGGCTGATGGTCGCCGGCCGGGTCTCCGCCTCGATCGCCGCCGAGCTCGGGACGATGCGCGTGACCGAGCAGATCGACGCGCTGACCACGCTCTCGACCGACCCGATGCGGTATCTCGTCGCGCCGCGTATCGTCGCCGCGACGCTCGGCCTGCCGCTTCTCGTCGGCGTCGCCGACAGCATCGGCATCTTCGGCGGCTATCTCGTCGGCACCGAGCGTCTCGGCTTCAACGAGAACACCTACATCCGCTCGGCGGTCGAGTTCATCGAGACGTCGGACGTCGTCTCCGGCCTCTGGAAAGCGGCGGTGTTCGGCTTCATCATCGCGCTCATGGGCTGCTTCCACGGCTACTTCTCGCGCCGCGGCGCCCAGGGCGTCGGCCGCGCGACGACGCAGGCGGTGGTGAGCGCCAGCGTCCTCATTCTGGCGTCGAACTACCTTCTGGCGGAATTCTTCTTCAAGACGTGAGGCGAGGGCCGGAGATGGAGCAGCAAGCTGAAAGCGAGGCGGCGGCGCTCGGCGAGGCGCCGGTGAGCGCCGAGGCGCGGCCTCGGATCGAACTCAGGGGCGTGCGCAAGAGCTTCGGCCCGAAGACCGTGCTCAACGGCGTCGATCTCGGTGTGATGCGCGGCGAGAGCCTGGCGATCATCGGCGGCTCGGGCACCGGCAAGAGCGTCACGCTGAAATGCGTCCTCGGCCTCATCGAGCCGGATACGGGCGAGATCTATGTCGACGGCGATCGCGTCGACCGGCGACGCCGCGACGACGCGCTGCTCGCCCGGTTCGGCATGCTCTTCCAGGGCGGCGCGCTTTTCGACAGCTTGCCGGTCTGGCGCAACGTCGCTTTCCGGATCTTGCAGCGCAAGGATCTGAGCCGCGCCGACTGCCGCGAGATCGCGATCGCGAAGCTGCGTCGCGTCGGCATGGGCGCGGAGGTTGCGGATCTTTTTCCGGCGGAGCTCTCGGGCGGCATGCAGAAGCGGGTCGGCCTCGCGCGGGCGATCGCGGCCGAGCCGGAGATCATCTTTTTCGACGAGCCGACGACCGGGCTCGATCCGATCATGGCCGGCGTCATCAACGAGCTCATTCGCGAGCTCGTCGAGGAGATCGGCGCCACGGCGGTGACGATCACCCACGACATGTCGAGCGTGCGCGTGATCGCGGACCATGTCGCGATGCTCCATGGCGGCGTGATCCGCTGGGCGGGCTCGGTCCGCGACATGGATTTCTCGGGCGATCCCTATATGCGGCAGTTCATCTCCGGCTCGGCCGTCGGGCCGATCGAGACCCTCCGGTGAGCGGCGGCGTGGTGGAGGTCGGCTTCCGATGTTCGACAAGCTGGTGACGCTGGCGCTTCTGGGTCTGTTTCCATTCGCTTGGCAGGCGCCGCTGGCGAAACTCGAGCATCTGCTCTACGCCGAGGACTTCAGCGTGCTGAGCGGCATCATCGATCTGTTTCAGGAAGACGCATTCCTGGCGGTGCTTTTATTCGTCTTCGCGGTTATTTTTCCTTACTCGAAACTGCTGCTCACCGCCTATATCCAGGTGTCGGAAAACCCGGCCCGCTGGCGTCTGGTCCCGCTGCTGCATTTTCTAAGCAAATGGGCGATGCTTGACGTCTTTTTCGTCGCATTGGTGATCGCCGTCTATCGTGGCGTTATTTCAGACTTGAACATCAAGTGGGGAATGTACCTGTTCTCGAGCCTGGTGCTCGTGTCCTTGTTCGTCAGTTGGCGGTTCGAGCGGCGCCTGCGGCGACGGGAGGTCGGCTGACGCGAGCCGGTTCGCGCCGCGAACGCCGACGGTCTAAGAGCGCTCCGAGGCGCGGTTCCGGCTGGTTTCGTAGAAGTCGATCGCGAGCCGGGCGAGTTCCTCGAGGGAAAAGGTCGGCGGCTCGGCCGCCGTCAGATGAACGCGCGACGCGGCCCAGTCCTGCGCCAGACCTTGCCACTTCTCGAACAGCGCGTCGCTCCGCTTGATTCTGCGCAACGCGCCGACCACCGAAGCCGACGCGTTCCAAGACTGCACGACATAGGTGCCGAGCCAATCGTCGTACATCTCCTTGTCGATGATGTTCTGCTCGATGCCGAGCGCGACGATCTCGAAATGGTTGAGATAGGTGAAGACGAACTGGGCGTCGTCGCGCACCTCTCCCTTGAAGCCGGCCGTCGCTTCTCCGATCCGCCGCAGCTCGGCCGCGAGCGCGCGCGACCGCCGCGCGTCCGCCTCGGCGAGACCGGGCGCGGCGCTCTCCTTGTCGAGTTCGGACGCGATCTGCAGCGCCGAGAACGTCGAGATGAGCGCGGAAAGGCGCTCGGCGCCGGGCGAAGAGCCGCCGCCGATATATTTCGACCAGGCGCCCTTGGCTTGGATGTATTCGCGGTCCAGCTCGGTGGCGCGAATGAAGTCCAACGTCTCCTTGAGGCGCACCGTCTCATGCGCGCTCTTGATCTTGCGCGCGGCGAAGAGCCCGGCGGTCGTGGCCGAGAAGATGATCAGAAACGGCGCGGCCGAGCCCTTGAGCAGTCTCTGCGCGTCCGGAAGCAGCGTCGTGTCGACGAGGCGATCGACGACGAAGAAAAGCCCGAGCAGAGCCGCGACGAGCAAGAGCGTGATCGGCAGGGCGATCAGAATCGCGGTGAGCAGTTCGAAGACGGCCTGGCGCCACTCGAGATAGGCGTCCCTCGCGCCGTTGGCGCGCCGCCGATCCGGACGACGCGTCGCCCTTCGGCGTCTCGATGCGGAACTCACCGATCTTCCCCCACGAGCCATGATCGTCGGCCGTGATATCCGACCGACCGGGCTGAGCGGGCTGTGGCTTGTCGCCGCGATTGGGCGAAGCGGCGCCGGCTGGTCCTGGCGGATGCGCGCCGGCGCGCCGGCGAGGCGTTAGAGCCCGATCGGGGCCGGGCCGGTCCCTTCCAATCCGGCGGGCGCCGGGCCGGTCCCTTCGAGCGCGACCGGCGCAGGGCCCGTTCCCTCCTGCATCGCAGGCGCCGGGCCGGTTCCTTCGGCGCTGGCCAGGGCCGAACCGACCACGCCGCCCATGAGCATCGTCGCCATGACCGCCATCCTTCCAGCTTCACGCATCGTCATAGGGCTCCCGCGCCGCTCTTATCGCGACGCGCCTCCGTCCTTCGCCGAGGTCCAGCCCAGGCGTCAGGTTCGCGCGGCGATGAAGAGCCGCCGGTAAGATATGGCTTTCTTGTCAAGTGATGTCAAGATTTTGGAGGTTCTCGCGCGGCTGTTCGCAAGAACGACCGCGATGACTGGCGACATCTCAAGTATTGACTCTGTTTGCGTCAAAAAATGCGCCGGAGCCTGCCGGCTCTTTCGGCTGATCCGACCAGCATCGCTCGCGAAAAGCTGGGCGCATCTTGAAAATATCAAGTGAAAGTGAAGGCTTCTGTTGCCAGGCGCCTTCGAGCCCCGCCTAAGCCGGCTAAGGATTAGGACTTAAGTTTCGATGCTTCCGACCGCTTAAGCGGCCATCGGCATCGGAGCACGGTTGTTGTTGGCAACTGTACTTTGCGGGCCGATAACGGTGGCGCCCCGCCGAGCGAAAGCAAACGCCTTTACACGTCCGTCGATCCTATTTCGGCCCCTTCCGCCCGACCAACAATCGGGAGTTTGGTGGAGCCGCCGGGTACCGCCCCCGGGTCCGATCCGCTTATTCCGCGCGCGTTTATCGCCATAGTCCCGAAGGACAGGTTGAATGTAGAGCGCGCCGGTTAAGATGTGAAGACCCGCCGCGCCCGACGGTCGAGGACCTGACCAAGCGTTCCGGTGTCGGGAACGTCTCCATCGGGGCGCGAGACGAGCGCGCCCGGCGCTCCGCTGCGGAAGGGCGGGCCGGCGCGCCCGCGATCGGCGCGCGCGGGTCCGGTTGGAAGGAGGGAGGCGGACCCGCGCGCGCCGTCGGCGATTACCAGCGGCGGCGGATGCGGCGGTCGACCCGCCGGCTGTTTCCATAGGGGCCGGTGATCCGGCGGCTGTTGTAGAACTCGCCCGGGCCGGTCCGGCGCGTCACGCCTTCGACGGTGCGCGAGCCGCCATAGGGACCGGTGGTTCTCGAGCGGCGCGTGTAGGTGTCGGTGTAGGGATCGTATCGGCGCGACCACTCGCGCGTCCACTCGCCGCCATTGGGCCCGGTGATCTCGGCGCGGCCGCGCCGATCGCCGATCGGGCCGTCGGCCCAGCGGTCGATCGTGGTCACGCCCGCCGGGCCCTCGATCGTCCAGCCGCCGGAGCCGTAGCCCTGCGCCATCGCGCTTCCCGCGACGAGGGGCGCCGCGAGAGCGACGGCCGCGGCCAAAGAAAGACGGAAGAACTTCGATTTCATGCGCATCGGCGCTGCTCCTTCATCATCCTCGAGCGCGTCCGGGCGTCGGTTTTCGCCCGGCCCGCGCCGTCGCGTCCGCCGCGACGTCCACACCGTCTCCGGTTCGCGTCGTCGGATGATGTCGGCCGCGCAGCGGCGGGTAACGGTTGGTAACGACGCTTGTCGTCGGCGTCGCGAGCGGGCTTGATGCGGCGCGGTCGCTCAGTCAGGGCTGGAGCTGGATCCAGCGTTCGCGGCGGATCCGCGCGCCGTTCGGCTGCTCGACGATCTGGGTGTCGCGGAACTCGCCGGGGCCGAGGCGCTCGGTCTGACGGCCGACGGTGCGGCTGGCGCCGTTCGGTCCGGTGACGCGGTGTCCGCGGGTGTAGGTCTGCGTCGCCGGATCCCATTCGCGGCGGTATGCGCGCGTGGCGGTGTTTCCGCCAGGGCCGGTGACGGTCGTCTCGCCCTGGACGGAGAAGGGGCCGGCGGCGGCGTCGGACGCCGGCGGCGCGGCGCCGAGGGTCAGGGCGGCGGCGGCCGCGGCGGAGAGGCGGAAGAGCTTCGATTTGGTCGTCATGGCGGATACGCTCCTCGGTCAGTCTGCGATGCGCCCTTCGGACGGTCTCCGCCTCCGGGCGGCGCCGCGCTTGTCGCGACGTCCTGACCGTCGCCTGTGGACGTCTTGGCAAGATATCGAGGGCGGAGCGTCGGGTGATTATTGGTAACCGCGCTTGGCGCGGGCGTCCGGGCCTGGCTGATGGCGGGGCGGTCGATCACGGAGGAACTATGGCGGAGCCCAACGACGACGTGGGCGGTCCGATCCTGCTGATCGAGGACGACGCGGAGATTCGCGAGCTCGTCACCGCGCTCCTGCAGCGCGAGGGTTGGCGGGTCGCCGCGGCGGCCGACGCGGCCGAGGCCGACGCACTGCGCGCCAAGGAGCCGCCGGCGGCCGTCGTCCTCGACGTGATGCTGCCGGGCGAGGACGGCCTCTCGATCTGCCGGAGGCTGCGCAGCGAAGGCGACAACCCTTTCGCCCTGCCGATCCTGATGTTGACGGCGAAAGGCGAGGACGTCGACCGGATCATCGGTCTCGAGATCGGCGCCGACGACTATCTGCCGAAGCCGTTCACGCCGCGCGAGCTCGTGGCGCGGCTGAAGGCGCTTCTGCGGCGCGCGGCGGCGGCGCGGCTGGCGACGGCGCAGGCGGTCGAGCGCGCCGCGGCCGGCGCGCCGACGGCGAAGCTGCGCCTCGGCGAGCTGACGGTCGATCTCGGCGCGAGGTCGGTCACGGGCGGCGACGCCGCGGAGATTCCGCTCACCAGCGGCGAGTTCGACCTGCTCGCCGCGCTCTTGGCGGCGCCCGGACGCGCGCTCTCGCGGGACCATCTGCTCGACCGCGTCTACGGCCGCAGCGCCACGCCCTTCGACCGCGCCGTCGACATGCTCGTGAGCCGGCTCCGGCGCAAGATCGAGCCCGATCCGGAGAATCCGTCATTCGTCAAGACGGTGCGCAACGCCGGCTACGTCCTGGCGGTGCGGCCGGAGCAGATTTCGGATTGAGGACGCGATGAGCCGACGCCTCGCCTCGCTTCGCCGGTTCTGGACGCGCCATCGGCCGCGACTCGACCGATGGCGGCGGTATCGTTTGATCCTGTTCGTCCTCTCGATCCTGATCGCGATCCATCTCTTCAACGCGGTCAGCGCGCTGCGCGAGCGCGCGAGCGACACGGAGCGGGGCTTCCGTTTTCCGCTGCCGGCGCAGGCCGCGGCGATCGCCGAGACGATCGAAGCCGCGTCGGCCGAGGAGCTGCCGCGCCTGCTCGACGCGGTGAACTCGCACGACATCCGCGTTCTCGTGATGTCGGCGCAGGCGCCGGAGGCGAACGACTCCGAGTCCGAGATGCGCATTCGCGGGCTCGAGAACACGATCCGGCGCTACGCCGAAGCGCTCGCGCCGCTCGACGTCGCCGTCTATCTCGCCGCGCCCGAGGACGGCGAGGACGCCATCGACGACCTGAGGATCGTCTTTCGCTACGCTTACGTCATGTCCGATCGCCCGCTGCGCATGGACATCGCTCTCTCGGGCGACCGCTTGCTCCGGATCGAGACGCGCGACAATCTCAGCCAGCGCATTCTCGGTTGGCCGCCCGGCCTGATCGCCGGCGCTTTCGCGGTTTTCATCGCGTTCTTCGCCGTGCGCGCGATGTGGCGCGAGATCAAGCCTCTGACGGTGCTCGCCGCGCGGGTCGACCGTTTCGCCAAGGCGGCGCGGCCGCAGCCGATGCTGGAGGAGGGGCCGCAGGAGATCCAGGCGGTCATCGGCGCCTTCAACCGGATGCAGGGCCGGATCGCGGAGCTCTTGCGGGCGCGCTCGGTGATGCTCGGCGCGCTCGGGCACGATCTTCGGACCTATCTGACGCGGCTCAAGCTGAGGGCGGATCTCGTCGAGGATCCGGAACAGCAGGTGAAGTTGATCCGCGATCTCGACGCGATGGAGTCGGTCATCGCCGCGTGCACGACCTTGGCGCGGCTCGAAGGCGCGCCCTTGGAGGCGCAGGAGACCGCGCTCGCGCCGATCTTCGCGCGATTGAAGGAGTCGCATCCGAGCCTCCGGATCACGCCGGCCGCCTTGGCGACCGACGCCATCGTCTGGGGCGACCGCGACGCGATTCATCTCGCGCTCGAGAATCTCGTCGGCAACGCGCTGCGCTACGGCCGCTCGGCGCCCGACCAGCCGCCGGACGCCGAGCTCGCGCTGTCGGTGGTCGACGATCCGAAGGGCGCGTTCGATCCGCAGGCGATCATCTCGGTGCTCGATCGCGGTCCGGGCGTCGCCGCGGGCTCGGAGGCGGATCTCTTCAAGGCCTTCGCCCGCGGCTACGCGGCGCGGAACCTGAACGCGCCCGGTTCGGGCCTCGGCCTCGCGATCGTCGACGCGGTCGCGCGGGCGCATCGCGGCGAGGCGTCGCTGCGCAACCGCGAGGGCGGCGGGCTCGAGGCGCGGCTGGTCCTGCCGGTCGCGTTCTAATAACCCTCGTCCTCGGGTTTCGAGAGCGCGCGCAAGCCCTTGCGCGACGGCGCGGAGGCGAATCGATGAAGTCAGGCGTTCTGATCGGCGCGGCGCTCGCCGCGCTCTTGGCGACGGCCGCGCCGGAACGCGCGGCGGCGGAGGCGGACGCGACGCGGATCGTCGACGATCTCGTCTACCTGTCGGTCGGCGGCGTCGATCTTCGCCTCGACCTTTATCTCCACGCCGACGGCGCCGAGGCGCGGGCGCCGGTTCTGGTCTTTCTCCATGGCGGCGGCTGGTCGCGCGGGCGGCCGCCCGACGACTGGACCCTCTTCGAGCCCTACGTCGCGCTCGGCTTCAGCGTCGTCACGGTCGAATACCGCCTCGCCCATCAGGCCTCGGCGCCGGCCGCCCTCCAGGACGTGCGCTGCGCGCTCGCCTTTCTCGCCGCGGGCGCCGAAGCGTTCGGCCTCGACATGGATCGGCTCGTCGTCGCCGGCGCCTCGGCGGGCGCGCATCTCGCGCTGATGAGCGGCATGATGACGCCAGAGCCCGGTTTCGATCTGCCCGGTTGCGACGCCGCGCCGCGACCGGCCGCGATCATCGATCTCTTCGGACCGACCGACCTCACGGCGACCCGCTCGGCGAACGGTCGCCTGCATCCGGCGGTCGCGCGGTGGGTCGGCGACGACGAGGGCGCCCATGAGCGCGCGCGGGCGCTGTCGCCGATCGCGCATGTCTCGGCCGACGATCCGCCGGTGATCGTCATTCACGGAGCGCGGGACCGGATCGTGCCGATCGGCGAGTCGGAGAAGCTCGTCGCGCTCTTGCAGGCCGCCGGAACGCCGCACCGTTTCGTCGTCATCGACGAGGGCGGCCACGGCGCCTTCTCCTATGTCGAGATGGCGCGCGCCTTCGTCGAGACGGCCGACTTTCTGCGCGTCCACGGGATCATCGACTAGCCGTCTCGCAGGCGCGCGAGCGCGTCGGCGATGATCGCCGCCGCCGTCTCAGCGTTGGCTTCGCTCGTGTCGATGACGAGGTCCGCTTCCGGCCAAGGCGCGTAGAACCGCTCCTCGACCGCGCGCCAATCCGGCAGGCGCGCGCCGTCGATATCGGCGACGCGCGTCTCGACCCGGCGCCGGTGCTCGTCAGCGTCGCCGCAGACGAGCTCGACCTCGAGCGCATGCGCGCCCGCCCTCTGCGCCGCCGCCCGCCAGCCTTCGCGCGAGAAGTCGATCGGATTGACGCTGTCGCCGATCACGTCGCGCCCGAGCGCCAGATTGTCCGCGGCGAGCGCGTAGGCCGCGAGATAGCCCGCCTCCTCGACGCTCGCCGGCTTCAGCGAGGAGGCGAGGATCGCCTGCTCGATGCTGTCGATCCGGAGATGGACGGCGCCGATCCTCCGGGCGAGCGCCCGCGCCACCGTCGTCTTGCCGACGCCGGGCAGCCCGCCGAGAACGATCAGAACCGGCCCGTTCACCAGCTGCCGGTGTTCTGCATGCTCGCCCAGGGCTCCTCGGCCGGCAGCGCCTCGCCCTTCTGCAGAAGCTCGATCGAGATGCCGTCCGGCGACTTCACGAACGCCATATGCCCGTCGCGCGGCGGGCGGTTGATGGTCACGCCGGCGTCCTGGAGCTTGCGGCAGGTTTCGTAGATATTGTCGACGCGGAAGGCGAGATGGCCGAAATTGCGGCCGCCGGCATATTGCTCGTCCGAGTCCCAGTTATAGGTGAGCTCGATCTCGCGCCGGTCGCCGCCTTCGCCGGGCTCGGCCAGAAACACCAAGGTCGCCTTGGCCGGCGTCAGATCCTTGCGGCGCGTCTCGACGAGGCCGAGAAGATCGCAGAAGAAGCGCTTCGACTCCTCGATATCGCGGACGCGAATCATGGTGTGGAGATATTCGATCGCCATTTTGTCATTCCCTTCGCCAAAGACACAAGATATGGTTGCCGACGGGCCGAGCGCGGTCCGCTGCCGACAGGAGGGTTATCTATGCCATTGACGCCCGAGCAACAGTCGGAAATCGAGGCGCAGCGGGAAGAGAGCCGTTCCTCTCTCAGGGTTTCGGCGCCCGGGCTCGAGGCGCGGCTCTACGAGGCGCTGCCGGCGCTCGACCACGGCTTCGTCCGCGCCATCGACTATATGGGCGACGACGGCGCCATCGT
>CAZPTD010000072.1:0-14715 GCA_964588915.1 uncultured Neomegalonema sp. | reverse complement strand
GCATGGCCGTCTTCACCTTCATCGAAGGCTGGTACAATCCGAGCCGGCGGCATTCCGCCCTCGGCTACAAGTCGCCCATCGAGTTCGAGAGGATCGCCCGTGAAGCGCTTACATCCGTAAGCTCACAACTGTCCGCAGAACCGGGGGAACTCCAGTCCTCATTGTAGAACCTGCGCCAAGCCTCACGCGGCCCAGCTCTGGGCTAGAGCGTCAGCCTGCGCGAGCACCGTCTGAACCGCCGCGTCCTGCAGATCCGGCGGGTAGCCGTATTTGCGGAGAATGCGCTTTACCATAACCCGCATCGAGGCCCGAGCGCCTTCGCGTTTCTGCCAGTCTACCTGGGCGTTCGATTGCAGGTTCTTTAGCAGCTCGTGGGCGATCACTTTGAGCTGGTCGTTGCCCATAACCTCGACCGCGCTCTCGTTTAGAGCCAGAGCGTCGTAAAAAGCGATCTCGTCCGGCGTGAGCCCCTCTTCCTCGCCACGGCTGCGGGCGGCGCGGATGTCCTTCGCCAGCCTGATCAGCTCCTGCAGGATCTCGGCAGTGGTCAGGGCGTTGGAGTGATAGCGGGCAACCGCCTCTTCAAGCCGTTGCGAAAACGCTTTGGTCTCAACAACGTTGGTTCGGTTTGGCGAGCGAACTTGGCCCTCGATCAACTTTCGCAACGCTTCAATCGCCAGGTTCTTCTTCTCCATCCCTTCGACCTCGGCGAGGAAGTTGTCGGACAAAATGGAGATGTCAGGCGTCTCAAGCCCGGCGGCCTCAAGGATGTCCACAATGTCGGTTGAGATCACGGCGCGACTAACGATCTGACGAACGGCAAGATCTCGCTCGGCAGCGGTCTTCTTACCGCTAACCGGCGCCGTCTTCACGAGCGCCGCACGGATCGCTTGGAAGAAACCGACCTCTTCGCGGATTGCCTTCGCTTCATCGGACGCGGATGCAAGCGCGAACGCCTTGGAGAGCTCCAGAACCGCGTCGGCAAACCGTCTGTGCGCTCGCTTCTTACCTTCTTCGGTGGTCTCGCACGCAGCGTCCTTCTGCTGCATGTCGAGCACCCATTCGATTGCTCCAGCCAGGGTCGCAAGCCGCTCTTTAGGCGTTCCGGCAAGGCCCGCCGTGTAGTCGAAGCCGTGAAACATCGCGGCGACGACCTCGTATTTCTCTTGGAGGACAGCCACCGCCTCAGCCGCATTGACGCCGGTCTTCTCCTTGTCGTCGGGCGAGTACTGGCTGAGCGCCGCTTTGAGGCTCTGCGCGATGCCGATATAGTCCACGATGAGCCCGGCTGGCTTGTCGCGAAAAACGCGGTTCACGCGTGCGATCGCCTGCATCAGCCCGTGCCCATGCATCGGCTTATCGACGTACATCGTGTGCATGCTCGGCGCGTCGAAGCCCGTCAGCCACATATCGCGCACGATCACGAGCCGCAGCGGGTCGCTGGTGTCCTTCGCGCGCTTGGCGATCAGTTCACGGCGAGACTTTGTGCCGATATGCGGACGCCAATCCTCGGGGTCTGCGGCGGAGCCGGTCATCACGACCTTAACCTCGCCTGAAAGATCGTCGTCGCTATGCCAGTCCGGGCGGAGCTTCACGATGGCGTTGTAGAGCGCAACGCAGATCCGGCGGCTCATACAGACGATCATCGCTTTTCCGTCCATCGCGGCGACGCGTTCCTCGAAATGCTCGACCAGATCCTTCGCGACGCGGGCGATCCGGTCTTCCGAGCCGACCACCGCTTCAACGCCGGCCCATTTGCGCTTCAGTCGCTCCTGTTCATCCGAGACTTCGTCCTCGGTCAGCTCCGCGACCTCATCATCGATCTCGGACTTGACGTCGTCGTCGAGCTCGACCCGAGCCAGGCGGCTTTCATAGTAGATCGGCACCGTCGCGCCATCCTCGACTGCGCGGCTGATATCGTAGATGTCGATATACTCGCCGAACACCTGCGGCGTGTTCACATCCGCTGTTTCTACGGGCGTACCGGTAAAGCCGATGAAGGAGGCGTTCGGCAGTGCGTCTCGCAGATACTTGGCGAAGCCGTAGGAGATCTCGCCGGTTTTCCTTTCGACCTTCGCCCTGAAGCCGTACTGGCTGCGATGCGCCTCATCCGCAATCACCACGACATTCCTTCGGTCCGTCAGCAGCGGATAGCTGGTCTCGCCTTTCTCCGGGGCGAACTTATGCATGGTGGTGAAGATCACGCCGCCAGACGGCCGCGCCAACAGCTCTTTCAGCGCCTTGCGATCGTCCGCTTGCTGGGGCGTCTGGCGCAGCAGGTCTCGGCAGGTCGAGAAGGTCGTGAACAGCTGATCGTCGAGATCGTTGCGGTCGGTGACGACAACGATCGTCGGGTTCGCCATCTCGTCCTGCTTGATGATCTTCGCCGCATAGAAGGCCATCAGCAAGCTCTTGCCCGAGCCCTGCGTATGCCAGATCACGCCGATCTTGCGGTCGCCATCAGGCTTCGCGGCGTCGATCGTGCTCGCCACCGCTTTGCGCACGGCGTGGAACTGGTGATAGCCGGCGACGATCTTGATGGTCTGGCTCTCGCCCTGCTTGTTCGTCACGTCCGCAAACAGCGTGAAGTCGCGCAACAGGCTGAGCAGTCGATCCGGCTCGCAGACGCCCTCCAGCAGCGTTCCAAGTTCAGGCGATCCCTTCGGCTCGATTGTCCGCCCGTCCACCGTGCGCCAGGGCATGAAGCGTTCGCGATCCGCAGTCAGAGAACCTACACGCGCCTGCACGCCGTCAGAGGTCGCGAGAAAGGCGTTGGTGCGAAACAGGGACGGGATCTCGGCCTTGTAGGTCTGCAGCTGGTTGAACGCGCCATCGAGCGTCGCGTTTTCATCGCCGGGGTTCTTCAGCTCAATCACGCCGAGCGGCAGTCCGTTGACGAACAAAACGACATCCGGGCGGCGCGTGTTTCCGTTCTCAATGACGGTGAACTGATTGACGGCCAGCCAGTCATTCCGGCTGAGATCGTCAAAGTCGATCAACCGCACGGTCTCGCCGCCCGTCGTCCCATCCTCGCGCGACACTTCGAGCGTCACGCCTTCGGCCATCAGCTTGTGCAGACGCCGGTTCTCCGCGATCAGCTGCGGCGTGTCGCTTTGCTCGATCTTGCGCAGCGCCTCGTCGAGCGTTTCCGCCGCCAGCCCCGGATTGAGCCGCCCGAGCGCGTCGCGCAGCCGCTTGGTCAGCAGCACATCGCCGTAGCTGTCGCGTTCCTTGTCTTCGCCGTCCGGCCCGATGGTTGGCCCATAAGCGACGGCGTATCCAATATCTGCGAGCCACTCCAGGGCGGCTTCTTCGACGTCGTTCTCGGCGATGTAAGGCATCAGGCGATCTCCGCGGTTCCGGCCTCATCATCGGTCGCCTCGAGGTCGCGCAGATGCGGCCTGAACGCCCGATCCAAGCGGCCGAGCGCATCGCCGAGCCAGAGATGTTGTGACGGCCAATCGGCCTCATCGGTCGGATCTGAGTTATCCCGATAGAGCGCAATACGGCAACCAACGCGATCTGGCAGATCTTCCCAGCTCAGAGGTTCGCCGACGGCGCTCTCGATCTCCGTTTTCTTCGTGAGAAGCTGAGCGAATAGGGCCTTCGCGTCATTGGCGCGGATGAAGAGCTCAGCGCCGATGCGGCGCGTACTGGTGTTGACCTTGGCGCCGAGGTGCATCCCAGATCGGCCGGCCGCGAATGTCGTCCAGTGTTGCGGCCGCGGCTTGCGCGTCCGGATCCGCGGGTGGCGCTCTTCGAGATGGGCGTTGAACGCCTGCCAATATTTCAGCTGCTGCGCTTTCAGCTCAGTCAACGGCTCGTCGGCGATGCTTTTCGCTGCGCGCCCGACCGAGCGCGACCAATCATTGGGCTTTGAGATGATGTTGAACTTCGGCGCGGCTGGAGAGTCGCTGATCCGCCAGAGCTCGACTTCGAGGCCGAAGAAGCGGCAGCGCTCATCGGTGGTTTCATTCAGCCAATCCAGCGCCGCGCGGTGTTCGTCTGTGAACCTGGCGGCGATCCAGACGATCACGACCGCATCCAGCCCGGCCGCATAGGTGAGCAGTTGGCCGAGATGGCTATGATCCGTTCGCTCCAGCTGATTCTCGATCAGCACCCAATGGTCGGTGTCGACGTCCTTGCAGAGAATGTCAGCCCGAAATGGCCCGACGTCTTTCTCCTGCGCTTCAAGCTCCAACTCGATGCCCAGCGCGTCGCCGAGGATCGAGAGGTTCTCCGCCCGCGCCAGCCAGGGCGTGAAGTCTGAAGCCTCGCTGCGCCAGATATCGCGCAGATCGACCCGTTGGAGCGTTCCAAGCGGCTGCATCACGCGACCTCCGCTGCGATCTTCTCAGCATCCTTGAGGCGGATCTCGCCGGACATGAGTTTTGGGAGGAGCAGGTCTCGGGTTTGGGCGAGAGTCTCGCTCTCCGACGTGTTGACCTCGATACGCCGGAACAACTGTTCAGTCGTGTGCCGGAACGCGTCGTTCAGCTCGATGCTTGGGATGAGCATTTCGATGCCCTTGATCGACTTTGAGTTTACGGCCGTAGCGATCGATGAAGTGCTGCCCAGTTGATCGTAGTCAAATCCCTTCATGAAGCAGTATGTGAAAAGGTTAGAAACAGGTGTTCGGTCGTTGGAAACCAAATGTGCGATCGCTTCATTGGTACAAAGGCTGTCAGAAGCGATGGCGACACGCCCTACTGTCAATTTGAAGCTGACGAGCACCGTTCCCCGCGGAACTATTGGGACCCTGAAATTTCTTACCGCTGCAGGTGACAAGTCTTCATCGGAATGCCCTGCGAATACTTGAAGTTCGCCCATCCGCTTTATCGACAGCCAAGTCTGCCCCGTGCCGCTGGACAAGAAATGCTCTCGTTCTTTGCGCGGAGGTGTTCGCCCAATTGTGACGTCGAAGAGGTCGCCTAGTGCTGCGCGCGCCCACCCCACCGGCTTCCCCTCATTGTCGAGCTGGTCGGGAAACAGGTCCCAGATCTCGGGGGCGAGGTAGGGGGCGCGGCCTTCGGCTTTGGCGCGTGTCGGGCCGAAATCGACGAACCAATCCTTGAACAACGCCCGAGCCATCGCCTCCAACGTCTCATTCATCCGCCGGTTGAGCTCGATCTTGTCGTCGAAGTTCGAGAGAAGCTTGGCAATCTGTCGCTGGACGTCAAACGGCGGCAAGTGAAGGGGAAAGCTGCGGATGATACCTTCATTGAGATTGGGCATCGTCGCGCCTATCGCGTGGTACTTGAACCATTGTATTGATGCGGGGTCGGCAAATAAATGTGAAAGAAACTCTGGGCAGATCTCGCAGTTTGTTGAAGTAACTCGCATGCGTATCGCGCCAGTTCCGCAGACAAAACCACTCTCGTGATCTCGTACAAAAGCTACGTGTCCGGTGGCTTGAACGCCGCGTCGCGCAAAGAGTATGTCGGCCTGACGGAGTCGATGGCGCCGCAGTTCCTCCGCCTTCTCTGATGTGATGTGCGGAAGAACGCCGTGGTCGATCCTGCGATGCCGTATCCCTTCAGTCGGCACAACCGGAACTCCGCGTTCGATGTACTCGTGCGCGTGAAGTTGAGATCCGAAGGGCCCGGTTTGGATTGCTACTTCACCTTCGTCGCAGAGCTCTCCAACGCTGCAGATGCGCCAATCATCCATTGACTAGCACCCCGTCGAGTTTCGAGCGGATCGTCGAACCAAGAGCTTCAGCCTCCGCAAACTGCCCCTCCAACGTCGTCTTCAACTCCGCAAACCGCTCTTCAAACGGCACATCATCGTCATCCGCCTCCGACGCTCCAACATACCGCCCTGGCGTCAGCACGTGCCCATGGGAGCGGATTTCCTCGAGCGGCGCCGCTTTGCAGAAACCCGGCTGATCCACGTATTCCCCCGCATCCGGCTCGCCGCGCCAAGCGTGGTAGGTCTCGGCGATCAGATCGATCTCTTCCTCGGCGAACTCGCGGCGGGTGCGGTCCACCAGATGGCCGAGCTTGCGGGCGTCTATGAACAACACCTCGCCGCGCCGGTCCCTCCAGCCATTCCCGGGGTTCTTGTTCCGCGCCAGGAACCAGAGGCAGGCCGGGATCTGGGTTGAGTAGAAAAGCTGGCCCGGCAGCGCGACCATGCAATCGACGATATCCGCCTCGACCATCGCCTTGCGGATCTCGCCTTCGCCCGATTGCTGCGACGACATCGAGCCATTCGCAAGCACCACGCCCGCCGTCCCGTTCGGCGCTAGGTGATGGATCATATGCTGCAGCCAGCCATAATTCGCATTCCCGGCCGGCGGCGTTCCGTATTTCCAGCGCCCATCCTCCGTCAGCCGCTCACCGCCCCAATCGGAGATGTTGAAGGGCGGGTTGGCGATGATGAAGTCGGCCCGCAGGTCTTTCAGCTCGTCCTTGTGGAAGCTGCCTTCATTGTTCCAGCGGATGTCCGCGTCGATCCCGCGCACGGCCAGGTTCATCTTCGCCAGCCGCCAGGTGGTGTGGTTGCTCTCCTGGCCATAGATCGCGATGTCGCCGATACGCCCGCCATGCTCTTCCACGAAGCGCTCGGACTGCACGAACATGCCGCCGGAGCCGCAGCACGGATCATAGACGCGGCCTTTATAGGGCTCCAGCATCTCGACGAGTAGTTTGACCACAGAGCGCGGCGTATAGAACTCGCCGCCCCGCTTGCCTTCCTTGCCCGCAAAGCCGCCGAGGAAATACTCATAGACGCGGCCGAGAATGTCTTTGGAGCGGTCGACCTCTTCGGCCATGCCGACGCCGCTGATCAGATCGATCAACTCGCCGAGCATCAGCTTATCGAGCGCCGGCCGGCTATAGTCCTTCGGCAAAACGCCCTTGAGCGACGGGTTCGCCTTCTCGATCTCGCCCATCGCCTCGTCGATGATCCGGCCGATCTCGGGCTTCTTGGCGGAGGCCTGCAGATGCGACCAACGCGCGGTCTGCGGCACCCAGAAGACGTTCTCCGCGCGGTACTCTTCCGGGTCCTCCGGATCGGCGAGCTCGATTCGCTGAAGTTCGGCGCGCTTCGCTTCGAAGGCGTCGGAGATGTATTTCAGGAAGATCAGGCCGAGGACCACATGCTTATAGTCCGAAGGTTCGAGATTCTTCCGCAGCTTATCCGCCGCGAGAAACAGCTGCGCCTCGAAGCCGAGATTGGCGCCGTTGCCTTTTCCCGCGGTCGCTTTTGCCGCGCCTGTCTTCATTTGTTTCAATGCTCGCCTCATCGGTTTTCGTTTTTTGGACGGCACAGATGCTCGCCTGATTCCTTAGAAATCGTCGCGTATTGAGCACTCCGGCCACGTCAGACCGTCAATCTCGCGAATCTTGTCGCGGATCGACTCGATCTCTCGAAAGAGCGCCTGCTTCTCTTCGAACCGCGCCTCGAGGTTCTCGAGCTCATCACTCGAAGGAATCGGGATTTGCAGCATATGCAGATCTTTGGCGCTAAGTCCCGGAATCGTCGCGCCGCCGGACCGAGAGCGCAAGAATTCGACGACCGATGGATGCGAAAGGTATGCATAGAGCCCGATCGGAGTGATGGGCCCGTCCTTCGGCAGCCTCAGAATCATGAGCGATTGACCCGCGGTCCAAATCTCTTTGGAGCCCGCGCCGGGAGCCTCGTCGGGGACAAGGCCGACAGCGCCGATCGCTCCCTTGATCGCCACGAGAACGTCGCCCGGATGCAACTGCTGAGAACGAGCGATCTTGTAGCCGGATTCGCTGAGCCTTGCTGAGCGACGGGGCCTTGCGAGATAGCCAGTCTCGTCGATGTCCCCGGGCGCGGCCTCGAGCGCCACGTACTCCCCGTCCTCTTGCTTCAGAAGCGCCTTCGGACGAATTGGTCTTGCGAGGTCTTTAATTTCGATGGTGTCGCTTCTTGAGAGAAACTCTTCAAAGGCTCGTTGTCCGGGATCGCAAAGATATCGGTCGACCGTAAGGACGTAGTTGTTCTCAGCGATTGCGTCGGAGTCCACGTCAACTGCGTATTCGGGATCGCACGGCGCCTCTGAAGCTAAGACAGAAACCCAACTGGTGCCGGTCCTGAGCTGCCACCCCCCTCTTGGTCCCCGGCGAGAAAACTTGTCGTGGGCGAGGTCCACCATACGAATTCTTTGCGACTCCGCACCACCGGAACTCTGATCGATGATGACGAGGGCCGTCTTGATCATTGCGCCCTGAAAGACCGCTCCAGCCGGTATCGAATATACGGCCCGAAGGTATCCCCCTCGCACAATCTCTTCTCGAGCCTGCGCCTCGACTCCGACATGCTTGAATAATATACCCTGCGCGACGTAAACGATTGCGCGCTTCTTTGTGTGAATTATCACATCAGCTAAAGTCGCCGCCTCATACGTCAACCGCGTTTCACTTCCGGATACTGCCAGAAAATGCTGCGTTTCGATCGAGATGATCTCCGGATTTCGCACGCGCGCGCTAAAGTTCGGTAGCGCAATTTCGACATCAAAGAATTCGCCGGCTCTGCGCTCAAGAGGATCGCCGCAGATGATCTCGAACTCCACTCCCCAGAGAGCGCGAAGCGCCTCGGCGAGTTCGATCGAACTACGGTTGACGCTCACAAAGCTAACTCGCCGTGAGTTTTGTTGAACATCGCCACATGCGAGCAGTAGAGCGGGGTGCAGACTTAGACAAAACGACAATCGAACGCTGTCCGCTTCACCTACGAAACCGATCAGCTGTTTTGCTGCATCGCCATTGAGCCAGAATTGCCCATGCTTTAACCCCATCCTGCTTTGAACTCGAGCCATCAGCGCGTCGAAAACCTCGAGCGCATCGATGGGTGGCTGTAGAAGCAATTTGGACAATGGGGCTAGTGCTGCCCACAGACCTAATCCTTCCGCCTCTCTCCAAATCTCATCGATTTCTCTACTCAATGGCGAAGGCTTCATCGCCAAATGCAGAGCATGACGAATCACAAGAAGCGGCAGGCGATCGAGCTCGACGAGTCCGCGAGCCGCATCCGATGCGACCCAGAGCTTTTGAACAAGCTCGTCGGTGGAAGCTTGGTCGATTACCGGCCCCACTTCTACGTCCCACGCTTGAAGGAGGTGGTTCGAAACACCGTAACCAAGGTTTCTTCGGTAGCGACGACGGTCACTCCGCCCTTTCGCAAAGCGTGCTCGAGATCCTTTTGCTCTCGCTTCATCGCTTCAATCGAATCCCGAATTGCCTTGGGGTGCAGAACGTATCGATCGCCATCCACCTCACCGAGGCGCAACGTTAGATCGATCATCCGTTTGTTGATCCCCCTTTGGGCCATCCTTGCCCGCGCATGGTTCGTCGCTTTCATCGGCGCCTCCATCAGTATGCGGGGAGTAATGCAGCCGACAGACTAAAAAGTCAACGTCTGATTTTTTCGTCAGAGGGTTTTTCGATTCCGTGCGCCGTCGATTTATCGCAAGCGATGGCGACGCAGGCCGACAAGCAAGCTAGCGCATGAACCGCCGCATCGTGAGTTGAAGCGCGCGCCCCTCGATCCAGTCATGCTGCTCGGACAATCTTTCGAAGGTCCGCCAGTGCATTCCCTTCGGCTTTAACCAATCGCGATCGTATGGGCTGTGTTCCCAACCGAGCTTCGCGCGGATCTTCGCGCCACGGCGGATCGCCCGACCTATCGCGTCCTCGCGCTGCGACGGATAGGCAAGGTCATAGCATCGCCGGCATGCGAAGAGCGCGCCGCCATAGAGGATGGCGGCGCGTCTGCCGCAGCCGCGCGCAGGGCAGATGAACCAGACTCGGCTGCCGCCGAAGTTGCACGGCGTCCTACCCAGGCCGATCACGTAGTGGCGCTCGCGCCATTCATCGACAGCGGTGCGTCGCCTGTGACGAAGAGCGAGGCGATCGCTCATCGCTTGCACGTGGAGCGTTGCGGTCTTCTCGTCGAAACGTCGCCAGCCTGTCGAGAAGTGCGTGCCGGGTCTGAGCAGATCAGCCCGAGCCCAGCTTCTGACGTCGATCGACGGCATCTCGACTGTGGCGCATTTCGCGCTGAAACCCCATCGCCTGCCGCTGCCTGCGCCGCCCACTGCAGACCTCCGATTTTCCCGAAATCAATTGGAAAATCACGCGCAACCCGATCTCGATATGCTGCGATGTCATGCCAAAAATATCCGCGAGCGAAGCGCAATCTTTTTCGCATGGCATGGCAGAATGTAGATGTGTCACTGAATCTGTGTCGCAGATTCTCGCGATTCTCGATTTTACGTCACGATTTTTAGGACCGGGCCGACGGAGATATCACGATTCTCAGGTTCGTCGTCCTGTTTTTTGTGACGGGGTGGCCGCATTTTCGTGCGGGGTTTCTGTTTTTCGGGCCAACGCATGAACGCCTTCGGGCCCGGCCCGATACCGTCAAGAGGAAGCTCCTCCAACGCCCAAACTGACGCCTTTCCGATGCCGGACGGCCCGAGCGCGTGCGGCTCGACGAGCCGAATGAAGCCTCTCTCCACGAGCTCACGGAAATAGTGGCAGACAGTATTCCGGTGAACGTTGATCGCCTTCGCGGCGTCTCGCTGACTCAGAAAGATCTTGCCATTATTTCTGCCATTGTATCGTCGCTTCAGCTCGATGTAGAGCGCGCGCGGTCCGGGCTTCATAGTCGCCCATGCGGGGGACTTCTGCATGTATTCATCCAGCTGGACGAATCGCCCGCGGCCCCGCTTGCCACCCTTGTAGGGTTTGCGACTCATCGACGGACCGCCCAGTGGGGCCAAGCTGCGATCGCGGCTGACATGGCTGCTACTTGGCCAGCTTCGCGAGAGCCGCGTCGACCTCGTCTTCGATCCAGTAGAGCCGCGAACCGATCTTCAGGGGTTTTGGCAACCGCCCAAGTTTGACGTCTCGGTAGATAGTCGTGCGGCCGCGATTACTCAGCTTCTTTTGAAGCTCACGGAATGACAGATAACGCATGCTTCGGCGCTCCATCGAACTCATCGATGCGCCTCGACATAACCGGTCTCACCGTGACATTGGACAGAATGTCACGCCTTTTTCCGTCGATACCATAGCTTCTTGTTCGCAGCCTTTGTTCCCCAACATTCGCCACGGCGCGCAACAATAGCTGCGGCGGTTTCGATGCCGAGCTTCCGCTCTCCTTCGATAAGGTCTCCCATCAACGCGAGACGCCGCGAGGTCGCTGCCGCAGCTTTCGCTTTCGTCGCTTCGCCGCCCTTTCGCTGGGCGTGACGAAGTTTTTGTCCAAGTAGAAATTCCTCTCGGCACCTGATTTGCTGTTCAAGTTGATTGGCCAGTTGTCCAGCAGTAAACTCGTCCTGCTCAACAAACAGATAGTAATATACTTGACATGCAAGCCAGCAATCGGAAAACTTCTTCTGAAACTTCTCTGCATAGAATAAAAGTATCTGCGAGCAGTGCTCAGACGTCAATTCATTAAAAGCTTCAACCGGATACTTACTGCAAGATGATAGTATTTTGCGCTCTTCTGAAGAAAGGCGCTCTATAACTGTGTGATACACATAGTGATGCGAAAAGCTTTCGTCCGCGAGCAAGGATATGAAGTGTTTATCATATCCAAAAATTACCTTGTCGCACATTGAGAGAATTCTATCTCGCGACAAGGTGTGGCAATTTGCCACTTTTTCATCGTATATCTTCTTGAGTCCTTCAGCCGCAACGGTGCTAAAATCTTTGCCGATTGGAACCTCAAATATTGCACTATAGCGATTGAGACCAATTTCGACAATGATTTCATGCCTTGTAGTTCCTCGCCCCAGCGCTGTTAGTAAGTCTAAGAAGTTGCGGAGATAAACTTTTTCGCCATTTAAACCGTCAACAGGCCCAATCATCCTTGAATCTGCCATTGGTTGCTGATCAGACATTCAGGAACTCAGACCATCGTGTGAAGATATGCCGACGCTGCTCGAGAAAATCGGACCGACGGTAGGCGCGCTCGACTGTTCCGCCGACCTTGTGACCGAGGCATGTTTCAGCAATTTCGTATGAGGTGTCGGTCGTCTCAGCCAACCAGTCCCGAAAGGACGATCGGAAGCCGTGCGGACGCTCCCGCATCCCGCGACGCTCCATGAGCCTGCTCATTGTCATGTCGGAGATGACGCCGCTGCGCGCGCTCGGGAAGTAGTACCCACCTCGCTCGAACGACTCGGCGAGCGCGAGGACTGACTGCGCCTCGCTAGAGAGCGGCACCCGAAAGTCGGCGGTCGCGTCCTTACGGCCCTTCATCATCTCGCCTGGCACGATCCATACGTCGCCGTCGATTTGACCGCGAACCAGGAACCTGACGGGCCGAGATCGCATTGCCGTCAAAATGAGAAAGCGAAGCGCGAGTTCGGCGATCGAGCCGCCGTTGAGGCTTTGATAGAATGCTGGGACGTCGCGCCAGTGCATCGCGGGAATATGCTGCACAAGGTGGCGCTGCTTGCCCAGAAGCGCCCGCGCCTTCTCGGTCGCTTGAAGGTCGACCTCCAATCCGAGCGCCGCCGCATGGCGCAGGCAGATGTTGAGTCGGTTCATCGCCTTGCGCGCCGTGTCGGCCTTGGTGTGCCAGATCGGAGCGAGGGCGTCGCGAACATCGTTCTGATCAATATCCGCCACCGGGACCTTGCCGAGCCTCGGGAGCACATGCAGCTCGAGCGGCGTGAACCAGCGCCCGGCCTTGCCGTCTTCCTTGAGTTCCGCTTTCCGGCTCTCGAATGCGTCTTGGGCGATGTCCTTCAAGAGATGAAGCTTGCGCGCTTCCTCTCTGCGCCGCCGATCCCTCTCCTTGATCGGATCCAAACCGTCGCGGACGACTGCCCGCCACTTGTCGGCCGCCTCACGCGCTTCTTTCAAAGAAACGTCCGGATAGCGGCCCAGACCCATCTCGCGGCGTCGCCCATGGATCGTGACGCGCAGCACCCATTGAGCGCCGCCATCCGATCGCTTGTGGAGCCAGAGCCCGCCGCCGTCAGCATACTTTCCGATACGGGCCGATCTGGCCGTCGCCGCCGTCAGCTTGTGGAGGGCCCGCCTCATTCAATCCACCTTCACGTCCACCATCTATATCTTGAATACCTTGGTGCGCGGAGGAATACAATGAAGCAGGTTACGCTCTGAATTTGCTTGAATCTATGGCGAACCAGATGCGTCAAGGCGTACCACGGCGCTCCGGTGATGTGCCCTTCACCGGCACCAAATAAATCAACGAGTTAAGGCCGATTTCCGAGGCGCGCGGGCGGCTCTAGACACGCGAAAGAGACGGAAGTCTCGCTTGCCCCGGTCTCGATGCGCGGTTCGCGCGATGGGCATCGCCGAATTACCCGTCCGCGGCGTCCGGTCTGCGCCCCTCGGCTCCCTCAGTCATGAGGCGAGTCTTTCTTCGTGGTCGTGCGGTTCTCCGGCCGGCGCGCTCGGGCGGGCGGCGTCGATGATCAGCCCTTCCAAGTCCGGCTCGTCGGCGAACCTTTCGAGCAGGTCCCGCCAGCTGTCGTCTCGGCTGGAGACGCTCTTGTGGAGCAGGATCTGTTTTTGGGTGGATGCAACGCCGATGACGCCGTCATCCCGGGATGACGCCGTCATCCCGGAAAGCCGCAGGCCTATCCGGGATCCAGGGCCGGTTCGCCGCACGCTCAGCCCCCCTGGTCCGGGATCCCGAGTCGGGCGCGCTGCGCGCTCGGCCGGGATGACAAGGGCGAGGTCGGCTCCATCAGAACCGATCAGACGATAGGCGCCGAATTGCGGCGGCCGGTCCCGCCTTGGCGCTCCTCTGCGCAGCTTCGACAGAGCAGCGTTTAAAAACAATCTGTTGTTCGCGACGCGCCGCCCGCGCCGCCCCTTATACCCAGGCAAAAGCGGCTTCAAAGGCAGCCAAGTTTCGTCTCTTATGCCGCGCCGGTGTCGACCGGTCTTGGCAAGAACCTCCAGTGACAGATCGATAAAGCAAGCCTAACACAGCCTGAATTGCCAGACAGGCTTGAGGCCGTGTCCCGTAATTCGTCGCGGCGTCAGCGCCTGAAAAGCGGCTTTTGGCCGAGAAGCGGACGCGGAGCGGGTGCGGTCCCCTGGTCAAGTCCGCTGAACCAAGCCATGAACCGCTTTTCAGGCGCCCTTCGAGCCCTCATATCGGCTCGTCGGACGCGTCGGCGACGCTTGACGGAGGGCCAACACCGCCTGCGCGCCGCGTCCTGCCCGAACGCGCCGGTGATGAGGGCTGACAACGGCGAGGAATTCAGGAACACGGCCTGAGTCGAAGATTTCTGCAAAGAGGAGAGAGACATGCTGTTCGCGGTCATCTGCGCCGACAAGCCGGGCGCCGAAGAGGTGCGCAAGGCCAATCGCGAGGCGCATCTCGCCTATCTGAAGGCGAGCCCGGTCGTTCTGGCCGGCCCGTTCACCACCGACGACGCCGCGGCGATGACGGGCTCGCTCGTCGTGCTCGACTTCGAGAACCGCGAAGCGGCCGAGGCCTGGGCGGCGAACGACCCGTACGCCCGAGCGGATCTCTTCGCCTCGGTCGACATCCGCCCTTGGATCAGGCTGATCGGCTGAGGCGGCGCGCATGCAGTATTGGCTTTTCAAATCCGAGCCGAACACGTTCGGCTGGGACGATCTCGTCGCGAAGGGCGCCGAAGGCGAGGAATGGGACGGCGTGCGCAACCACCAGGCCAAGAACCAGATGCAGGCGATGCGCGTCGGCGACCTCGGCTTCTTCTACCAT
>CAZPTD010000071.1:0-14749 GCA_964588915.1 uncultured Neomegalonema sp. | reverse complement strand
CCTGGATCCCGGATAAGCCTGCGGCTTTCCGGGATGACGGCGTCATCAGCGTTGCGTCCACCTCAACAGATCCTGCTCCAGGCATCGGCTACCGATATGATCTGGGCAGCCCATCCGCCAAGTGCAATAAGCGAAATAAGTGAAGCAAGTGTTTCCTGCTTGCGCCCTGTGCCGCGGGCGCCTAAATCGCGTCTGTCACTCAGCTCTGATCAGGGGCGTCAGATGTCAGAGATTGCGCTCGTCGCTTAAGCGCTTCGCGTCCTAGCGGAGCTGTTGCGGTCGTCCGTTCCGCGCAGGCTGAGGCGTGCGGCGGCGCGGCCGATCGCGCTCAGCGACGAGCATCTCTCAGACATGAACATCTCCAAAGCCGAGCAGCGCGTGCTTCACGCGTTGGCTCAGGGCGGCCGCATCGAGTTCGAGCGCGCCGAGAACGGCCGCGTCGTCGAGGTCGACTGCTACAACCGCGACGGCTGGCGCCTCGACGATTGCACGCTCGCCGTCTTCAGGAAGCTCTCGAAAAGACGCCTGATCGAGTCGCGGAGCGGGTCGCCCTACCGGATCTCGCGGTGGGGCCGCGGCGCCGTGCGGCCGCAGGTCGACAACCGGTGACCGAGGCCGAGGACGGAGCGGAACGGGAACCCGCGGAAGGCGGCTCAGGCCGGCTTCCGCACGAGCCGCGACAGCGTCTGCAATACGCCCGAGCGAACCGGCGCCGGCGCGCCGTCCGCCGCCTCCAGGGCGTCGTCGGCCGGATACGGATATCTCAGCTCCCGGTAGTCGCGGTCGTAGAACTCGACGATCCGGCGCACGGTCTCGCGCGACGCCGTCACCTGGCGCGACTCCGACTTGTGCTTATGCGGAACCTCGGGCGCGTCCGCGATCTCGCAGAAGAACGCGATCCGCTGCGTGACCTGCTCGAGGCCCTTCTCGAAGCGGTAGATCCGCGTCTGCGGCGTCAGGAACTCGACCTGCGGGCGGATGTGGTTGTCGCACACATACGGGTCGCGCGCATAGCGCTTGAAGACGTGCTGGACCCAGGCGTCGAAATCCGCCTCGTGGCCGGGCCGGAGCTCGCGCGTGTCGACGACCGTCGCCACGTTCGGGTTGGCGCGGCGCTCGACCAGCATATTGTACTCGCTGAGGAGCCGCTTCAGCGGATCGCGGACGATTGCGAAGCTCCAATCGGCCATGCGCTCGATATGGAGCGCCTGATAGAGCGCGGCGTGCATGTGCTGCGCGGAGCAGGGCAGCGCGCCCTTGCCGGTCGAGAAATGGCCGACCTTGCCGATCTTGAGCGCGAAATGCTCGATCGACGCGCCGCCGGTTTTCGGGATGTGCACGAAATGCAGCAGCTTCGAGCCAATGCGCAGGAGCGGCATGATGCGTCGCCTCGTTCTCGAATGGGTCGAGACCGTTATCGCGCATCAGCCTTAACGCGCCGCTAAGCGGCCGCTCGGGCAGGCCGAGCCGCCTCACTCGAAGCAGATGACCGTGTAGATCGGGAAGGGCCGCGGCGAGGGCGGCAGGTCGCGGAAGAGAATGCGGCCGTTCGGATAGTTGAACTCCGCGCAGAACGCCGCCGCCTGCGCCTGGCAGTCGTCCAGATCCTCGCAGAGGTAGAGGACCGGCTCGGTCGTGTTCGGCATCAGCGGGCGGCTCGGCACGTCGATGCGGAGCGGCTCGCGCTGCGCCAGGGCCGGCGTCGTCGAGACGGCGACGAGCGCAAGGCCGACCGCGATGGCGCGTGGAAGCTTCATCATGCTCTCCTTCGAGCGGCCTAGGGCGGCGACGCGCCGCGCCGCCGGCCCGCAAACGCGAATCGGTCGACGATCGCGCGGCGAATGCTAACGCCGCGCCGACGCGCGGTCCAGCGGGGGCGCAATCTCGCCTCGGACGCGCCCGCCGGGCGCCCCATTTCGGCCGTCGTCCGACCGCGGCGCCATGCGAGGTGCAAGCGGTCGTCGCCTGTGGGCCGCTTCAGAGGAACGAGACATGAAGTCCGCCATCGCCGCCTCGGGGCTCGCGCTCTTGGCGACGCCCGCATTCGCCCAGGGGAGCACGCTGACGATTTACGCCGATTGCCGGCTGCCGACGGGCGAGATCGCCTACATGTCGACCTACACGGAGGTCTATAACGACACCGGCGTCGCCTACGGCCCGGGCGTCGACCCGGACATCATCGGCGTCATCCGGTCCGGCTCCGTCACGACGTATCATCAGGGCGTTCTTCGGACGTCGTCAGGCGATTTCAGCTTCACCGGCGAGAACAAGTTCATTCAGTTCGGGCATCGCGGCGCGGTGTACGAGGTCGTCTGGTACAGCGCGAGCCGATACGGCTTGCGCGACAGCGCCTACGGCGCGCCGACGCACGAGATCCCCTGCGTCATTCAATCCATGCTGTGAGGAAGCGGCCGTCCGGCCGCGCTGGAGGACCGACCAATGAAAGCCGTCATCACCGCCGCCGCCCTCGCGGCCCTCGCAACGCCGGCCGCGGCGGAGACCTACACCATCGTCGCCAGTTGCCAGCTGCCGAACGGCGAGGTCGGCCAGATGGTCACCTACACCGAGGTCTTTCGCGGCGGCGGCGGCCTCGTCTATCCGGGCGGCCGTGGCGGCACGCCCGACTACGTTCCGGACGGTACGTTCACCGCCTATCACACCGGCGTCGTGCGCTCGTCGCTGGGCGAGTACGGCTTCTCCGGCCAGGGGCTGTTCATCGATTTCGGACATCGCGGGCCGGTGTTCGAGGTCGTTTGGTACAGCCAGACCCAATATGGCCTCCGCGACGCCTACGGCTCGGGATGGGGCGAGATCATGTGCTACATCCAGTCGGTGCAATAGGCCGGCCGACGCCAGATTCGAGTCCCTGCGCGCGGCCGAGCGCGCTATAGCTCGGGCGAACGCCAGCCGTCCGAGTCTCCAATGCCGCTTACGACCGCGCTCTATGTCGGGCTCGCCGCCCTCGTCCATCTGCTGCTGACGACGAACGTCTCGCGGCTGCGCTGGAAGCACCGCGCGCCGAGCGGCTACGGTCCGTCGGGAGATGGCGAGATCAAGGAGCTCAGGCGCGCCGCCCGCGCCCATGGCAACTTCGCCGAGAACGCGCCGCTTCTGCTGATCATGCTCGCGGCGTTGGAGGCCGGCGGCGGCGGATCGACCGAAATCCACGTCTTCGGCGCGATCATCCTGCTCAGCCGGGTCGGGCACGCCTTCGCGCTCTTGAACGGCGGGCCGTTCCCTTTGCGCGCGCTCTCGGTGCTCGCGACCTGGGGCCTCTATCTCGTCGGCGGGCTGCTCTTGGTCGCGCGATCGCTCTGATCGGTCAGAGGATCATCTCCGGCTCCGCCATCAGCGCGGCCGCGATATCGTCATGCGAGGGCGCCATGGCGTCCTCTCGCGGCCGCTCGAAGCCGAGCGTCGCGTAATCCGCCTCGTAGAAGGCGACGATCCGGCGGACCGTCTTCTTGCTCGCCGTCACCGGCGTCCGCTCGCTCGCGTTCCGATGCGGGACTTCCGGCGTCTCGGGCAGGCCGCAAAGGGCGGCGATTTTCGCGGCGATCGGCTCGAGCCCGTCCTCGAGACGGAAGAGCTCCTGGTTTTCAGAAAGGAACGCCGCCTGCGGCCTGATGTGATTGTCGAGCGCGAACGGGTCGGCGCGGCAGCGGTCGAGAACATGCTCGGCCCAGGCGTCGAACTCCGCGCGCTCGCCGCGCGGCAGGTCGTCCGGATCGACGAAGCCGAGCGTGTAGGTCGGGTTCGCCTCCAGGAGCTCGGCCTGGCGCCGGCGCATCCGGTACTCGCTGACCAGCCGCGCCAGGGGCTCGCGGACGATCGCGAAGCTCCAATCGGCGATCGCGTCGAGCTTGAGGCTCTGGTGGATCTGGTCGTGGATGTGCTGCGGCGAGCAGGGCAGATAGCGATTGCTCGCCGACAGCATCGCGACGGCGCCGAGACCGGCGCACAGCGTCTCGATCGAGGCGCCGCCGGTCTTCGGGATGTGCACGAAATGGATGAGTTTGCCGTTGATCCGGAAGAGGGGCATGGCGGCGGCTCTTTCTCGTTGCGGTCCTTCTTGAGTCATCGGCGATCAAGCTTAATTCGCCGTTACGCCGGCGCGTCGCGGCGGCGCGCGTCTCGGACCTTCAACCGCCGCGCGCGTTTTTGACCGGCCGCGCGCCGGGCTGTAAGGCAAGCGGATCCCACCTGGCGCGGAGGCCGAAATGTCCGAACCGTTTATGACCGAAGAGCAGCTCCGCGCGATCGCCGAGGGGCTGCTCGACCGCGCCGCGAAGGCCGGCGCCGACTCTGCGGACGCGCTCGCCGTCACCGGCGAGAGCATCGGCGTCTCGGCCCGCGGCGGCGCGCTCGAGGACGTCGAGCGCGCCGAGAGCGGCGATTTCGGCTTGCGCGTGCTGCTCGAGGCCGAGGGCGGCGTCCGCGTCGCCACGATCAGCGCCTCCGACCCGTCTGACGCGGCGCTCGACGCGCTGGCGGAGCGCGCCGTCGCGATGGCTCGGGAGGCGCCCGTCGATCCGTTCGCCGGCCTCGCGCCCGAGGCGCTGCTCGACCGCTCGGACGTCGCCGCGCGGACGGCCGAGCTCGAGCTCGGCGATCCCGCCGGCCCGCCGAGCGCCGATCAGCTCCTCGACGAGGCGCTCGCGCTCGAGCAAGCGGCGCTCGGCGTCGACGGCATCGCCCAGGTGGAGGGATCGGACGCGAGCTGGGGCGGCGGCTGGGCCTATTTCGCCACCTCGCACGGCTTCGCGGCCGGCTACCGGTCGAGCTCGCGCTCGCGGAGCGTGTCGGCGGTGGCGGGCGAAGGGACGGCGATGGAGCGCGACTACGCCTATTCGTCGGCGCGCTTCGCCGAGGATCTGCGCGCGGTCGAGGAGATCGGGCTCGAAGCCGGCCGCCGCGCGGCGCGGCGCCTGGGGCCGAAAAAGCCGCCGAAAGGGGCCTATCCGGTGCTCTTCGAGCCGCGCGTCGCCTCGAGCCTCGTCGGCGCGGTGCTCGGCGCCGCCAACGGCGCCTCCGTCGCCCGCGGCGCGAGCTTCCTGCGCGACAAGATGGGCGAGCGGATCCTGCCCGAGCGCTTCTCGATCCAAGACGATCCGACGCGGCGGCGCGGCCTCGGCTCGCGGCCCTTCGACGGCGAAGGCGTCGCGGCGCGGCCGAAGGCGATCGTCAAGGACGGCGTGCTCGCCGAATGGCTGCTCGACTGCGAGTCTGCGCGTCGGCTCGGTCTCGAGACCAACGGATCGGCCGGGCGCGGCGTCGCCGGCGGCCCGTCGCCGTCGAGCTCCAACGTCTGGATCACGCCGGGCGAGAAGTCGCCCGAAGAGCTGATCAAGGAGACCGGAACCGGCGTGCTCGTCACCGAGATGATGGGCCGCGGCGTCAACGGCGTCACCGGCGACTATAGCCGCGGCGCCGCCGGCTTCTGGATCGAGAACGGCGAGATCGCCTATCCGGTGTCGGAATTCACGCTCGCGGGACATGTTTTCGAGATGCTGGCCGCGCTCGAGGCGGCGGACGACCTCGTCTTCGACCGCCGCGTCGTCGCGCCGACCCTCCGCGTCGAAGGGTTGACCATCGGATCGGCGTGAACGCGTCGGGCCTCGGCGCCGCGCCGCAGCCGAAATCGGGTCGCGGCGCGATTTTGGCGATGATCTCCGGCGCGAAAAAAGGGTAGGGACGCGCTGATGGGGCGGCGGGGTCGAACGAGGTGGCGCGTATGGCGGTGAGGCTGCATTTGGTGTTTGGCGGCGAGCTGGTGGATCCGCAGCGGACGGAGTTCCGCGATCCGTCGAATCTCGACGTCGTCGGCGTCTTCCCGAGCTACGCCGCCGCCTACGACGCCTGGAAGGCGGCGGCGCAGAAGACGGTCGACAACGCGCATATGCGCTATTTCATCGCGCATCTGCATCGGCTGCGCGACGAAGAAGTCGAGAACAGTCCGACGAGCGAATAGGCGGCGTCCATCGCGACGCGCGACGCATCGAGGATGACGGTGGCGAGAAAGAGACGGCGCAGCGCGCTCGGCCGCTTGCAGAAGCGGATCTTCGGGTCGAAGTCTTTCGCCGTCGTCGTCGGCGTCGCCTGCGCGCTCTACGTGCGGATCATCTTCTACTCGACGCGTTGGCGCTGGATCGGCCGCGAGCATCTCGAGGCCGCCTACGCCGATCCGCGCGCCTTCATCGGCGCGGTCTGGCATGCGCGGCTCACGCCGATCCCGATGCTGCGCCCGCGCGGGCGACGGGCGGTGGCGCTCGCTTCGGAGGCGCGCGACGGCGAGGTGATCGCGCAGACGATCCGTTTTCTCGGCGGCGAGACGGTCCGCGGGTCGAGCCGGGACCCGAGGAAGCCCGCGAGGGATCGCGGCGGCGCCGCGGCGATCGAGGCGCTCATCGACGTCTTGAAGAGCGGCGCGATCGTCGTGATCACGCCGGACGGTCCGCGCGGGCCGCGGATGCGGGCGAAGCCGGGCGTCGCCCGGCTGGCGCTCTGGAGCGGCGCGCCGGTGCTGCCGGTGGCCTTCGCCACGCGCCGGGCGAAGATCTTCAAGAGCTGGGACCGTTTCATGCTGCCCTGGCCCTTCGGCCGCGGCGTCTTCGTCTTCGGGCCGCTGATCGAGCCGCCTTCCGCCGGCGGTCCGGCGGCGCTCGAGGCGCTGCGCGGCGCGATCGAGGACGCCGTCATCGATGCGACGCGGCGGGCCGACGCCGCTGTCGGGCGCGAAACGCCGGAGCCCGGCGAGGCGATCGCGCGCGACGACGACGACGCGCCGATGGAAAAGGCGGCGATGTGAAGACTTCAGGACCGATCCTGCTCTATCGCGGCGCTGCGCGCCTCATCGGCCCGGCGCTGACCTCATGGCTCCTGAGGCGGCGGGCGGCGCGCGGCAAGGAGGTCGCCGCGCGGCTCGGCGAGCGCTTCGGCCGAGCGAGCGCGCCGCGTCCCGAGGGCGACGTGGTCTGGCTCCATGCGGCCAGCGTCGGCGAGTCGATGTCGCTGCTGCCCTTGATCGAGGCGCTCACCGCCGAGCGACCGAGCCTTCATGTCGTGTTGACGACGGGCACGCGCACCTCGGCGGAGATGATGGCCGAGCGGCTGCCGGAGGGCGCCGTCCACCAATTCGCGCCGGTCGACACGCCGCAGGCGGTCGGCGCGTTTCTCGACCACTGGCGCCCGAGCCTCTACGCGGTGGTCGAGTCCGAGATCTGGCCGACGGCGCTCGGCGAGACGACGGCGCGCGGCGTCCGGACGGCGCTTCTGAGCGCCCGACTCTCGTCCAAGACGGCGCGCGGCTGGTCGTTCGCGCCGCGCTCGATCGCCGCCTTGCTCGACGCGTTCGACGTGATTTTGGCGCAGAACGAGACCGTCGCCGACCGTCTGCGCCGTCTCGGCGCGCCCGACGAGCGCCTCTCGGTCGCCGGCTCGCTCAAGGACGCGGCGCCGGCGCTGCCGGTCGACCAAAGCGAATTCGACTATTGGCGGATGCAGCTCGCGGGGCGGATCGTCTGGCTCGCGGCGAGCACCCATGACGGCGAGGAGCAGATCGTCTTCGCCGCCCAGAAGCAGATCGCGGCGGCCCGCGCCGGCGCGCTCGTCGTCGTGGCGCCGCGGCATCCCGAACGCGCCGCCGAGGTCGCGCGCGCGGCGGAGGCGGCCGGCCACTCGGTGGCGCTGCGCTCGGGCGAGCGGCCGCCGGACGCGAAGCACGCCGTTCTCATCGTCGACCGGCTCGGCGAGCTCGGCCTCTGGTATCGCCTCGCGCGCGCCGCCTTCATCGGCGGCAGCATCGCGCCCGTGGGCGGCCACAACCCGCTCGAGCCGGCGCGGCTCGGCGTCGCGATGGTCTACGGGCCGGCGACCGAGAATTGCCAGGACGAGTGCCTTCGGCTCGAGGAGGCGGGCGGCGCCGCGCGGATCGCGCCGACGGCGCCGGCGCTCGCCGCGGCGATCCTCGAGCTCGTCGGCCTCGACGGTCGCCCGACCGAGGTCGCGCGCGGACGATCGGCCGCGGCGCTTCGGGCGGCGGAGGCCGGCGGCCAGTCGCTCACGCGCCATCTCGCGGCGGTTCTGGCGCTGATCGACCGCGAGAAGACGAAGGACACCGGCGATGCGGCCGCCTGAGTTCTGGTCGGATCCGCCCGAGGCGCCGAGCCTTTCGGCGCGGCTCCTGTCGCCGCTCGGGGCCGTCTACGCCGCCGCCGGGCGTCTTCGGCGGGCGTTCGCGCGGCCGCATCGCTCGGAGGCGCCGGTGATCTGCGTCGGCAATCTCGTCGCCGGCGGCGCCGGCAAGACGCCGACGGCGCTCGCGATCGCCGAGCGCCTCGCGGCGATGGGCGTCGGCGCGCATATCCTGTCGCGCGGCTATGGCGGTTCGGCGCGCGGGCCGCATCGGGTCGATCCCGAGCGCGACCGCGCCGCCGATGTCGGCGACGAGCCGCTTCTGATGGCGCGGCGCTTTCCGGTCTGGGTCGGCGCCGATCGGGCGGCGACGGCGCGGACGGCGGAGGCGGCGGGCGCCGACGCGCTGGTGATGGATGACGGGTTCCAGAACCCGGGCCTGATCAAGGACCTCTCGATCCTCGTCATCGACGCCGAATTCGGCCATGGCAACGGCCGGGTGATGCCGGCGGGTCCGCTGCGCGAGCCGCTCGAGGAGGGCTTCCGCCGGGCGCAGGCGGCGGTGATGATCGGCATGCCGGAGGCGGGCCGCTGGCCCTGGACGCCGCGGCGCTTTCCGGTCTTCCGCGCCCGGCTGTCGCCGGTTTGGGAGGGCCGCTCGCTCTCCGGCCAGCGCGTCTTCGCCTTCGCCGGGATCGGCCGGCCCGAGAAGTTCTTCGTCACGTTGCGCGAGGCCGGCGCCGAACTCGCCGGCGCGCAGCCCTTTCCGGACCACCACGCCTATAGCGACGCGATGCTCTCGCGGCTCGAGGCGCGGGCGCGCGAGGCCGACGCGACGCTGATCACGACCGAGAAGGACGCGGTGCGCCTGCCCGAGCGCTTCCGCGCCCGCGTCGCCGTGCTGCCGGTGACGCTCGGCTTCGCCGATCCCGACGCGATCGACGACCTCCTCGAGCCGATCGCCCGCCGCGCCCGCCGCCAGGCGCAGCGTCGACGGTATTGAGCCGCGCGGCGCTCGAAGCCCGTGCCGCTGGAGCCGACCCTCGCCGGGGCGCCCGACGATGGTCGCCGGCGCCTGGTCGAGGATGCGCAGCGCCGGCTCGCCGGCGGTGATATCAGGGAAAACGCCGCCCTTGAGCGCTTCCGCCCGGGCGTCGGCCGCCGCTCCGCTCCAGCGTTTCGGCGCCGAAGGGTTCGAAGGCGCTTTTGATCAGGCGGCGGCGATCATCGACAGACCGATGCGAGGGGCGGAGCCGGCGGCGCTTACGCCACCGACGCCTCGATCGCCTCCATGTCCTCGTCGGAGAGGCCGAGATGATGGCCGATCTCGTGCACAAGCACATGGGTCACGAGATGGCCGAGCGTCTCCTCATGCTCGGCCCAATAATCGAGGAGCGGCCGGCGGAAGAGGACGACGCGGTTGAGGTCGTGCGGCGTGTCGAAGCTCGAGGCGCGCGTTCCGTCGACGCCCTGATAGACGCCGAGAAGGTCGAACTCGCTCTCGAGCCCGAGCTCGTCGAGCAGGCCCTCGTCCGGAAAGTCCTCGACCAGGAACGCGAGATCGTCGCAGCGCGCGCGAAACGCGGCCGGCAATGCGTCGAACGCCGCCGCCGCCAACGCCTCGATATCGCCGAGAGAGGGCGCCTCGGCCGACGCCCAATCCGTTCCCTTCGCGCGTCTCGGCATCCGCCGCCTCTCGCTCAAACCGCCCGCCCGCCGACTGCGCGGTCTCAAAGCTTCGCGAGCACCGCGGCCGCGCCCGAGGCCTCGGCGGTTCCCGGCGTGTCCTCGACCATCAGCTCCTTGACGACGCCGTTCTCGACGATCATGGCGTAGCGCTTGGAGCGGACGCCGAGCCCGCGCTCGGTGAGATCGAGATCGAGACCGATCGCCTTGGTGAAGAGCGCCGAGCCGTCGGCGAGCATCGTCACCTTGTCGCCGACCGCGCTCGCCTTCGCCCAGGCGTCGACGACGAAGATGTCGTTCACCGCGACGCAGGCGATCGTGTCGACGCCCTTGGCCTTCAGCGCGTCGCTCTGCTCGACGAAGCCCGGCAGATGGTTGTTGTGGCAGGTCGGCGTGAACGCGCCCGGCACGGCGAAGAGCGCCGCCTTCTTGCCGTCGAAGAGCTCCGAGGTCGTCACCGGCTGCGGGCCGTCGGCGCTCGGCGTCATAAAGGTGGCTTCGGGAAGCTTGTCGCCGGGTTTGATCATCTCGCTCTCCTTTGGATCCGTCTTGCTCGTGGGCGGTCGCGCCCGGCCGCGGGCGGTCCTCGCCCGAGCGAGATATAGGGTGGCCGAGGCCCCGGCGCCTATCTTTTTACCGCGAGCTCGCGCGGCGTCTTGGCCAGCGCCTCGGCGCCCGACGCCCCGAGAAGGACGGTCTCGTCGACGCGCAGCGGCGCGCCGAGCGCGTGCGGCCCGGCGGTGAGCCAAAGCGTCATCCCTTCGAGGAGCTCCGTCGTCTCGCCGGCCACGATCCGGAGGTTGCGCTCGCGCCAGCGCGGCGGACGCGCGAGGCCGACCGAGAAGCCGATCGGCCCGTCGACGGCGCCGCCGAGCTCGGCCGCGAACGCCTCGGCGACGGCGGCGGCCGTCGCGCCGGGTTTGGCCGCGGCGGTCGCGGCGTCGAACGCGTCGGCGGCGCGCGTGGCGGCGTCGGTGAGCGCGTTCGGCGGCTCGCCGAGATGGATCGTGCGCGCGACCGGGCAGCAATAGCGCTCGGCCGAGCCGGCGAGGATCACGGCGTGCGGCGCGTTCGCGTCGAGCGCTCGGTCCGACGCCGCGAGGCTGCGCGCGGCGATCTCCGCGCCCGAGAGCAGGCTCGGCGCGACCGCGGGCGCGCCGCCTGCGAGCGTCGACGCGATCTCCGCGAGCACGTCCCTTGTCGACGCGCCGGGCCGGAGGGCGGCGAGCGCGCGCTCATGGGCGGCGTCGGCTTCGGCGGCGGCGCGGCGCATCAGAGCGATCTCGGTCTCCGACTTGACGATCCGGCGCCAGTCGGCGAGGCCGGTCGCGTCGACGTAGCGCGCGCCCGAGAGTTCCGAGAGCAGCTGACCGATCGCGGCGGCGGTGAAGTACGGGCTGTCGAGCTCGACGCCGATCCGCGCCTTGCCGAGGCCCCAATCGCCGAGCTTCGCCGCGAGATCGGCGAAGGGATGGCGTCCGTCGATCTCGGCGTAGGCGGCGAGCCGCTCCTCCGCCATCCAGACCGTCGCCGCGGCGCCGGCGCGATCGCGCTCCGCGCCCCACCAGCGCGGCCCGTCGGCCATCGACAGGATCGCCGCCATCGGCGCCTCGACCGACACCGCGTCGTAGCCGGTCGCCCAAGCGATGTTGGCGGGCTCGGTGAGCACGAGCGCGTCGAGCTCCTGCAGCGCCATCGCCTCGCGCAGGCTTTCGAGGCGGATGGCGTACTCTTCGGGCGCGAAGGCGAGGGCGCGCTGCGGCGGCGCGTCGGGCATGGCGATCTCCTTGGTCGCGTCGCTGAGGGCGCGGCGAGCGGAAGGCCGCGATCGCTCGCTACAATATTTCGTGGCGCCGCGCGTGACAATGCCGATCTGTAGGCGCCGCCCAACGCGACTTGCAGATCGCGCCGGCCCCTGACACGGATAGCTCAGGCGTTCGGGCCCGCGAGAGAGGGAGATGTCGATGGCGGAGCGGCTTGTCGTGATCGGCGCGGGGCAGGCGGCGCAGTCGCTGATCGAGACCTATCGCAGGCGCGGCGGCGCGGCGCGGATCACGCTTGTCGGCGCGGAGCCGGCGCCGCCCTATCAGCGGCCGCCGCTCTCGAAGGCCTATCTTCTCGGCGCGCTCGCCGAGGAGCGGCTCTATTTCCGACCGCGCGCCTGGTTCGGCGACGCGGGCGTCGATCTCCGGCTCGGCGTGGCGGCGACGGCGATCGACCGCGCTCGCAAGCGCGCGACGCTCGCCGACGGGGCGGAGCTGCCCTATGACCGGCTCGCTCTCACGACGGGCGCGGCGGCGCGGCGGCTGCCTCCGGCGATCGGCGGCGATCTTCCGGGCGTCTACACGCTTCGCAGCATCGCCGACGCCGACGCTTTGGCGCCGGAGGCGGCGGAGGGGCGGCGCGCGCTCGTGGTCGGCGGCGGCTATATCGGGCTCGAAGCGGCGTCGGTGCTCCGGAAGCGCGGCGCCGCCGTCACGCTCCTCGAAGCGGCGCCGCGGATCCTCGCCCGCGTCGCTTCGGCGGCGACCTCGGATTATTTCGCCGCGCTTCACGCGGACAACGGCGTCGATCTGCGCGCCGGCGCCAAGCTTCTGCGCCTCGAGCCCGGCCCGGACGGCCGTGTCGCCCGCGCGGCGCTCGCGGGCGGCGAGACGCTCGAGATCGACTGCGCGCTCGTCGGCGTCGGCGCCGCGCCCGAGACCGCGCTCGCCGAGGCGGCGGGCCTCGCGATCGACAACGGCGTCGCGGTCGACGCCGCGGCGCGAACCTCCGATCCGGCGATCGTCGCCGCCGGCGACTGCGCGAGCTTTCCCTATCGCGGCCGGCGCGTGCGGCTCGAGAGCGTGCAGAACGCGATCGACCAGGCCGCCGTCGCCGCGGCGACCCTTCTCGGCGAGACGGCCGACTACGATCCGACGCCCTGGTTCTGGTCGGACCAATACGACGTCAAGCTCCAGATCGCCGGGCTCGGCGGCGACGCCGACGACTGGATCTTCCGGCCGGGCGCGCGCGAGGGCGCGCAGTCGATCTGGTACTTCGACGGGCCGCGCTTCGTCGCAGTGGACGCGATGAACGATCCGCGCGCATACATGACCGGCAAGCGCTGGCTCGAAGCCGGCGCGTCGCCCGACAAATCGGCGATCGCCGATCCCGCCCGGGAGCTCAAGACCATCGCGACGGCGTGACGCGCCGCGCCAGCTCAGCCGCCGCGCAGAAAGGAGCGTGATGCACCACCTCTACACCTGGAGCACGCCGAACGGCCGCAAGGCCTCGATCATGCTCGAAGAACTCGGCGTCCCGTATGACGTGACGCCCGTCGACATCACGCAAGGCCAGTCGCGGACGCCCGATTATCTCGCGATCAACCCGCATGGAAGAATTCCGGTTCTCACCGACCATTCGACCGGCATGACGCTCTTCGAGTCGGGCGCGATCCTGCTCTATCTCTGCAAGAAGCACGGCCGGTTCATCGGCGAGGGCGCCGCCGGTTGGGAAGCGATCCAGTGGGTCATGTGGCAGATGGGCCAGCTCGGGCCGTTCCTCGGCCAGACGCACCACTTCCTCTACTTCAACCGCGGCAAGGCGCCTTACGCGGAGGAGCGCTTCCGCAACCTCGCGCGCGGGCTCTACGAGGTGCTCGATCAGCGCCTTGCGGACCGGCCCTACATCGTCGGCGAGTACGGCGTCGCCGACATCATCTCCTTCCCTTGGATCGCGCGCTTCGAGCGGCAGGAGATCGATCTGCGCGCGTTTCCGAACGTTCTCGACTGGTATCGCCGCATCGCCGATCGCCCGGCGGTTCAGCGCGGCTACTCGGTGCCGACGCCCGAGCCGATCCCGACGGCGTGATCGAGGAGCCGCCCATGGATTTCGTCTTCGAACCGCCGCCGCCCACGACCGCCGCGACGACGGACGGCCGTCTCTGGCCGGTGCGGCGCCTGCTCTGCCTCGGCCGCAACTACGCGGAGCATGTCGCCGAGCTCGGCAATCAGCTGAAGACGGAGGATCTGCCCTTCTTCACCAAATGGGCCGAGGCGGTCGTCGGTCCGGGCGCGGCGATCGCCTATCCGCCGGAGACCTCGGACTGGCATTTCGAGGTCGAGCTCGTCGCCGCGATCGGCGCGGGCGGCGCGGCGATCGCCGAGGAGCGGGCGCTCGATCATGTCTGGGGCTACGCCGTCGGCGTCGACATGACCCGGCGCGACCTGCAGCGGCGCGCGAAGGAGGGCGGCGCGCCCTGGGACTGGGCGAAGAACGGCGCGGCGACCGCGCCGCTCGGGCCGATCGCGCCGGTCGCCGAGGTCGGGCATATCACGATGGGCGCGATCCGGCTCTTTCAGAACGGCGCGCTCCGCCAGGACGGCGACGTCAGCGAAATGATCTGGAGCACGGCGCGCGCCATCGCCTATCTCTCGCGGTTCTTCCCGCTTGCAGAGGGCGATCTCGTCTTCACCGGCACGCCCTCCGGCGTCGGGCCGGCGGCGCCGGGCGACGAGATCCGCGCCGAGATCGACGGGCTGCCGCCCTTGGAGTTCACGATCGCGCGGTGAGGTTGGCGGCCGTTCGACGACGGGCCGTGATCTCTTTAGGCGCAACCGCCTATGATCCCGTCATCCCGGCCCGGCGCAAAGCGCGCAGAGCCGGGATCCGGGGCTGTCGAGTCGAAACGCCGCGCCGATCCACCCTATCGTCTGATCGGTTCTGATGGAGCCGACCTCACGCGCGCAGAGCCGGGATCCAGGGCCAAGGGGCCGAGCGTGCGGCGAACTGGCCCTGGATCCCGGATAAGCCTGCGGCTTTCCGGGATGACGGCGTCATCAGCGTTGCAGCCACCTAAACAGATCCTGCTCTATAGTCTGATCGGTTCCGATGGAGCCAACCTCGCCCTTGTCATCCCGGCCGAGCGCGCAGCGCGCAGAGCCGGGAT
>CAZPTD010000070.1:0-14772 GCA_964588915.1 uncultured Neomegalonema sp. | reverse complement strand
GTCGACATCTACGGCCTGAGCGAAGTCATCGGCCCCGGAGTGAGCAACGAGTTCGTACAAACCAAGGACGGGCTGCATATCTGGGAAGATCATTTCTATCCGGAGATCATCGATCCCGAGACCGGAGCGGTGCTGCCCGACGGCGAGATGGGCGAGCTCGTCTTCACCTCGCTCACCAAAGAGGCCTTCCCGATCGTCCGCTACCGCACGCGCGACCTGACGCGGCTCCTGCCCGGGACCGCGCGCAGCATGCGGCGGATGGAGAAGGTGACGGGCCGCTCGGACGACATGATCATTCTGCGCGGCGTCAACGTGTTCCCGAGCCAGATCGAGGAGCAGATCATGCGCTGCGTCGATCTCGCGCCGCATTACGAGATCGTGCTGACGCGCGCCGGCCCGATGGATTCGATGACCGTGCGCTGCGAGGCGCGGACGCCGGGCTCGGCGGCGAGCGTCGGCCCGGCCTCGGCGGCGGAGCTCTCCGGCCACATCAAGAGCGTCATCGGCGTCTCGGCCAGGGTGGAGGTGGTCGAGACCGGCGAGATCGCGCGCTCCGAAGGCAAGGCGAAGCGGGTGCGCGACGAGCGACCGCCGCGCTGAGGCGATCGCATCGGATCCGCCGCGTCGCCAACGCGCCGCGGCGGGCGCAAGCGGCGCGGCGTCTCGGCCCGAGGCCTCAGCCGCGGCCTTCAGAAACGGTTCGGAGATGACGGCCGCGTTAGACGATGAGACCGATCCGCAACGCCCGGACGCCCGCGCCTACCGCAACGTCGCGGCGCTTTTCGGCGCGCAGGCGATCCTGAGCGGGCAGCTCATCATCAACATGATCTTCGGGCCGCTCGTCGGCCTCTTTCTCGCGCCCGATCCGGCTTGGGCGACGGCGCCGATCACGGTGATGGTGCTCGCCGGCATGACGTTCGCGGCGCCGGCCTCGGCGCTCACCGCGCGCATCGGCCGGCGGGCCGGGTTCCTCATCGGCTCGTGCGTCGGCGCGGTCGGCGGCGGGATCGGCGCCTACGCGATCTTCATCGACAACTTCGCGCTGTTCCTGGCCGGATCGGCCTGCCTCGGCGTCTACCAGGCGCATCAGAACCTCTTCCGCTTCGCCGCGACCGACACCGCGCCCGACGCCTTCAAGCCGACCGCGGTCTCCTGGGTGCTCGGCGGCGGCCTGATCGCGGCCTTCCTCGGACCGGCGATCGGCGCGCATTTCAGGGACGCGCTCGCGCCCTATCCGCTCGCCGGCGCGTATCTGGCGATCGTCGGGATCAACATCGTCGGCATGCTGCCGCTCCTCGCGCTCGATATTCCGCGCCCGGCGCGACGCAAGCGCGGCGAGCGCGTCGGACGGCCGCTCGGCGAGATCCTGCGCGATCCGGCGGTGCGCGTCGCGATCCTCTGCGGAATGGTGTCCTACGGCCTGATGAGCCTGGTGATGACCGCGTCGACGATCGCGATCGTCGGCTGCGGCTATGGCGAGGACGCGGTGAGCGCGGTGATCGGCGCGCATGTCTTCGCGATGTTCGCGCCGAGCTTCTTCACGGGCGCGCTCATCCGCCGTTTCGGGCACGCCGTCATCATCGCGATCGGGCTCGCGCTTCTGGCCGGATGCGGCGTGGTCGCGCTCTCGGGGATCGAGCTCGAGCGGTTCTACGTCGCGCTCGTTCTGCTCGGAATCGGCTGGAACTTCGGCTTCATCGGCGCGACGAGCCTGCTCGCGACGGCGCATCGGCCCGAGGAGCGCGCGACCATTCAGGGCTTCAACGACTTCTGCGTGTTCGGATTGGTCGCGCTCGCCTCGCTCGGCTCGGGCAGGCTGATGCACGGCTTCGGCTGGGACGCGGTCAACCTCGCCATGACGCCGTTCCTCATCGCCGCGGCGGCGGCGCTGATTTGGCTGTCGCTCCGTCATCCGATCGCGGCGAAGGGCCGCGTCCCGAGATAGAGCGCTCCAGCGTTCTCCGGAAAATTCGGCCCGGGCGCGAATAAACGCCCGCCGTCGTTCGTCAATAGAACGTCGCGGCTGCGCAGACGGCCGCGCCAACGACAGGAGGACTGAGATGGCCCGCGACGATGCGCCGGAAAAAGCGGCGCGCGACGATCTGACGACACTCTCCGAGCTCTATGCGAGCGGTCCCGAAGCCGGCGACCGCGCCCTCTACGGGCGCGTCGCCCATGCGGACCGACGCGGCTTCCTGCGCAATGCGGGCCTGGCGACCATGGGCGCGATGGTCGGCATGTCGATCCCGTTCCATCGCAACATGCCCGTCGGCCTGTTTCCGGCCGCCCTCGCCCAGTCCGACGTCGTCAGCGGCAAGGACGGCCTGACCGTTCTCAACGACCGCCCGGTCAACGCCGAGACGCCGCCGCATCTCCTCGACGATCCGATCACGCCGACGAGCCGCCACTTCATCCGCAACAACGGCCTCGTTCCGGAGAACCTGGACGCCGCCGGCTGGACGCTGATGATCGACGGCATGGTCGACAATCCGATGGCGCTCTCTATCGACGATCTGCGCAGCCGGTTCGAAGTGGTCACCATGGCGCTGACCATCGAATGCGGCGGCAACGGCCGCGCCTTCTTCGACCCGCCGGCGAGCGGCAACCAGTGGACCTACGGCGCCGTGGCGTGCTCGGAATGGACCGGCGTGCGGCTCAAGGACGTGCTCGCGGCGGCCGGCGTGCAGAGCGGCGTCGTCTACACCGCCCATGAGGGCGCCGACCCGCATCTCTCGGGCGATCCCGCGAAGACGCCGATCTCGCGCGGCCTGCCGATCGACAAGGCGATGACCGACAACGTGCTCATCGCCTTCGGCATGAACGGCGGCGACATCCATCCGATGAACGGCGCGCCCTTGCGCCTGGTCGTGCCCGGCTGGCCCGGCTCCTGCTCGCAGAAATGGCTCACCCGCATCTGGCTGCGCGACGTCGTGCATGACGGCCCGAAGATGACCGGAACCTCTTATCGCGTGCCGAGCTATCCGGTCGCGGCCGGCGAGGACGTGCCGGAAGAGGCGTTCGAGATCATCGAGCGGATGCCGGTCAAATCGCTGATCACCAGCCCCGAGACCAATGTCGAGAGCGGCGAGAGCGCGATCGAGATCCGCGGCCACGCCTGGTCGGGCGACCGCACGATCGCCACGGTCGACGTCTCGATCGACTTCGGCGCCAGCTGGATGACGGCGGAGCTCGACGCGCCGGTCAATGACGGCGCCTGGCAGAACTGGCGGACGACCGCCAGCTTCCCGGAGCCGGGCTATTACGAGGTCTGGGCGCGGGCGACCGACAGCGCCGGCGCCGCGCAGCCCTTCGCGATCGATTGGAACCCGAAAGGCTACCTCAACAACAGCATGCACCGCGTCGCGGTGCGGATCGCGTAACGCCTCGCGTCTCGGGCGGGCCGCTCCGCCCGAGACGCCGCGTGAGCCCGTCCCGAGATCTCTTCCCTGAAACGAGCTGTCCCATGATCCGCGTTTCTTCGATTGCGGCCGCGCTCGCGGTCGCCGCCGCATCTCTGGCGCCGGGCTCGGCGCGCGCGCAGGACGCCGCGCTGGCTGAGCGGCTGGCCGCCGCCGATCCGGAGGTCGGCGAAAGCGTGTTTCGTCAATGCCGCTCGTGCCACACCGTCGACGAGGGCGGACGGGACGGCGTCGGCCCGAATCTCTGGGGCGTGGTCGGCGCGACGGTCGCGTCGTCCGAGACCTATATGCGCTACTCGCCGGCGATGCGCGACTACGGCGGCGACTGGACGCCGGAGCGTCTCGACGTCTATCTGGCCGCGCCGAGGACCGAGGTTCCGGGGACGATCATGACGTTTCAGGGGCTCGGCGATCCCGTCGCGCGCGCCGAGGTGATCGCGTATCTCAACCAGAACGGCCCGTCGCCGATCGATTTCGGCGGGGCGGCGGAGCCGACCGCGAGCGCCGACGCGGCCGCGGCCGAAGGGGCCGCAGAGGGCGAGATTGCCGGCGATTTCGGCGTCCTCTTCGTCGCGCCCGGCGTCGAGGAGACCTATTTCGCCTGCACCGCCTGCCACTCCGAGCGCATCGTCGCGCAGCAGGGCCTGACCCGCGAGCGCTGGGACCATCTTTTCGAGTGGATGGTCGAGGAGCAGGGCATGGCCGAGCTCGAGGAGCCCGAGCGCACGATCATCCTCGACTACCTCTCCGAGCACTACAACACCGACCGGCCGCATTTCCCGAACTGACCGCGCCTCACGCGCAGGGGCGGGCCGAAGCGGTCGCGCGCGCCATCGCGACTTCGAGGGCGGGCGAGTCGCGATAGGCCGTCGTGCCGGCGCGGATGAAGTCGACGATCGCCGCGAAGCGGCCCGGATCCATGCCGTCGGCGAAGACGAAATGCTCGATGGCGCCCGCGGACCAGCGCGCGCTCAGCATGCGCCGGTCCATCCCCGCGAGCGCCGGCGTCGCGCCGCCGCCGACGATGCTGACGAAGGTGAGCCGGCAGCCGTTCGCGCCGCGGTAGTGACGGGCGGAGAAGAGCCCGTCCTCTCGGCGCTCGCGGACCGTCGCGACGAGGACGAGGCGCGACCCGGCGAGATCCGGCGCGTCCTCGGGACCGATCGGGTCGGCGCCCGTGGCGCGGACGCCGAGCGGCGCGGCGTCGAGCCGGTCCGCGACGTCGTAGCTCTGATCGGAGAAGCCCTCATGAAGCGAAAGCGCGGGATGCGCGTCGAGCGCGGCGTCGTCGCGCAGGGCGAGGACCAAGAAGAGCGCCATGGCGGCGGCGGCGATCGCGGCGACGCGCCGGGCGCGCCCGCGCGGTCCCGCGTCGCCGAAGGACCGGCGACGCGTCGACGCGCCGGCGGCGGTTTCCGGGCGCAGGCGGGCGAGCGACCGCTTGAGCTCGCGCAGGCGTTCGAGATCGGCCTGAAGCTCGGTAGACGCGGCGATGCGGGCCTCGAGCTCGGCGCGGAGTTCGGGCGGCAGCTCGTCGTCGACATACGCGCTCAGGAGCTCGCGATCGGTCGGGGCGCTCGTCATCGCGGCGTCACGTCCCGCGATCGGCGCTCTTGGCCGCATCGAGCTCGCCGAGACGCGCGATCATCGCGCCGCGGGCGCGGCTGACGCGGCTCATCACCGTTCCGAGCGGAATATCGAGAGCGGCGGCGCATTCGGCGTATTTCAGTCCCAAGACGTCGACCAAGAGCAGGATCTCGCGGTTGGAGGGCGACATCTGCGCGAGGGCGAGCCGCACCAATGCGTCCGTATCAGCGCCCTTGACATAGCCGGCGCGCTGGCTCGCGCAATAGGCGGCGTCCTCGACAAACGTCGATTCCCGCCGCTTCCGGCGCCAGGCGTCGGTGTGCAGATTGCGGATCGTGCGGAACATCCAGGGCCGGAGCGCGTCGATCGCCTGCGGCGGATCGGAGGCGTTGAGCGCGCGTTCGATCGCGGAGTGGGCGACGTCGTCGACGTCCTCGGAGGCGCAGCCGAGCGAGCGCGCGAACGCCTTGAGCTCGGGCAGCAGAATGGCAAGGTTCCGGCGCAGCGTCGCCATGCGCCCTTCTCTCATGGTTGCGTCGTGAAGACGGCGCCGAATTCGAGAACGAACAGTCGCACGCAGCCCGGACGCGCCGCAAGTCCGCGGCGCGGAATAAGCCGGCGCGGCCGGGCGCGGGGCCGTCCCGCGATTGCGGGCGGCGCGGCGGAGCCGCTAAAGACCCCTGATCTTTGGAGAGGTCTATGCCCGATCTGCCGCTTCAAGCGCTCGTCGACGCGCATCCGATCCGCGCCGGCGCCTTCATCGTCACGATCTACGGCGACGTCGTCGCGCCGAGGGGCGGCGCGCTCTGGATGGGCGACATCATCGAGACCTGCGCCGCGCTCGGGATCAACGAGAGCCGCGTGCGCACCGCCGTCTCGCGGCTCGTCGCCGCCGGACGGCTCGAAGGCGTCAAGGCCGGACGCAAGAGCTTCTATCGGTTGACTGGGGCCGGCCGCGAAGAGTTCGCCCGCGCCGCCGAGCGCATCTATCGCGAGCCGGTCGCGGCGCCGCTCAAGGGCTGGCGGCTCGTTCTCTTGCCGCAGGGACCGGGCCGCGAGGCGCTCGTCGAGACGCTCGCGGCGAGCCGCTACGGCTTTCCGCAGCCCGGGCTCGCCATCGCGCCCGATCGCGGCGATCCGCCGCCCGAGATCGACGCCGTCGGCTTCCTCGCGACCACCGAGGACGATTTGTCCGAGCTCGTCCGCGCCGCCTGGCCGCTCGACGAGCTCGAGGAGCGGATCGAGGCGTTCATGGACGTCTTCGAGCCGCTCGAAGCGGCGCCGCCGGCGCCCGAGGACGCGCTCGGCGCGCGGCTGATGCTGGTGCACGCCTTCCGAGGCATCGCGCTCCGGGATCCGCGCCTGCCGCTCGACGCGCTGCCGGCGGGTTGGCGCGGCCCGGCGGCGCGGGCGCTGTTCGCCCGTCTCTATCTCGCCCTGTCGCCTGCGGCCGACGCGGCGGTCGACGCGCGTTTCGTCGACCAATCGGGCCGGCTGCGCGCCGACCGGGCGGCGCTGGCCCGTCGCGTCGAGGCGCTCAAATCGGGATCGCCGCCACGATCTGCAGCAGAAAACCGACGGCGATGAAGGCGAAGGCGAGCACGAACCACTTGCTGCGACTCGTGAACGCCGTTCGCGCGCGCATGGCCCTCTGGTTCGATTTGCGCTTGCGGTCCATGTAGTCGAACATCTCGCGATGCGGCCCGCCCGGCCGCGGGACCGACGGCGGCGTCTCGAGCAGCGCCTCGCGTTCGGCGAGCGCGGCCTCATGGCGCTCGGCGCGCATCGCGACGCGCCACTCATGCGCCAGCAAGATGACGCCGGTGAAGTCCGACATCAGACCGGTGAGATTGAGCCACAGCTGAATGCTCGCGAACGTCTCCATGCAACACATCCCTTCTCAAGGCCGGCGCCGCGTCGCCGCGCGTCAGGCGCCGCGCCAGCGTCGCAGCGCCTCCTTCGAGAGCGCGACCTCGCGGATCGTCTCGAGGCAGGCGTCGCGCGCGACGAAGGGCAGCATATGACCGACGCCGTCCAGAGTGCGCAAAGTCACGTGCGGCGCGGCGCGTTTGAGCGGCGGACCGTGATCTTCGTAAGTCAGGATCTGATCCGCCATCCCGAACAGCACCGCGATCGGCGCCTTGAGCCCGCGATAGCCGGGCGCCAACGCCTCGAGATCCGGCCGCAGGATCGAGCCGTCCTCCATCATCGCCTCGAGCTGGCTCGGCCGCAGCGCGTAGGCGCCGCCGCCGGCCGTCTCGTAGTCGTCCGGCGGCGTCTGCGGCCCGAAAGCGGCGCCGAGCGTCGTCTCGGCGTTGCGCCGCGCCATGACCGGGCCGACGGTGTAGGCGAGCGTGCGCCGGAGCGCCGGGCTGTCGACGGTCTTGTCCGGAAGCGGCGGCTTCATGCTGAAGGGAAAGACCGCCGGCGCGAGGAGGGCGAGACCGGACGCGTCCTCGGGATGGGCGAGGGCGTAGGCGAGGGCGACGCCGCCGCCGAAGGAGTGCCCGACCAGAACCGGGCGCGCGAGGCCAAGCTGCTGGAGCGCCGAGCGCAGGATCGCCGCCTGATCCCGAAGCCGCGCCGCGCCTTCCTGCGGCCGCGTCGACAGACCGTAGCCCGGCCGGTCGAAGGCGACGACGCGATGCGCGCGGGCGAGCTCCGGCATCAGCGTGCCGGTGAAATGTCGGATCGAGCCGCCGAGCCCATGGATGAGCGCGATCGGCGGCGCCTCGGCGTCGACCGGCCCGGCGACGACATAGTGGATCCGCGCCGTCGCGGCGCCGCTCGGCAAGACGACGGTGACGTCGCCCTCCACCGCCGGCGGCTGGCGCAGAGCCGGCGCCGCGTCCTTCGCTGCGAGACCGAGATGCGCGCGGCGGCGGCGCGCGCGGATGACGAGAATCAGCAGAACCGCCGCCGCGCCGAGCGCGCCGGCGAGGATGAGCGCCGTCGTCCAGTCCATCGCCGCCTTCCCAGAATCGAATTCGCGCTTCTTCTAAACTCAATCCGACTCGGAGGGAATTGGCGGATCGCCGCTCCTCGGCGAGGTCTTCAGAGCACGGCTTGAAGAGGGACCGTCATCCCGACCGAGCGCGAAGCGCGCAGAGCCGGGAGCCGGAGCCGAGCGGCCGGACCTTCGGGACATCGGCCCTGGCGGGGCGAAAATCCGGCGCGCGTCCGCGAAATATCAACCCTAACGCGGCAGTCTCTCGGCACGACGCGGCCAGAACTGGTCCGGCGCTTGCCCAGAAAGGGCGACGGCTCTGGAGGATCAGGCATGCTCGGTCGCTTTCAATTCATTATGAACCCGACGTCGCGTCTCGCCGCGCTTTGCATCGGCGCAGGCGTTCTGTTTTGGCAAAGCGCCGCGTTCGCGGAAGCGCCGGAGATCGGCGACGCGGCGCCTGCGTCGATCGAGGCGGGCGGCGTTTCGCCGCTCCTTCCCGCTCGCGCGACGACGGCGTCGCTCGAGTTCGTCGTCGAGCGCGCCGCGGCGGCGCTCGGGTTCGAGACCGCGGCCTCGACGCCGGAACCCGCGCCCCCGCTCGAGACGGCCGCCGTCCGCCGTCCCGCGCCGGCCGCCGGGCCCGAATGCGAAACCGGTCCGGACGCCTTCGGCGTGACGCGCGTCGTCGAACTCGATCCGAGCGCCGGGCGCCATTACGGCGCCGGCCGCCGCGGCTACGAGTCGACCTCGGCCTTTCTCGGGCCGAAAGAGGTGGTGCTGACCTTCGACGACGGCCCGAACCCGCGCGCAACCCGCGACATCCTGGCGACCCTGCGCGAGTTCTGCGTCCAGGCGACGTTTTTCGTCACCGGCCGCGCCGCCGAGGCCCATCCGGAGATCCTCGCGGAGACCGCCGCCGACGGCCACACGATCGCCGGGCATACGTGGAGCCACCCGATGCCGTTCGCGCGGCGCAGCTTCGACGAGGCGACGCGGGAGATCGAGCGCGGCTTTCAGAGGCTCGAGGCGGCGCTCGGCCGGCCGCCGGCGGCGCTCTTCCGCTTTCCGGGCCTCTCCGACAGCTCGGCGCTTCTCGACTATCTGAGCGAGCGCGGGATCATGTCGCTCTCGATCGACGTCGACAGCGGCGACACGCGGTCGAACGCGACGACCGAGAAGGTGATCGAATGGACGCTGACGCGGGTCGAGCGGCGCGGCGGCGGCGTCGTCCTCTTCCACGACCCGCTGCGCCGGACGTCGCGGGCGCTGCCGACCGTGCTGCGCGAGCTCCGTCGGCGCGGCTATCGGATCGTGCATCTCGTGTCGGCGACGGAATACGCGCCGCCGGGCGAAGCGCCGCGGCGGGTCGCGCGCCGCCGCGCCGAAGGCGGCTTTGTCGTGACGACGGCGAACCGGGATCCGGCGCGCGGCCATCGCGTGATCGCTTGGCCGAAGCCGGAGTTTCGCGAGATCGAGCCGCCGGTCATCGCCGCCGTCTATTGAGCGCGGGCGCGTCGCGAGGCGGCGGCGCGCCGCGCCCTTGGATCCCGGCTCTGCGCGCTGCGCGCGCGGCCGGGATGACGGCGATCGGGCGTCGGCTCGGCCTCGTGCGAGGAATGCCGATGCGCGTCGTCAACGAGAAGGTCTCGCGGCCGGCGCGGTTCCTGCTCGCGGCGACGCTCGATCGTCGTCATCCCGGAACGCCGAAGGCGTATCCGGGATCCAGAGCCGCATGGCGCGAACGCCGGGCCGGCGCAGCGACGGACGCCGTCTCGCGCTCCTGCGCGTCGAGCAGGCGACCGAGACCGACATCGGCTCGGCGACGCCGCTGCTCGGCGGCGGCGGCTTTCGCTACGCGCCCTTGCCGGCGCGGATGACCTCGAAGCGCGAGCGCCTCCGCTTCGTCTATTTCGACGGCGCCGAGACGGTCGAGCTCGGCTTCGAGGCGGCGAAGGCGCTGACGCGCTGCGCGCCCGACGAGAACGGCTGAGCGCCTCCTCCGAACCATCTCGACCGAGGTGATCGCGGCGACGCCGCCGATCCTGAACGACCGCCGGCGCGGCGGTCGCCATGCCGCGGTTTCGCGGTTGACAGGACTTGTTCCATTGCATACTGAATTCAGAGTGCGGAGTCCAAAACCATGAAGCGCATCGAGCCGCGACCGAGCCGGGCCGAGCAGGCTTATCAGGCGATCCTCGACGAGATCTGTGAAGGCGCGCTCGCGCCCGGCACGCATCTCGTTCAGGAGGACCTCGCCCAGCGGCTCGGCGTCTCGCGCCAACCGATCCAGCAGGCGATGGCGCTCTTGAAGAATGACGGGCTCGTGCGCGAGCTCGGCGCCCGCGGGCTCTATGTCGCGCCGCTCGATCTCGACGCGATGCGCCAGCGCTACGAGATCCGCGGCGCGCTCGACGAGCTGGCGGCGCGGCGCGCGGCGACGCGGGCGCGCGCCGACCGGCGCGTCGCGGCGGCGATTGCGGGACATGGCGAAGAGGCGATGGCGGAAGGGCTCGCCGCCGTCGCCGCCGACGACGTGACGCGGATGATCGGCGCCGACGTCGCCTTCCATCGCTTCGTCTACGAGGCCTCGGGCAATCCGCTCCTCGCGACGACGGCGGAGCCGCATTGGCGGTATCTGCGCCGCGTCATGGGCGACGTCCTGCGCGTCGCCGAGCCGGGCCCGGCGATTTGGGAGCAGCATCGCGGGATCCTCGACGCGATCGTCGCCGGCGACGCGGCCGCTGCGGCCGAGCGCGCGGCGCGGCATGTCCGACTCGCCGCCGAGCGGCTCGAGGACGCGTTCGAGGGCGGCGACCAGGCGAACGGCGATGTCGGCGCCGACCGAACAAGATCCGACGGAGGTGAGGAAACCGCTCCGACGCGCCGCCGGCGCGCCTGAGCGGATTGAAGAAAGTCAGATCGATGAAAGAGCTTCTGACGCTCGGGCGGACCGTGGCCGCGCAGGCCCGGCTCCAGCCGGACAAAATCGGCGCCCGCGACCTCGAACGCGCCATGACCTTCCGCGAATGGGATCGACGCGCCTGCCGTCTGGCCAACGCGCTGCTCGGGCTCGGGCTCGAGAAGGGAGACCGCGTCGCGGCGCTGGCGCACAACGCCGTCGAATGGGCCGAGATCTATGTCGCCGCGGCCAAGGCCGGCCTCATCGTCGCGCCGATCAATTTCCGGCTGGCGGCCAGCGAGATCGCCTTCATCGTCGAGAACGCCGAGAGCGCCGCGGTGATCGCCGAGGACGGGCTCCACGGGCTCGTCGAAGAGGCGCGGGCCGGGCTCTCGGTTCCCGAGAAGAACTTCATCCATTTCGGCGCCGAGGCCGCGCCGGCCGGCTGGCGCGCCTACGAGGCGCTCCTGGCGGAGGCGCGCGAGACGGAGCCGGGCGTCGCCGTCGCCTCGGGCGATCCGTGGTCGCTGATGTACACTTCCGGCACCACCGGCGCCCCGAAAGGCGTGATCCGGAGCCACAAAGGCGCGGCGCTGCTCTCGCTCGTCACCGAGATCGAGCTCGGGCTCGGCCGCGGCGAAGACGCGCTTCTCGTCATGCCGATGTGCCACGCCAACTCATTGAATTTCTTCAGCGCCTTCGCCTATTGCGGCGCGACGACCAGCATCTATTCGCGCAAGAGCTTCGACCCGGAGCACTGCCTCCACGCGCTCGGCCAGCTGGGCGCGAGTTTCACCTCGCTGGTGCCGACCCATTACATCATGATGCTCGGCCTCTCCGCCGAAGCCCGCGGCCGCGCCTCGCTCGAGCGCGTCTCGAAGCTGATGATCTCCTCGGCGCCCGCCCGCGTCGAGACCAAGCGCGCGGTGAAGGAGATGTTACCCAACTCCGGCCTCTTCGAGCTCTACGGCTCGAGCGAGGCGGGCTGGGTCACCATGCTCCATCCGGACGAGCAGTTCACGCATCTCGGCACGGTCGGGCGCGAATGCGTCGGCTCCGCGCCGATCAAGCTCCTCGACGAGACGGGCGCAGAGGTTCCGGACGGCCAGCCCGGCGAACTCTACTCGTCCAATCCCTACACCTTCGACGGCTATTGGCGGCGGCCGGAGAAGACGGCGGAAGCCTTCCGCGGCGACTATTGCACCGTCGGCGACATGGCGCTGCGCGACGGCGACGGCTTCATCCGGCTGATCGACCGCAAGAAGAACATGATCATCTCGGGCGGCGAGAACATCTATCCCTCCGAGGTCGAGGCGGTTCTCGGCGCGCATCCCTCGGTCATGGACGTGGCGGTGATCGGCCTGCCGGACGAGAAATGGGGCGAGCGCGTCCACGGCGTCGTCGTCCTCGGCGAGGGCGCGTCGGCGAGCGAGGCCGAGCTCCTGGAATGGTGCCGCGACAGGATCGCCGGCTTCAAGCGGCCGCGGACGTTGAGTTTTCTCGCCCATGCCGAGATGCCGCGCACCGCGACCGGCAAAGTGCTTCACCGCGAGCTCCGCGCGCGCTTCGCCGACCCTTCATCCGACAAGAACTGAACCGACGGCCCGAGAACGAGGCGGGAGAGGAAACCGATGACGACCAATGATCTCAACCAGGACGAGCAATCCTGCGCCGCCTGGATCGCGCAGTTCCTGAAAGCGCGCGGCGTCGACCGCGTGTTCGGCCTCCAGGGCGGGCATATCCAGCCGATCTGGGACCATGTCGCGCGGCTCGGGATCCGCATCGTCGACGTCCGCCATGAATGCGCGGCCGTGCATATGGCGCACGCCCATGCGGAGCTGACCGGCGCGCTCGGCGTCGCGATGGCGACCGCCGGTCCGGGCGTGACCAATTGCGTGACCGGCGTCGCCAACGCGTCGCTGGCGCGCGCGCCGGTGCTGCTGATCGGCGGCTGCGCCAAGCGGCCGCAGGCGGATATGGGCCCGCTCCAGGACATCCCGCATGTCGACATCCTGAGGCCGGTCTGCCGGCAGGCGCGGACAGCTCGCGTCGCCGACCAGGTGATCCGCGAGCTCGACGAGGCGGTCGCCCGCGCGATGGGCGATCTCGGCGAGCCCGGCCCGGTCTATCTCGAGATCCCGACCGACGTGCTGCGCGCCCATGTGCCGGCCGCGCTCGTGCTCGACGATTGGATGCGCGCGAAGCCGGCCCGCGTCCTCTCGCCCGATCCGGTCGCGATCCAGGCGGCGGCGGACGCGATCTGGAGCGCGCGGCGGCCGCTCGTCGTCACCGGCCGCGGCGCCCGCGGCGCCGGGCCTGAGCTCGTCCGTTTCCTCGACGCCTCGGGCGCCGTCTATCTCGACACCCAGGAGAGCCGCGGCCTCGTGCCGGGCGACCATCCTTCGGTCGTCGGCGCCGTCCGCGCCGCGGCGATGACCGAGGCCGACCTCGTCGTCGTCATCGGCCGCAAGCTCGATTATCAGCTCGGCTACGGCTCGCCGGCGGTGTTCCCGAACGCGCGTTTCGTGCGCATCGCCGACACCGCCGGCGAGCTCGTCGACAACCGCCGCGGCGCGCCCGAGATCCTGGCGAGCCCGGGCCTGGCGCTCGCCGCGCTCGTCGAGGCGGCGGGCGACCGCGAGCCCGGCGTCGAGGCGGAATGGACGGAGTCGCTGCGCGCGCGCCATCGCGAGCGCACGCGCCCGGAGGCGAAGAAGGCGGCGCCGACGCGCGGCGCCGACGGCAAGATCCATCCGGCGGCGATCTTCGACGCGATCAAGTCGGTCGCCGAGCCCGACTACGTCGCGATCGCCGATGGCGGCGATCTCCTCAGCTTCGCGCGCGTCGGCCTCGAGGCGCGGACCTATATGGACGCCGGCGCCTTCGGCTGCCTCGGCGTCGGCGTTCCCTTCGCCGTCGCCGCCGCGCTCGCCTGTCCCGATCGGCAGGTGATCTCGGTGAACGGCGACGGCGCCTACGGCGTCAACGCCATGGAGGTCGACACCGCCGTTCGGCACGGCGCCAAGGTCGTGTTCATCGTCTCCAACAACGCCGCCTGGAACATCGAGCGCTACGACCAGGAGGTGAATTACGGCGGCCGGGTCGTCGGCACGACGCTGCGCCATTCCGACTACGCCGCGATGGCGCGCGCGCTCGGCGCCCATGGCGAGCGGATCGAGGATCCCGCGGAGCTCGCGCCGGCGCTCGGACGCGCGCTTGCGAACGCGCCGGCGGTGATCGACGTCGTCACGTCGCAGACGGTCGTCTCCTCGGACGCGCGCAAGGGGCTCGGCTTCGTGCCCGATTATCAGGCGCTGACCGCCTGGGACGACGCCGAGCGCCGCCGGCGCGGCGAGCTCCGCGGGCGGATCGAGCGTCTTCGGGAAAGAGCGAGACCATCGAGGTCGCGGCCGGAGCGGAGCGCGCCGAGACGGCCGGGCCGATGGGCGCGACCTTCCTCGTCGCCCGGCGCGCGCCGTGACGAGACGCGCGGCGAAGAGAGGCGAACAGCCTCGATGAGCCGGGCCGCTCCTCAGGGCGCTTCGCCCTTCGTCGCGGCGCGCCGCGGAGACGATGCGGCCGATTGGGCTGGAGAAAAGAAGATGACAGACGGAAATGACGATGCGGTCCTCGGCTTCGCTCTGCCGGCCGGGATCGAGGACGTTCGGCGCCGCGCGCGCGCCTTCGTCGAGGCCGAGATCCTGCCGGTCGAGGCCGACCGCGCCAACTGGGACGAACACGAGAATATCGCGCACGCGGCGCTCGACCGGCTTCGGTCCAAGGCGAAGGCGGCCGGACTCTGGGCGCCGCAGGCGCCGGCCGCGCGCGGCGGCATGGGGCTTTCCGTCGTCGGCCAGGCGGTCATGTACGAGGAGGCGAACCGCTCGATCTTCGGCCCGGTGGTCTTCAACTGCGCC
>CAZPTD010000069.1:0-14825 GCA_964588915.1 uncultured Neomegalonema sp. | reverse complement strand
AGCCGCCGCTCCGCCGCCTCGGCCTCGGCGAGCGCCCGGCGCGCCCGCTCCTCGGCCTCCGCGACGCGGCGCTCGGCGGCGTCGACCCGCGTCGCCGCGGCGCGCGCCGCCGTTCGAGCCTCTTCGAGCGCCCGCTCCTGGTCCTCGATCCGGCCCGTGAGCCGCGCGATCGTCGAGGCCGCCGTCTCGTCGGTCGAAGCGCGCACCTGCGCCGCGGCGCGCTCGAGCGCGGCGACGCGCTGTTCGAGCCGGACGACCTCGCGTTCGGCCGCCTCCGCGCGGCGACGCTCGGCGTCCGCGTCGCTCTCGTCGGCGCTCCGCGCCGCGGCCGCCGCGTCGACGGCGCGCTCGGCGAAGGCGAGCTCTCGGCGCGTCGTCTCGAGCGCGGCCTCGAGGCGGCGCGTCTTCGCCTGTTCGTCGGCGAGCGCCGCGCTCAGATCGTCGGCCTCCTCGCGCAGCGCGGCGACCGCCGCCGAGACGTCGCCGCCATCGGTCCGCGCGAGCGTCGCCGCGGCCACGCTCCGCTGGACCTCGCTCGGCGCGAAGCATCCGCCGTCGGCGCAGAAGAAGAGCGCCGCTCCGAAGGCCGCCGCCGCCGTCGCCGTTCCGAGGACCCAACGGAAGACGCCGCCGGCGCCGCGCGCGAATTGCCGGCGCCTGAGCGCGCCGACGGCCTCGGCCGCAAGCGGTCCGAAATAGGGATCGTCGCGATAGTCGTCGTGAAAGGCCTGAAAATCCTCGATCGCGGCCGACGGCTTGATCAGACGCCACCGCGCCAGCATCGACTCGGGCGATTTCGGGAAACCGAGCGCGTCCGTCTCGACCTCGCCGCTCGCCAACGGCGCGGCGGCGACCGCGACCTCCTTGCGCACGCGCTCGACCAGCGGCGCGACGCGCTCGGCGAAGGGCGGCGCCTCGGACGGCGGCTCCCGAGCAGGCTCTTGGGCGACCGGCTCCTCGCCCGGCTCCGGAACCGCCAACGCCGCCGCCGGCACGAGCGCGGCCGCGCCCACATAGACCGAATTCGAAAGCCGCGCGCGGAGCTCGTCGGGCTTCGTCGCATAGGGCGTGCCGATCAGGATTTCCCGATCGCCGACCAGCGGCGCGAGATCGACGTCTCGGTCGAGCGCGCCGACGACGATCGGCCGATCGTAGAGAAGCGCGAGATGCAGATCGCGCCGAAACTCGAGCGACGCGGCCGATCGCGCCGAGATCAGGACGACGGCCGCGTCGGCGCCCTTCATGCGCGCCGCGATCGTCTCGATCTCGCAGCGATCGCCCTTGACCGGACGCGGCGCGAGCTTGAGCCCGGCCGGCTCGAGCGCCTCGCTCAGCTCCGTCGCCGCTGCGCGGTCCGACGGCGCGCGAATGACAAACGCGGTTCTCATGGCCCTTTCCTGCGGCGACGCGCCGGGTTCGATCACGCGCGCTCGCCAAGGCTCCCATACGCCTCAAGTCGCAGAGATGAAAGTTTTCAGCGCGTTGCGATGAAAAACGGGCCGCAAGCGGCGAAAAATGTGACGTTTCCGGTTGCGCGACGGCGCCGACGCCAGTCGCCGCGGCCTTGACGTCGGGCGAATCGCCGAATTAGGGCGAGCGGCGCAATTGAGGAAAGACGCGATGACAACCGAAGATCTCGGCTCTTCGTCGGCGCCGCCGGCCAAGGAAGCGGCGGGCGCCCGGCCGGCGGTCCACGAGCTCGACAAGCTGACGGCGGCGGATCGCGCCGCGCTCCTGACGCGCGCCGAGGACGATCTCGGCCCGTTCATGGCGCAGGTCGCGCCGGTGATCGAGGCCGTCCGCTCCGAGGGCGACGCGGCGCTCGCGCGTTACGCTGAGATCTTCGACGATGTCGAGCTCGATTCCGGCGCGATCCGAGCGAGCGAGGCCGAATTCGCCGAAGCGCGGGCGGCGCTCGATCCCGAGCTCGTCGAGACGCTGCGCTACGCCGCCGACAACATCCGCCGCTTCCATGAGGCTCAGAAGCCGCGCGCGATGGAGATGATGGAGATCCGGCCCGGCGTCCTTGTCGGCGAGCGCTGGACGCCGATCGACAGCGCCGCCCTCTACGCGCCGCGCGGCAAGGGCGCCTTTCCCTCCGTCACGCTCATGACCTGCATTCCGGCGATCGTCGCCGGCGTGCCCGATCCGATCCTGCTCTCGCCGCCGGGCGCCGACGGCCGCATCGACGCCGCGACTCTCGTCGCCGCCGAGATCGCCGGCGTCGGCCGCGTCTACAAGGCCGGCGGCGCCCTCGCCGTCGCCGCGGCCGCCTTCGGCACAGAGACCGTGCCGAGATGCGCGAAGATCGAAGGGCCGGGCAGCCCGTGGTTCGTCGCCGCCAAGCGCCTCCTCGCCGCCGAGATCGCGTCGCGCCTGCCGGCCGGCCCGAGCGAGAGCGTCGTGCTCGCCGACGAGAGCTGCAACCCGCGCCTGGCGGCGCTCGACATGCTCATCGAGTCCGAGCACGGACCCGACAGCTCGGTCTTCCTCGTCACCTGGAGCCGCGAGATCGCCGAGGCCGTGATCGAAGCGACGCCCGAGTTCTGGGCGCGGATGCGGCCCGAACTCGCCGGCTATTCGCGAACCGTCCTCACCGGCGACAGCGGCGGCGTCGCGCTCGCGCCGGACCGCGAGACGGCCTACGCCTTCATCAACGATTATGCGCCGGAACATCTGCAGATCCACTCGCAGACGCCCTTCGAGCATCTCTCGGAGATCCGCAACGCCGGCGAGATCCTGCTCGGCGAGCACGCGGTCGGCTCGATCGCCAATTATCTGATGGGTCCGAACTGCGTGCTGCCGACGGCCGGCGCCGCGACGATCCACTCGCCGCTCGGCGTGCGCGACTTCATGAAATCGTCCTCGATCGGGCACCTGACCCGCCGCGGCTACGACGAGACCGCGCCGCACACGCATCGGTTCGCGACCTATGAAGGCTTCGACGCGCACGCCAACGCGGTCTCGGAGCTGCGCGCGCGGGAGTGGCGACGGTCGTGACGCCGCGCGCGAGGCCAGAGGCCAATTGACAGTCGCATGGGCGACGCCAATGCTCCTTGCGAGCGCGCGTGTCGCGCGCAGGTTCGCCGAGCCCGACATCGCAGAGGAAAAATGCGCGTTCTGAAAATCATCTCGCCCATCCGCGCCGCGGCGTGCGCCGCCGCTCTCGCCGCGTTCGCGGCTCCGGCCGCCGCCGAAGGCCCGGACATGCAGTGGAACTACTTCGCCTCGACCGAAATCACTTTCGCCGAGTGCGTGTCGCGCGCCCATGCGGTCTGCCGCGAGATCTACGGCAAATGCCGGAACACCGACCGCGGCGCGATCTTCATCGACACGCAGGATACGCTCGCGATCGATTGCGGCGAGCTGACCGAGCGCGTCATCGGCTTCGTCGTGGTCGCCACCGAAGATCCGGAGCGCTACGACCATATCGGCCAAATCGTCGACCGCGCCTTCTCGTCCTTCTCGCCTTAGGGGTTTGGGCCCACGGCGTAGTGGCGTAGAGATCTGCCGTCACACGACGGATGATCTGTGGGCCAGATACGCCATGGAAGCGCCACGACGACGAGCAGGGCGCGCGACGCGAGAGCGAGCGCCGCCGCGCCCGTTCCTTGCGTCGACCGCAGCCGTTTCGTCGAGAGCCGCGGCGCTTCGCGCTGTCGGCGCGCCGTCACAGCGTCACCGTCCTTCCCTCTTCGGCCGAGATCTGCGCCGCGAGGCCCATGCGCACCGCCGCCGCGCCGTCGGCGAGCGACACCGCCGGCGCGCCGCCGTCGAGCACCGCCTGTCGGAAGAGCTGGTGCTGGTAGAAGGTCGCGCCGTTATGATCGCCGGCCTCGAGGAGCTCGGGGTCGACCGGGATCTCGATCTCGCGCTCCGGTTCCGCTCCGCGCGGGCTGACGATCAGCTTCGGCGCGGGCTGCGGCCCGCGCGCGGCGGGCCAATGGCGCTGAGGTCCCGGGACGAGCGCCTCGATCTTGCCGACGCCGCCGAGGGCGCAGAGGCTCTCCTGGTAGCGCGCGCCATCGGCGAACATGCAGAGCTCCAGCATCGCGCGCGCGCCGCTCTCGAAGTCGACCATGACGTATCCGTGGTCCCAGACGTCCGGCCGCTCGCCGTCATAGACCTCGTCGAGATGGTTCACCGCCTGCCCGGCCGACGCCGTCACGCGCACGGGCTCGGAGCGAAGGGCCAGCCGCATCAGGTCGAAGAAGTGGCAGCATTTCTCGACCAAGGTGCCGCCGGTGTTGCGGTTGAACCGGTTCCAGGCGCCGACCTTGTCGAGAAAGGGAAAGCGGTGCTCGCGAATCGTGAGCATGCGGATCCCGCCGGTCGCCGCCTCGGCCTGTTCGAGAAAGGCCGCGATCGGCGGCATGTAGCGATACTCCATCGCCACCCAGATCAGCGCCGGATAGCGCGCGGCGAGCGCCGCGATCCGCTCCGCGTCCGCCGCAGCGGCGTAGAGCGGCTTCTCGACCAGCGCCGGCAGCGGCCGCGACGCGGCGATGCGCTCGAGCTGCTCGACATGGAGATGGTTGGGCGAGGCGATCACCCAGGCGTCGAGGCCCGGCGCCGCGAGGAGCGCTTCGAAGCTCTGCGCCAGTTCGGCCTCTGGCGCCAAAGCGGCCGCCGCCGCGCGCATCGCGGCGTCGGGCTCGTAGATCGCGGCGATCTGCGCGCCTTCGAGCAGCGCGAGGTTGCGGATGTGCTCCTGGCCCATCATTCCGGCGCCGATCAGGCCGTAGCGGAGGCTTCTCACCATCTTTTCCTACCGTATGCGCGAGACGTATCGAGCCCGATCGGCGTCGAACCAGTTGCGCGAGAACTCGACGACGCGGTCGTCCTCGGCGCGGCTCAGCCGCTCGACGAGACCGCAGGGCGCGCCGGGCGCCGGCGCGAACGTCTCCGGCGCCCAGTCCGGCGCGCCGCCGACGCCGACCCGGTCCTCGACCCGAGCGATGCGCAGCCCGAGCGCGGTCTCGTAATGGAGATAGAGCGACTCCGAGAGCGCCTTCGCCTCGAGCGTCTCGGCGCAGGCGCCGTCGAGCCAGATCTCCTCGACCGCGACCGGCGTCCGGTTGAGCCGACGCAGGCGGCGGATGCGATGCGCCTCCTCGGACGCGCCGAAATCGGGCAAGTCCGCGGGCTTCGTCATGCGCCGCAGATCGAGCGCTTCGGCGGTCGGCAAGCCGCCGCCTTCGGCCAGCTCCAGGCGAAAGAACGCGTAGACGCCCGCCGGCCCGCCGCCGGCGCGGACATAGTTTCCCGAGCCGTGCCGCCGCTCGAGCCGCCCGCGCCGCTCCATCTCCGACAGCGCCTTGCGCAAGGTGCCGACCGCGACGCCCAGCGTCCGCGCGAGCTCGCGCTCCGGCGGCAGCCGCTCGCCGTCGAGGAGCCGCCCGGCCTCGATCTCGCGGATCAAGAGCGCGCTGATCTGAAGGTAGCGCGGCAGCGCTCCCGGAGTGGTGGCTTCCGCCATGCGCGGATCGGCTTTCGGTCGCTTCAGTGAGAATTGATGCACTATTGATCTACATCAAGCGGAATGCTACGCAAGCGAAAAGACGCCGCGAACGAGCGCAATCGCGAGGAGCGCTGAAATGACGGTCGTGCCTGTCACATCGCCGGATCTTGGCGCGCTGGAGGTGTCCTGGTTCGCCGCCTTGTGCTCGGACGACTACGCCTATCTCGGCGTGCCGGACGGCGCCTTGCGTTCGAGCTGGGAGCATTGCAGCGCGATCCTGCTCGAAGCGGAGAAGCAGGGCTTTCGCAACATCCTCTGCCCGTCCTCCTATCAGGTCGGCCAGGACACGCTCTCTTTCGTCGCCGGCTGCGCGCCGATCACCGAGCGCATCAACATGCTCGCCGCGGTGCGTTGAGGCGAGATGCAGCCGATCATGCTCGCCCGCGCCATCGCCACGCTCGACCATATGCTGAAGGGCCGGCTGACGGTGAACGTCATCTCCTCGGACTTTCCGGGCGAGCGCGTCGAGAGCGCCTATCGCTATCGGCGCTCGCACGAGGTGGTCGAGATCCTGAAGCAGGCCTGGACGCGCGACGAGATCGACTACGACGGCGAGATCTACCGTTTCGAAGGCCTGACGACCGATCCGGCCAAGCCCTATCAGACCGGCGGGCCGCTCCTCTATTTCGGCGGCTATTCGCCGGACGCGCTCGAGCTCTGCGGACGGCATTGCGACGTCTATCTGATGTGGCCGGAGCCGAAGGAGCGGATCGCCGAGCGCATGAAGGCGGTGAACGCGGTCGCCGAGCGCTACGGCCGCACGCTCGACTACGGGCTGCGCGTCCATGTGATCGTCCGCGACACCGAAGCCGAGGCGCGCGAGTACGCCGAGCGTCTGGCGAGCCGCCTCGACGACGAGTACGGCAAGCTGATCCGCGCCCGCGCGCATGACGCGATCTCGCTCGGCGTCGCGCATCAAGCGAAGGCGCGCGAGCTCGCCGACAAATTCGGCTATGTCGAGCGCCATCTCTGGACCGGGATCGGCCGCGCGCGCTCGGGCTGCGGCGCGGCGATCGTCGGCTCGGCCGATCAGGTGCTCTCCGAGATCGAGGCCTATGAGAAGATGGGCGTCCGCGCCTTCATCTTCTCGGGCTATCCGCATCTCGAGGAATGCCGCCATTTCGGCGCGCGCGTGCTGCCGCAGCTGAAGACATGCTCCCTTCCCGAGGCGTATGGCCGCGTTCCCGACGCGCCGCCGCAAACGCCGCTCGCCGCAGGAATTCGCCGATGACCTTCACCACCGCCCCGAGCTTGGAGGCGTCGGCCTCGTCCGACGCGACCGAACCGGAGCGCGCCGCCGCGCCGCGTCGCGCGGCGCGCGAGGCCGGATCGATGCAGACCGTCGATCTCGGCGCCGATGGCGGCAAGGCGCTGCGCCGCGCGTTCGCGCGCTTCGCCACCGGCGTGACGGTGGTGACCGCGTCGAGCCCGCTCGGCCGCGTCGCGGTCACGGCGAACAGCTTCTCGTCGGTGTCGCTCGATCCGCCGCTCGCGCTCTGGTCGCTGGCGCGCGCCTCGCGCCGCTACGAGCGCTTCGCCGCGGCGGAGCATATGGCCGTCCACGTCCTCGCCGACGCGCAAAGGGACGTCTGCGACGCCTTCGCCCGATCCGGCGAGGCGTTCGATTGCGGCCTCTGGCGCGAGAACGCGGAAGGCGTTCCGATCCTGGAGGGCTGCCTGGCGCGGTTCGAGTGCCGCAAATACGCCGCGTATGACGGCGGCGATCACGTGATCTTCGTCGCCGAGGTCTTGCGCGCCGCGTCGAGCGACGCCGGCGATCCGCTGCTCTTCCATGGCGGCGCGTTCGGCCGCTTCGCGAAGGCGGCCTGAGGTCATGACGGCGCGCGCGGCCCCGATCGACGCCTCGGCGGCGCGCCGCGATCTCGAGGCGCTTCTCGGCTGGCGCGTCGCCGGAAGCGCCTTCGCCGAGCCCGAGCGCCGGCGCCTCTCGGATCTCGACGGCTGGCCGCTCGAGGCGCTGAGCTTCGCGGCCGAGGACGGCGAGCCGATCCCGGCGCTGTTCCTGCGCCCGCCGGACGGCGCGCCGCCGGCGCCGGCGGTCCTCTATCTCCACGCGCACGGAAACCGATACGAGACCGGCTGCGCCGAGCTCGTCGACGGCCGCCCGGCGCTTGTCGGCCCGTATGCGCCCGATCTGAGGCGACGCGGGATCGCGGCGCTCGCCGTCGAGGCGCCTTCCTTCGGCGCGCGTCGGACGCCGGACGAAGCGACGCGCGCCAAGGCGCATCTCTGGCGCGGCCGGACGCTCTTCGGTCAGATGCTCGCCGAGTTCTCGGCGGCGATCGGATGGTTGGCGCGGCAACCGACGGTTCAGGGCGACCGCATCGGCGCGCTCGGCTTCTCGATGGGCGCGACCTGCGCCTATTGGCTGGCCGCGCTCGATCCGCGCGTCGCCTGCGCCGCGTCGCTCTGCGCCTTCGCCGATCTCGAAACCTTGGTCCGAAGCGGCGCGCATGCCGGCCATGGCGTCTACATGACGGTTCCCGGGCTGCTGCAAAGCTGGTCGACGGGCCGGATCGCCGCGCTCGCCGCGCCGCGGCCGCTCTTCATCGGCGCCGGCATGCGAGACTGGTCGACGCCGCCCGACGCCTTCGACCGAGCCCGCGCTGAGCTCGAGCGCGGCTACGCCGAAGCGGGCGCCGCCGAGGCGCTGCGCTTCCATGTCGAGCGGCGAGCCGGACACGTCGAGACGCCCGCGATGCGCGCCGCGACACTGGCGTTCCTGGAGGCCGCGTCGCCGCGCTCGAATTTGCCGGCGGCGCAGGGTAGCGTCGACGAAAAAAGGGAGATCCATGTCGGACAGCGTTCGGGCCTCTGATTCGGTCACGCCTCGCGACAAGCCGCTCCGCGCGGCGCTGGTCGGCGCCGGCATGGTCGCGCGCACGCATTTGGCCGCGATCCGAGACGCGTCGGATCGCGTCGCGCTCACAGGCGTCTGCGCCCGGCGGCCAGAGCGCGCCGCCGCGTTGATCGAGGATTTCGACGCGCCGGACGGCGCCGCGCCGCGCGTCTATCGGGACGTCGCCGAGATCGCCGCCGATCCGGATGTCGATTTCGCGATCGTCGTCACGCCGCCGAACGCGCGCGCCGATCTCGTCCGGCCGCTCGCCGAGGCCGGCAAGGACATCCTTCTCGAGAAGCCGGTGGCGCGCGATCTCGCCGAGGCGCGCGCGGTCGTGGCGATTTGCGCCGACGCGGGCGTCAAGCTGGGCGTCGTGTTCCAGCACCGGATGCGCGCCGCCTCGAAGGCCGCGGCCGAGTTCGTCGCCTCGGGCCGGCTCGGCGCGCTCGGCCTCGTCGAGCTTTCCGTGCCCTGGTGGCGCGAGCAGGCCTATTACGACGAGCCCGGCCGCGGAACCTACGCCCGCGACGGCGGCGGCGTGCTGATCAGCCAGGCGATCCACACCATCGATCTCGCGCTGAGCCTCACTGGGCCGGTGGCGTCGGTGCAGGCGATGACCGCGACGACGCGCTTCCATGCGATGGAGGCCGAGGACTACGCCGTCGCGGGCCTCCGCCTTGCGAACGGCGCGGTCGGGTCGCTCAGCGCCAGCACGGCGAGCTATCCGGGCGCCGCCGAATGGATCGCGCTCCATTTCGAGAAGGCGAGCCTGCGCCTCGAGGCCGGCGTGCTGACCGTCCGGTGGCGCGACGGCTCGGTCGAGACGCATGGCGAAGAGGCCGGCACCGGCGGCGGCGCGGACCCGATGGCCTTCACCCATGCGTGGCATCAGGGCGTTCTGGAGGACTTCGTCGACGCCCTCTGCGCCGGCCGCGCGCCGGCGGTCGGCGGCGAGGAGGCGCTGGCGTCGCACGCGCTCATCGACGCGATCACGCGCTCGGCGCAACACGGACATATGGTCGAGGTCAGCACATGAAGTTCGGCGCAATCGGCATCGATCACCGTCACATCTACGGCATGGCCGAGCATCTCATCGCCGAGGGCGCCGAATTCGTCGGCTGGACCACCGACGGCGAGCCGGGAACCTTGGAGGGCTTCCTCAAGCGCTTTCCGAACGTCCCGCGCGTCGCCGACCGGCGGGCGTTGCTCGACGATCCCGAGATCGACCTCATTCTGATTGCCTGCGTTCCGAAGGATCGCGCCGCCCATGCGGTCGCGGCGATGGAGGCCGGCAAGGACGTCATGACCGACAAGCCGGGCTGCACGACCTTGGCGCAGCTCGACGAGGTCCGCGCCGCCGTCGAGCGCACCGGCCGGATCTGGTCCGTCGATTTCTCCGAACGCTTCGAGGCGCCGTCGGTCACGCGCGCGACCGAGCTCGTCCGGGCCGGCGCGATCGGCGCAGTGGTGCAGACGGTCGGCCTCGGCCCGCATCGGCTCAACCGTGCGACGCGGCCCGATTGGTTCTTCGACCGCGCGGCCTATGGCGGCGTGCTGACCGATATCGGCAGCCACCAGATCGACCAGTTCCTGTTCTTCACCGGCTCGACCGACGCCGAGATCACGCACGCCGCGGTCGGCAACTACGCCAATCCGCGCGATCCCGGCCTCCAGGATTTCGGCGAGATCGCGCTCAAGAGCGAAACGGGCCGCGGCTATATCCGCGTCGACTGGTACACGCCCGACGCGCTGCCGAACTGGGGCGACGGAAGGCTGACCATCCTCGGAACCGAGGGCTATATCGAGCTCCGGAAATACGTCGATGTCGGCGGCGCGGAGGGTACGGATCACCTTATCCTGGTGAACGGGACGCGCTGCGAGAAGATCCAGTGCGCCGACGCCGGCCTGCCCTATTTCGCGGCGCTGATCGCCGACATTCGCGACCGCACCGAGACGGCGACGCCGCAAGCGCATACGTTCAAGGTCACCGAGCTCGCGCTCGAGGCTCAGGCGATCGCGGAAGGCGCCGCCCCATGATCCGCGTCGCGATCCTCGGCGCCGGCGTCGGCGCCCAGCATCTCGGCGGCTATCGCGCGTCGCCCGAGCGCTTTCGGCCGGCGGCGATCTGCGACCTCGATCTCGCCCGCGCCGAGGCTCTGGCGGGCGGCGATCCTTCGATCCGCCTGACGGCCGACGCGCAGTCGATCTTCGCCGATCCCGAGATCGACCTCGTCGATGTCTGCCTGCCGCCGCATCTCCATTTCCCGATGGCGAAGGCGGCGCTCGAGGCCGGCAAGCATGTCGTCGTCGAGAAGCCGATGTCGCGCTCGCTCGCCGAGGCCGACGCGCTGATCGAGGTCGCCCGCGAGACCGGCGGCGCGGTGTTTCCTGTCTTCCAATACCGTTACGGCCGCGCGACGGCGGCGCTCGCCGCATTGGCCGAGGCCGACCTCGTCGGACGCCCGATCGTCGCCAGTCTCGAGACGCATTGGCGCCGGGACGCGGGCTACTACGCCGAAGCGCCCTGGCGCGGGACCTGGGCGCGCGAGGCCGGCGGCGCGGTGCTCAGCCACGCGATCCACAGCCACGATCTCCTCTGTCGGTTCTTCGGGCCGGTCGCGTCGCTCTCGGCGAGCGTCGCGACCTTGGTCAACGACATCGAGACCGAGGACTGCGCCGCGATCTCGATGGCGATGGAGAACGGCGCCCTGGCGACGAGCTCGATCACCTTGGGCGCCGCCGACGATCGGACGCGCCTGCGCTTGGTGTTCTCCGGTCTCACCGCCGAGAGCGGCAAGGCGCCCTACAGGCCGGCCGACGACGCCTGGAGCTTCACCGCGCGCGAGGCCGACCAGGCGCGCATCGACGCCGTGCTCGCCGAGCCGCGCGCGGCGCTCGCCGGCTTCGCCGGTTTCCTTTGCGCCGTCGCCGACGCTCTTGACGGCCGTCCCAACGAGGCGGTCACGTTAGAGGACGGGCGACGGTCCATCGAACTCGTCACCGCGGTCTACCAGTCCGCGCGGACGGGCGTCCGCGCGACCCTGCCGCTCGGCCGGGACGCGCTCCACTACCACGGATGGACGCCGCAATAAGGCGCCGTCGCAGAGAAGATCGACTTCGGGAGGACTACGGATGACCTACAAGATCTGGGCGGGCGTCTTGGCCGCGACGGCCCTGGGCGCGGCCTCCGCTTCGGCGCAGGAAATTCGCTTCATGTGCTATTCGGACGGCAATGAATGCGAGGTGATGAGCGACATTCTGGAGCGCTTCGAAGCGGCTAATCCGGGCGTCGACGTGATCATCGACGTCGTGCCCTATCAGGCGATCACCGACAATTTGCCGGTGCAGCTCGCCGCCGGAGAGGGCCCGGACATCGCTAAGGTCACCGATCTCGGCGGCCTCAGCCAATACTATCTCGACCTCTCGCCCTACGTCGATGCGGGCTATTGGGAAGCGAATTTCGGCGCCACGCTTCCCTGGTATCGACCGGCGGGCGACACGGACGGGATCTACGGCATGCATTCGCAGCTGACGATCACCGGCGCCTACGCCAACGCGACGCTCTTCGAGCAGGCGGGCGTCGCGATTCCGGGCGCCGACGCCGATTGGCGGGCCTGGGCCGCCGCCGCCCGCGAGGTCTCCGAAGCGACGGGCGCCGAGTTCCCGATGGCGATGGACCGCTCCGGCCACCGCATCGCCGGTCCGGCGATGTCCTACGGCGCCGCCTATTTCGCCGAGGACGGAACGCCGATCCTGGTCGACGACGCCTTCCAGGCCTATGTCAGCCTGTTCGTTGAGTGGAACAATGACGGCACCATGGCCCGCGAGGTCTGGGCCGGCTCCGGCGGCGACAGCTACCAGGACGCCGCGCAGGAGTTCATCAACGGCCAGCTCGTCTACTACTATTCCGGCAGCTGGCAGGTCGGCCGCTTCGACGAGCAGATCGGCGACTTCTTCGATTGGCGCGTGGTCGGCTCGCCCTGCGGCGCCGGCGGCTGCACCGGCATGCCGGGCGGCGCGGGCGTCGTCGGCTTCGGCGACACCGAGCATCCGGAGATCGTGGCGGCGATCATCGACTTCCTGGCCCAGGAAGAGAACTACGCCGAGCTGACCGCGCGCACGCGGAACATTCCGGCGCACGCCGCCGTCGCCGCGGGCGGCGTCGAGTACGAAGGCGCCTCGGAAGCGGCGGCCGCCGCGCTCAACGCCTGGGCCGCCCAGGTCGCGAAGATCGAGCCGGTCGCCTATCAGTTCCAGGGCTACCGCAACAACCGCGCGATGTTCAACATTACGGTCCAGCGCGTGACCCAGGCGATCGTCGGCGAGCTGACGATCGACGAGGCGATGGACCGGATGCGCGAGGATCTCGAGGCGATGCTGGCGGAGGTTCAGAACTAGCCCGGCGCCGCCGGCCGCGAGGCGCTCGCTCTCGCGGCCGGTCCGGCCGCGGCGATCGCGCGTCGGCGCCGCCGCGCCCCGAGGCCAGTCCGAGGATCCCGAGCCCGGCGTGGCCTCGGCCGATCCGCGCCGCGCCTTCATTTCCATTCGGCTCGCCGGAGCGCGACATGAAGCTCAATCTAGGCGTTCGCCTTCTATCGCCGATCATGCAGGTGATCGAAGTTCCGATGGCGTTGCTGCAGCGGCTGCTCGGCGCGCGTTACATCGCCTGGGTCTTCCTGCTGCCGAACCTGCTGCTGTTCGGAACCTTCACGTTTCTTCCGATCATCCTCAACGTCGTCTACGCGACCACCGGCGGCGACGAGATACTGCTCAGCGATCGGCCGGATATCGGGGCGCAGAATTTCGAAGCATTGCTTTCATGCGACAACTTCTTTGATCCGAACAGCTGCCGTCACGACATCTACTGGCGCGCCATTTGGAACACGCTGCTGTTCGTCACGCTGCAGGTCGGCTTCATCGTCGGCCTGTCGCTGCTGACCGCCATCGTCTTGAACCGCCGCATCCGCGCCCGCGGCTTCTTCCGCGGCGTGTTCTTCTTCCCGGTGCTCCTGTCGCCGGTCGTGGTGGCGCTGATTTGGAAATGGATCCTGCAGCGCGAGGGCTTGCTCAACGGCGCGCTCGAGTCGATGGGCTACGAGCCGGTGGAGTGGCTGCTCGAGCGCAACTGGGCTTTCGCCTGGTCGGTGTTCCTGTCGGTCTGGGCGCATATGGGCTTTTACACCCTGATCCTGCTCGCCGGGCTTCAGGCGATCCCGCGCGACGTCTACGAGGCGGCGGTGATGGATCGCGCGGGCCCCTGGCGGATCTTCTCGCGGATCACCATGCCGCTCCTGGCGCCGACGATGCTGGTGGTGCTGGTATTGGCGCTCATCAAGGGCGTGCAGACCTTCGACGAGGTCTACGCCTTCACCAGCGGCGGGCCGGGCACGGCGACGACGCTGGTCATTCAGTACATCTACGACACCGGCTTCAGCGGCCAGCCGCGCCTTTTGGGCCTCGCCGCCGCCGCGTCGCTGCTGTTGGCCGTCGTGCTCATGGTTTTGACCGCGATACAGCTCAGGGCCAATCGGAGGAGCGTCGATGGGTAAGGCGGCGGCGTTCCTGACGCGCACGCGCGGCCGCGGCCGCATGGATTGGACCGATTGGCTCGTCTACGGCTACTTGGCGCTCGGCGTCCTGTTGATGTTCGGACCGGTCGTCTGGCTGGTCTTCTCGTCCTTCAAGACCGGCGCGGAGCTGACCCGCTTTCCGCCGCGCTTCCTGCCCTACATTCAGGAGACGGTCGCGCTCGACGGCTTCGAAGAGCCGCTCAATCTCTTCCGCATCACCGCCGGCGAGCATGAGGGGCGCGTGCTCGCGCATGTGCGCGGCGTCGGCAACCGGGCGCAGATGGTCGATCCGGCCGATCCGGAGACGCGGATCATCGTCAACACGCTCGAGCGCGAGCCGGTCGAGCGGGTCGGGTTGGCGATCGAGAACTACACCGAGCTCAACGAACGCTTCGAGCGGGTCGGCTTCGGGACCTTCCTGCAGAACTCGCTCTTCATCACCATCGTGGCGACGCTGATCACGCTGGTTGTGAACGCCATGGCCGCCTTCGCGCTGGCGAAATACAAGTTCCGAGGGCGGATGACCGTGCTGATGCTGGTGATCGGCACGCTGATGATCCCGCCGACGGTGGTGCTGGTGCCGCTCTTCTTCGTCACGCGCGAGCTCGGCATGATCAACAGCCTCTGGGGCGTGATCATCCCGGGCGCGGCGACGCCGACGGGCGTCTTCCTCTTGCGCCAATACATGCTGACGATACCGGACGAGATCCTCGACGCGGCGCGGATGGACAAGGCGAGCGAGTGGAAGATCTTCTGGCGGATCATCGTGCCGCTCTCGGCCCCGGCGATCGCGGTGCTGGCGATCCTGTCGATCATGTGGCGCTGGAACGATTTCCTGTGGCCGCTGATCGTGCTCTCCGACACCGAGAAC
>CAZPTD010000068.1:0-14829 GCA_964588915.1 uncultured Neomegalonema sp. | reverse complement strand
CCTCGCCCTCGGGCAGCTGGCCCATGGTGCCGTCCGTCTCGGGATGGCCGGCATGGCCGATCATCACGATCTGCAGCCCGCGCTTCGAGTGGCGCTCCGCCTCGATATGCACCTTCGAGACCAAGGGACAGGTCGCGTCGACGAAGAGCATCTCGCGTCGCGCCGCCTCCGCCGGCACCGATTTCGGCACGCCATGGGCTGAGAAGATCACCGGCCGGTCGTCCGGCGCCTCGGAGAGCTCCTCGACGAAGATTGCGCCCTTGGCGCGCAGCCCGTCGACGACGTAGCGGTTATGGACGATCTCGTGCCGGACATAGACCGGCGCGCCCCATTTCTCGAGCGCGAGCTCGACGATCTTGATCGCCCGGTCGACGCCGGCGCAGAAGCCGCGCGGCGCGGCGAGATAAAGCCGCAAGGCGCGTCGGTTCTCGATTCCGTCCATGCTGCGCTCCTCGACTCGCCGCCCTCGCCCGCGCGTCTCAGCCCGCGTCGAGCCGCCGACGGATCGCCGCGAACACGGCATGGAACATTTCCGGCGTCAAGACGCCGGTTTGAATATTGTAGCGCGAGCAGTGGTAGCTGTCGAAGAGGCGGAGCGGCGGCCCGCCGTCGCCGCGCGCGACGAGATGCTCGGCGCCATGGGCGAACGGAAGGCGTCGCGGCCGCTCGCCGAGCGCGCGGACCGAGCTCTCATGCGCGATCCGGCCGAGGCAGAGGATCGCGCGGAGTTCCGAGAGCGCGCCGATCCGCGCCGAGAGATGCGGCCGGCAGGCGGCGATCTCGGCGCCGGTCGGCCTGTTCCCGGGCGGCGCGCAGCGCACCGCGTTCGTGATCATCGCGCCGACCAGCTCGACGCCATCCTCGGCGTTCGCCGCGTAGACGCCGCGCGAGAAGCCGAACGCTGCGAGCGCGCCGAAGAGGATCTCGCCCGAGTAGTCGCCGGTGAAGGGCCGCCCGGTGCGGTTGGCGCCTTTGAGGCCGGGCGCCAGGCCGACGACGAGAAGCCGCGCGGTCTCGGGCCCGAAGGACGGCGCCGGCGCGCAGAACCAGTCGGGGCGCCGCGCCTTGCAGTCATCGCGATAGGCTTTGAGCCGAGGACAAAGGCCGCAATCGGGCGGCGCTTCCGGCGCCGCGCCGAGGCCGAGCGTCAATCGAGGTCGTCCTCGTCCTCGTCGTCGTCATACGACTCCGCGCGACTCGGCCGCGGCTCGCGGCCGATGATGTCGCGCAGATCCTCGAGATCGATGAAGTTGTCCGCCTGGCGCCGGAGTTCGTCCGCAATCATCGGCGGCTGCGTGGCGATGGTCGAGACGACGGAGACGCGCAAGCCGCGCCGCTGCAGCGCCTCGACCAGGACGCGGAAGTCGCCGTCGCCGGAGAACAGAACGACATGGTCGAGCGACGACGCCATCTCCATCGCGTCGACGGCGAGTTCGAGATCCATGTTGCCCTTGATCTTCCGACGACCGGTTTGATCCGTGTACTCTTTCGCCGGTTTGGTGACCATGGTGAAGCCGTTGTAGTCCAGCCAATCGACCAGCGGCCGAATCGGCGAGTACTCGTGGTCCTCCACCAAGGCGGTGTAGTAAAATGCGCGGACCAGTTTGCCGCGCTGGGCGAACTCGGACCGCAGCTTCTTGTAGTCGATATCGAAACCGAGGGTTTTCGCGGCGGCGTACAGGTTGGATCCGTCGATGAAAAGGGCAAGTCGTTCGTCGCGGTAAAACATAAGGTGCTCCGAGGGGCGGCGTCCAGACACCGCGTAATTTCGCGGCTAGACCCACAGATTTGGTGTGCGTCCGCGATGTGTCAACGCGGCGACGGTCGCGAAGAAGCGTCCGCCGATCACGCCGCCTTCGCGCCGTTGATGGCGAAAGCCGCTGGATTTTGCAGCGCAACCGCCATATTCTAGCTCTTCGCTCGCGTTTTAAGCTCGACGCTTCGCGCAGATCCTTCGCAGACGCGAGATCCGCCGCGGTCGAGCGCCGTCGGCGACGCCCTTTTTCGGGGCTCGAGACGTCAAGCAAGCACCAAGGAGGCCGTTGAATGGCGCGCGTCACCGTCGAAGATTGCGTCGATAAAGTTCCGAACCGGTTCGAGCTCGTCATGCTCGCCGCGCATCGCGCGCGCACGATCTCCGCCGGCGCGCCGCCGCAGGTCGATCGCGACAACGACAAGAATCCGGTCGTCGCGCTGCGCGAGATCGCCGACGAGAAGCTCTCGATCGACGGGCTGCGCGAAGACGCGATCGAGGCGAATCAGCGGCATATGGAGGTCGACGAGCCGGAGGAGGATCGGCTCGGCGAGCTGATCGGCGACGCCGGCGGCGCGCCTCAGGACCTGACCGAAGCCGAGCTCCTGCGCGCGCTGCAAGCGGACACGCTCGGCTGACGCGCGAACGCGGGATATCGCCGCCTCCGGAGCCGCCAAAGACGGATCCGGAGAACGCGCCGCCGGAACCCGCCGACGGCGCGCGGACGCAGGGCGCGACCCGCGCTTGGGGCTCCGGACAACCGAAGAAGCTCAGCAGAGCCGCCGCCGCGCCGGCGGCTTGGCCGTCGCGCAGATATTCGCGGCGCCGACTGGGCGCCGACGGCCGCTCCGCCCATCTACCCTTCATGATCCGGCAATTCGAACTCGTCGAAATCGTGCGCGCCTACAATCCGAATACGGACGAGGCGCTGCTCAACCGCGCCTATGTCTACGGCGTGCGCGCGCATGGCGGCCAGACGCGCGCGAGCGGCGAGCCCTATTTCAACCATCCGGTCGAAGTCGCGGCGATCCTGACCAAGCTCCGGCTCGACGACGCCACCATCGTCACCGCGCTGCTGCACGACACCATCGAAGACACCGGCGCGACGCGCGAGGAGCTCGAAGGGCTCTTCGGCGCGGAGATCGCCAATCTCGTCGAGGGCGTCACCAAGCTGTCGAAGATCGAGCTCAAGGCGCAGAACGTCTCCCAGGAGCGCGCCCAGGCCGAGAATCTGCGCAAGCTTCTGGTTGCGATGGCCGAGGATCCGCGGGTGCTGCTCGTCAAGATGGCGGACCGGCTCCACAACATGCGGACGATCCATCATCTGCCGCTCGAGAAGCGCGAGCGCATCGCGCGCGAGACGATCGAGATCTTCGCGCCGCTCGCCGGCCGCATGGGCATGCAGGCGATGCGCGAGGAGCTCGAGGATCTGAGCTTCGCCGTGCTCGAGCCCGAGGCGCGGCTGTCGGTCCTGCGCCGCTTCGTGCATCTCCGGCGCATGACGGGCGACGAGACGGTGCCCAAGGTCGTCGAGACGCTGAACGCGGTGCTGGCCGAGGGCGGCGTCGACGCCGAGGTTTCGGGGCGCGAGAAGCGGCCCTACTCGATCTGGCGCAAGATGCAGTCGAAGGGCGTCTCCTTCGAGCAGCTCTCCGACATCATCGGCTTTCGCGTCATCGTCGAGGACGAGGAGGCCTGCTATCGCGCGCTCGGCGCGGTCCATCGCCGCTTCCGAGCCGTGCCGGATCGATTCAAGGACTACGTGTCCGGCCCCAAGGCGAACGGCTACCGCTCGCTGCACACGGCGGTGATCGGGCCGCACGGCGCCTGGATCGAGATCCAGATCCGCACCCAGCCGATGCACGAGGTGGCCGAGACCGGCGTCGCCGCCCATTGGGCCTATCGCGACGGCCGCCGCAGCGCCAACCCCTTCGCCGTCGATCCCTTCGGCTGGCTGCGCGAGCTCGTCGACCAGGTCGAGAGCGGCGCGCCGCTCGCGGAGGATCCGCTCGCCTTCCTCGAGGAGGCCAAGCGCGAGATGGCGGTCGCCAACATCTACTGCTTCACGCCGAGGGGCGACGTGGTCGCGCTGCCGCAGGGCGCGGTCGCGCTCGACTTCGCCTACGCCATCCACACCGATCTCGGGCACACCGCCGTCGGCGCGCGCATCGACGGGCGCAACGCGCCCTTGCAGACGCGGCTGCGCACCGGCCAGACGGTCGAGATTCTGCAGTCCGAAGGGCAGCGCCCGTCGCCGATCTGGCGCGACATCGTCCGCACCGGCCGGGCCCGCGCCGCGATCCGCAGCAAGCTGCGCGCGACCGAGAAGAAGGAGGCGGCGGCGCTCGGCCTGCAGATCGTCGAGGGCGCCTTCCGGCGGGCCGGCGTCTCGCTCTCCGACAAGGCGCTCGACGCGGCGGCGCGCAAGCTCGGCCATCAGGACCGCGAAACCCTCCTCGCGGACGTCGGCGCCGCGCGGATCACGGCGGTGCAGATTCTCGACGCGGTCTATCCCGAGCAAGCGGGCTTTCGCGCCGACGGCGCGGCGACGCCGCTTGCGGGCGGCGTGAGCGACGCCGACCCGGGGCGCCGGGAAAGCGTGACGCTCCGCGCCGGCGGCGGCGCGCTCAAGATCCCGTCGGCGCCCTGCTGCCGGCCGCTGCCCGGCGAGCGCGTCATTGCGCTGCGCGAGCCGAAGATCGGCTTTCGCCTGCACGCGATCGACTGCCCGACCCTCGAGCGCTTCGAGGACGCGATGGAGCGCTGGATCGACGTCGACTGGGCGCCCGACGCCGGCGCGAAAGCGGAGCACGCCGCCACGATCCTGCTGACCTTGCGCAACGAGCCCGGCGCGCTCGGCGAGGTTTGCGGCCTCGTCGGCAAGAGCGGCGCGAATATCGAGGATCTTTCGCTCATCGACCGCAAGCCCGACTATTTCAGCATCCGCTTCGACATCGCGGTGCGCGACATCCAGCATCTCAGCGGGCTGCTCAGCGCGATCGCGGCGCAGCCGGTGACCGCCGAGACGCGGCGGCTTCGGCGGATCAGCGCGCCGACCGAGCGCGTCGCGGACGCGCCGGAGCCGGAGCCGACGGCGGAAACCGCCGACCCGTGACCAGAGACGAACGGACGATCCTTGCCCTGGCGTCGGACGGACCAATATAACGGATCGGCGCGGGCGGCCCGCTTGCGCAGGTTGCGGCGATCCGCCGCGCCGTCCGCGCTAAATCGACGCGGACGCGTGAAAAAACCGTCAGGCGTCACCCGCCATGGCGAGTCTTAACTAAATATTCAGAGGCGTCAGCGCTGGATATGGAGCGACGGCTTCGGAGGCTGCAAGAAAAAGAGCCATGGCGGTCATTCATGGAGGCGAAGGCGAGCGCGGCGGCGCGGGTTCGATGTCGCGCGAGGCGGCTCTCGATGAGTTCCGCGCGGCGGGCGCGCTCCTCGAAGGTCATTTCCTGCTCTCCTCGGGCCTGCACAGCCCGGTTTATCTGCAATGCGCGCGCGCGATGATGGATCCCGCGCGCGGCGAGCGGCTGTGCCGGGCGCTGGCCGAGAAGCTCCGCGCCGAGCTTCCGAGGGGCGTTCTCGACGGCGTCGAGTTCTGCGTCTCGCCGGCGATGGGCGCGGTCGTCGTCGGCTACGAGACCGCGCGGCAGCTCGGCCGGCCCTCGATCTTTCTGGAGCGGCCGGACGGCGTCTTCGTCGCGCGTCGCGGGTTCGAGATTCCGCCGGGCGCGCGCTGCCTCATGGTCGAGGACGTCGTGACCACCGGAAAATCCTCCAAGGAATGCATGAAGGCGATCGCGGCCGCCGGCGGCGCGACCGTCGCCGCCGCGGCGCTCGTCGACCGCTCGAACGGCGCGGCCGATCTCGGCGTGCCCTTCGTCGCGCTGCTCGCGATCGACGCGCCGGCCTATGCGCCGGACGCGTTGCCGAGCAGCCTCGCGGCGATCCCGGCGGTCAAGCCCGGCAGCCGCCGCATTGACCCGGCGAGCCGGAGCGACGAAATCTCGAGAGGTTCCGAGAACGGTCGGCGCGCCGACCGAGGCCCGTCGGAGGAGACGCGATGATCTTCAAACGGCGCGAGAAGCGGAGCTGGCGCGGCCGATTGCGGGACTTCGTGTCGCCGCGCAAGGGTTGGCGACGCGGCTTTCGCTATATCGGCAGGCGCGTGCAGCGGTTGCCGGACACGCCGCATCGCATCGCGCTCGGCTTCGCCTGCGGCGCGATGGCCTCCTTCACGCCGTTCTTCACGCTGCACGCCCTCGTCGCCGCGCTTCTCGCCTACGGGCTCCGCGCCAACGTGATCGCCGGCGTCTTCGGCACGGTTGTCGGCAATCCGCTCACCATCATCGCGATCGCGCCGATAAGCCTGCAGACCGGCAACTGGATCCTCGGCCGCGATCACGGCGTCGAGGATTTCGACCCGACCAATCTCGACGCGCTCTGGACGTCGGTCACCTCCGAGCCGCTGGTCTTCCTCGACTCGGTCTTCACGCCCTATCTCGTCGGCGGCCTCGTGCCCGGCCTCGTCGCCGCGACCGCGTTCTACTTCGCGATCCGCCCGCTCGTCGGGCGCTTTCAGACCCGCAGACGCAAAGTGATCTCCGACCGGGCGCGCGAGATCGTCCTCCAGCACGCGGGACCGCGTCTCGAGCGTCGCCTGCCGCCGCGGCGCGCCGCCGATCTCCTTTTCCAGGCTCAGCTCGGCCACGCCGGCGCGCGCGCGCTCAAGTCGAAACGGGCCACCGCCGAATGAGCGCGGCGCGCGACCCGGGCCGTTTGCGGCTCGGCGTCAACATCGACCATGTCGCGACGCTTCGGAACGCCCGCGGCGGCGTCCATCCGGATCCGGTTCGGGCCGCGAAGACGGCCGTCGAGGCCGGCGCCGACGGCGTCACCGTGCATCTGCGCGAGGATCGTCGGCACATCGTCGACGGCGACGTGTCTCGGCTCATGGCCGAGCTCTCGGTTCCGCTCAATCTCGAGATGGCCGCGACCGACGAGATGCTCGCCATCGCGCTCAGAGAGAAGCCGCACGCCGTGTGCGTCGTGCCGGAGCGGCGCGAGGAGCGGACGACGGAGGGCGGCCTCGACGCCGCGGGCGAGCATAATCGGTTGGCGCGCTTCGTCGGCGCGCTCAACGACGCCGGGCGGCGCGTGTCGCTCTTCATCGCGCCCGATCCGCGCCAGATCGAGGCCGCCGCCCGCCTGAGGGCGCCTGTCGTCGAGCTTCACACCGGCCCCTATCGCCACGCCGTCGCGTCGGGCGACGCCGAAGCGGTCGAGGCGGCCCTCGCCGCGCTCCGCGACGGCGCGCGCGGCGCCGCCGAGCTCGGGCTGGAGCCGCATGCCGGCCACGGGCTCGACTTCGAGAATGTCGGCGCCGTCGCCGCGATCCCGGAGTTCATGGAGCTCAATATCGGACATTTCATGATGGGCGAGGCGCTCTTCTCCGGGCTCGGTCCGGTGATCCGGGAGATGCGCCGGCGCATGGACGCCGCGCGCGCCCGCCCCGACGGCGGTCCGGCGGCATGATCATCGGCGTCGGCTCCGATCTCGCCGACATCAGGCGCATCGCCAGGACGCTCGAGCGGTTCGGCGATCGCTTCACCGAGCGCGTCTTCACCGAGATCGAGCGCGCCAAATGCGACCGCCGCCGCGCCCGCGCCGAGAGCTACGCGCGCCGTTGGGCGGCGAAGGAGGCGTGCTCGAAGGCGCTCGGCACCGGGCTCAGCATGGGCGTGAAATGGCGCGAGATGGAGGTGGTCAACCTGCCCTCGGGCAAACCGACGATGCGGCTCCACGGCGACGCCGCGACGCGGCTCGAGACGCTCCGCCCGGCCGGCGCCGAGACGGCGGAGCTGCGCATTCATGTCACGATGACGGACGATCCGCCCTATGCGCAGGCCTTCGTTATCATCGAAGCGGTATCGTTGACGCTCGCGACAAGGTGAGCGCCCAAAGGCCCCAGATCCGCCCTCGAACGCCCATATCCGAGCGCTAGATGACGGCTCGGACGGCGCGGCGCGAATGCCGCCTCGTCGCAGAACTTGGCGACGACGCCGTTTCCGCCCTTGCGCTCGCCTTGACAGTGAGCGGCCCGCCGCGGACAACCGGGCGGCACGATTGAGGAGAGCGCGCAAGTGACGCAGCCGACAGAGGAATCCGCCGTTTTGGACGCTCCAAACCCGTCTGACGCTACGGAAACGCATGAAGACCGCTCGAAGAGCTCGCTCGGCGAGATCATGCGCACGGTGTTCTACGCGCTGTTGATCGCGATTATTTTCCGGACGGTGTTGTTCCAGCCGTTCTCGATTCCATCGGGCTCGATGAAGCCGACGCTCCTGATCGGCGATTATCTCTTCGTTTCGAAGTATTCCTACGGCTATTCGCGGTTCTCGCTGCCATGGGGCTCGCACATCCCCTCCGATTGGCTCGGCGGCCGCGTCTTCGCCAGCGATCCGGAGCGCGGAGACGTCATCGTCTTCCGCAACCCTCAGGATCCGCAGGAAGACTACATCAAACGTCTGATCGGCTTGCCGGGCGACCGTATCCGCGTCGTCTCGGGGATCCTGCACGTCAATGGCGAGCCGGTGGCCATGGAGCGGATCGAGGACTTCGTCGAGCCGCGCGCCGGCAGCCAGAACTGCAATCGGACCGAGGAGAGCTTCGGACGCGCCGCCGAATGCGTGAAGGAGCAGTTCCTCGAGACCCTGCCCGGCGGCGTTTCCCATTCCGTGTTGAACGTCACCGGAATGAGAACGCCTTATGACAACACGCCGGTCTTCGTGGTGCCCAACGACCATTACTTCTTCATGGGCGACAACCGCGACAATTCGGTCGACAGCCGCGCGCTCGACAGCTTGGGCATGGTGCCGGAGGAGTATTTGATCGGCCGCGCCGAGTTCATCCTGCTCTCTTCCGATGGCGGAATTCTCGAGTTCTGGAACTGGCGCTTCGATCGCTTCTTCAAGGCGATCGAGTAAGAGCCGCTCGGCCGGTCGCCGCCGCGGCGCATCTCGGAAAGGGCGAAAGACGGGCTTGGCCGCGAAACGCGCATCCCTTGATTTCCATGCGCTCGAACGCGCGCTCGGACGGGGCTTCGAGGACCGCTCGCTGCTCGTCGAGGCGCTGACCCACGCCTCCGCGGCCGGCCGGCTCGAGAAGGACAATCAGCGGCTCGAATTTCTCGGCGACCGCGTGCTCGGGCTGCTCACCGCCGAGGCGCTGCTCGACCGCTATCCGACCGAGCAGGAAGGCGCCCTCGCGCCGCGGCTCAACGCGCTCGTGCGCCGCGAGGCCTGCGCCGAGGCGGCCGAGGCGATCGGCCTCGGCGCTCATCTCAGGATGGCGCGTTCGGAGGCGATGACCGGCGGGCGGCGCAAGACGGCGCTCCTCGCCGACGCGATGGAGGCGGTGATCGCCGCCGTCTATCTCGACGGCGGTCTCGAGGCGGCGCGCGCGGTCTACCGGAAGCTCTGGGGCGATCGGATGGCGACGCTCACGCACGCGCCGATCGACGCCAAGACGGCGCTCCAGGAATGGGCGCAGGCGCGCGGCGCGGCGTTGCCGAGCTACGCGGTCGTCGGCCGGGACGGCCCGGACCATGCGCCGCGCTTCGAGGTCGAGGCGCGGCTCGACAGCGGCGAGACGGCGACCGGGTCGGCGGCGTCGAAACGCGCCGCGGAGCAAGTCGCCGCCGCGGCGCTTCTCGCCCGCGTCGAGGGCGCCGAGGAAGAGAGCCCGTGAGCGCAGACGAGACGGCCGCCGCCAGGAGCCGAGCCGGCTTCGTCGCGCTCATCGGCGAGCCCAACGCCGGCAAATCGACGCTCATGAACCGCATGGTCGGCGCAAAGGTGTCGATCGTCACGCACAAGGTGCAGACGACGCGCGCGCGCATTCGCGGCGTCGCGATGGCGGAGCTGAACGACGGCGAGCGCGCGCAGATCGTCTTCATCGACACGCCGGGCCTGTTCCCTCCGCGCCGCCGGCTCGACCAGGCGATGGTCGCCGCCGCGTGGACCGGCGCGGCCGAGGCCGACGTCGTCCTGCTCCTGATCGAGGCGCATCGCGGCGTCACCGAGGGCGTCGCGCGGATCCTCGAGGAGCTGCCCGAGAAGACGAAGGGCCGCCGCGTCGCGCTCGCGATCAACAAGATCGACCGCCTTCCGCGCGAGAAGCTGCTCGCGCTCACCGCCGACGTCGCGGCGCGCTTCGAGTTCGAGGAGATCTTCTACATCTCCGCCGAGCGCGGCGACGGCGTCGTCGAGCTGAAGCGCTGGCTCGGCGAAAGCATGCCCGAGAGCCCGTTCCTCTATCCGGAGGACGATCTCTCCGATCTGCCGACGCGCATGCTCGCCGCCGAGATCACGCGCGAGAAGCTGACGCTGCGGCTTCATCAGGAGCTGCCCTATCAGCTGACGGTCGAGACCGAGAACTGGAAGGACCAGAAGGACGGCTCGGCGCGGATCGAGCAGGTGATCTATGTCGCCCGCGACGGCCATAAGGGCATCGTCCTCGGCGCGCGCGGCGAGACGATCAAGGCGGTCGGCGCCGAGGCGCGGGCCGACATCGCCGAGCTCATCGGCCGGCCGGCGCATCTGTTCCTCACCGTGATCGTGCGGCCGAACTGGCTCGAGGAGGCGGAGCGCTTCCGCGAGATGGGCCTCGAGCCGCCCGCCAGGAAACGATGAACCCGCGCCTCGCCGCCCATATCTTCGTCGCCGCGGTCATCCGCCGGGCGGAGATCGAGGGCGCGACGGCTCTCGTCGGCCGGCGCGGCGACGCCGAGTCGGGCGCGGTGGCGCTCAAGCTGGTGGAGACCGCCCTGCCGATGTTCGCGCCGCGCTGCCGGGCGCTCGCCCGCGCGACGCTGCCCGACGGCGCCTCGGGCTGGGCGTGGCTCGTCGGCCCTGAGCCGGCCGAAGAGCGCGAGGTGGACGCGAAGCTCGCTCGAGCCGCGGCGTTCGACCCGGATCTCTGGATCGTCGAGATCGAGGATCGCGACGGCCGCGCCTTCGTCGACGATCCGATCATGTGACGGCGGGCCGGAGGGTGGACGCGCGCCGCGCTCAGAACCGAAAGTTCAATCCAATTCGGCCGACGATCACATCCTCCAGGCTGAAGAAGTCGCCATCTTCGGCGAACGAGGTCACGCCGTCGAGGCTCGTCTCGTCGTCGAAGAAGTAATAGAGACCTTCGGCCCGGAGCGACCAGTTCTCGTAGAGCATGACCTCGACGCCGCCGCCGACGACGCCGCCGAACGCGGTCTCGTCGAGATCGGCGGTCTCGTCATCCTCTTCGTCGATAAAGATCTCGTAGCCGGCGAGCGCGACGCCGCCCGTCAGATAGGGCAGCCAGCCGCCTTCCATCGCGTAGCCGACCCGCAAGCGCGCCGACGCGAGGTAGTTGAGCTCGGCGTCCATGAACCCGCCGACATTGGTGACGGTGTCGTCGGCCCAGACGCCGGACAGGTCGAACTCGACGCCGGTGACGATGTTGTTGTCGTACTGGTAGAGATAGCCGACTTGGCCGCCGGCCAGGCCGCCGTTCAACTCGAGCGCCGGAACGTCGAAGAAGCCGCTGGCGTAGCGACCGTCGACATCCGCGGACGCGTAGCCCGCATGCGCGCCGATATAGAAGCCGGTCCAATTCGGCCCCAGCGGCGCGAGAGCGGCCGGCTCCTCGATCACCGGCTCCGGCTCGGTCGGGCAATCGAAATAGGTCAGATCGCCCTTGTCGAAGCAATCCTGTTCCGTCTGCGCCGCAGCGGCGCTGGCGACGAGAGCCGCCGCCGCCGCGCCGGAAAGAACGATTGAAAACTTCATCTGTCACCTCGGTAGCCGCGACCGCCGCTCGACGTCCTCGATGGCTGACATCGATCACCGTCCGATGTTTAGAACGCGGCGCGCCGCCCGACCTCTTGTGAATCAATGCGGAAGGCGAATCGGCCGCCCCTTGTGATGAAGACGCACCCATCACGGTCCGGTCGCGGCGAAACGTTCGAAAAAGGGACGGCCGCGGCCACGCGCTTCGGCTGGCGGCGTCTCCGCGGCCGCGCCGCCGAGACTCTGTCGGGCGCGACGCCGACCGGCCGAAGCGACGGCTCTCAGCGCGAGCCGCTGCCCGCGCCGATCACGAAAGGACGTTCTCGAACACCCACCTTCCGCCGACGAACGCCATATACGCGCCCGGCGCCGCGCCCATGTAGGACAGGAATTTCCGAAAGATGTTGACCTGCGCCGGATCGGTGAAGACGCCGTGGACGCCGACGATCGCCATGGCGACGCCGAGCTCCGCCGTCGTCAAGCCGAGCTCCGTGGTCGATGGCGGCTCGCCGAAGATGAAATAGCCGCCGAGCCCGACCGTGATCAGGTTGCAGAGCCGCGGCAGCGCTTCGCCGACGCCGAGAAACGTGTTTGACGGTCCGCTCTTCATCGCAGTCTCCGGACGCTCGAGCTTCCGCTCGGCGGCGCGGCGCCTCGGACGAAGGCCTGTGGACACTTCACGGATCGATGAATTGTGGCGTGAACGTGTCGGCCGCGTGATTGGATGGCGCAGCGCAGCTTCCCATGTACTCTGGTAAGCAGAGCTCAAGTCAACGGCGGAGGCATGCAAAGTACCGCCGGAAGATCGCGCTTTGTGTTCTCGAGACGACTTAAGTCGCCTTGAGGCGGCGCCGCCGTTGTCGAGCGAAGCGCCGACCCCGCCTCACGGACGCTGCTTGAGGGAGCCAGAACGATGCCCCACGAGATCAAGACGCCGCTGCCCGACACGATCGCGGCGTTCGAGCATTTGACGGGTTCGTCGCGCGGCGACGTGTCTTGGGTCCACGACCGGAGTTTGAGGGTCGCCCTCGACAACGGCGTTCTGGCGATTTCGGCGGACCCGGAGGAGGAGCTCGGCAACGTCGTCGCGCGTCTGCGGCGCGCGGGCGTCTCCTACAAGATCAAGGCGCTGCCCGGACGATCGATCTGGGTGAACGGCGAGCTCGCCGCCAAGAAGAAGCTCGAGCACGGCGACGTCATCGAGTTCGACGACACCGGTCCGCTGACGCGATTCCGCCTCTACGGACCGAAGCGCAAGGCGCGTTCGACCGTCGAGACGATCATCAGCGACGGCGTCGCCTACCTGCGCACCAGCCGCCGTCCGATCGGCTCGCGCCTGGTTTGCGCCGGGCGCGATCTGATCCGGCGGATCGCGTTCGAGACGTCCTTCCTGTTCCGCGCGACCGTCGTCGCCGCGCTCATCGGTCTCGCCGTGTTCAGCTATGAGCAATCGCGGTTCGGCGCCGAGCTCGAGCGAACGGTCGCCGAAGGCGCGGAACAGCTCGACGGCGTTGCGACCACGCTCGCGCGCGCGCAGGCCGAAGCGCTCCGTCCGAGCGATCTCGCGACGATGCGCGCCGAGATCGCCGGGCGCGTCTCCGCGAACATCGAGCGGTTGGAGAGCTTGGAGCGGCGGTTCGGCGCCGGCGCCCGGATCATCGCGCAATCGACGGAGTCGGTCGCCTTCATCCAAGGCGCCTACGGCGTGCGCGAGCCGTCTTCGGGCCGCATGCTGCGGCATGTGACCGGCCGCGACGGGCTGCCGTTGATGACGCCGGGCGGCCAACCGCTCTTGACGCTCGAAGGCGACGGTCCGCTCGCCGAGATCCAGTTCACCGGAACCGGCTTCTTCGTCGAGGGCGGCCTGCTGGTGACCAACCGTCATGTGGCGTTGCCGTGGGAGTCCGGGCCGATCGCCGAAATTCTCGCCGCGAACGGGCACGAGCCGGTGCTGCTCAAGCTGATCGGCTATATCCCTGGGCGAGACGACGCCGTGGCGCTCGAGCGCGTCGCCGCGAGCGAGACGGCGGATCTCGCGCTCCTGCGCGCCGAGGCGCCGCTTGCGGAGATCGACGGATTGTCGCTCGCGGATCGCGCGCCGCGCGCCGGCGACGAGATCATCCTGATGGGATATCCGACCGGCCTTCGGTCGATGCTGGCGCAGTCGGGCCTCGAATTCGTCGACGCGCTGCAGGCGACGGGCGTGGTCGAATTCTGGAGCGTCGCCGAGCGTCTGTCGGCCGACGGTCTGATCTCTCCGCTCGCCAGCCGCGGCATCGTCGGCAATGTCGGCTCGGCCGCGATCGTCTACGACGCGGAGACGACCCATGGCGGCAGCGGCGGGCCGGTGCTCAATCTTCAAGGCGAGGTGATCGCCGTGAACACCGCCATCCTGCCCGAGTTCGGCGGCTCCAATCTGGGCGTGCCGGTCGAGGAGGTGCGCGCGCTCCTGGACGAATTCCGACCTGCGCCCGAGGAGGCGCGCTTGCGCGACGAGTGACGCGTCTCTTTCGTGGCGCCGTCGGCGGCGAAGATCGTATATCTCGCCCATGGAATGGCGCGACGAAGCGATCCTCTTATCGAGCCGCCGCTACGGTGAGGCGAACGCCATTCTGGAGGTGTTCGCCCGCGCGCGCGGCCGCGCCTCGGGCCTCGTCCGCGGCGGCGGCTCGCGGCGGCGGGCGGCCGAGCTGCAGCCGGGCGCCCAGCTCGCCGTCACCTGGCGCGGCCGCCTCGCCGACCAGCTCGGGACCTTCCGCGTCGAGGCGACGGCGATGCGCGCCGGCCGCGTCCTCGGCGATCGGACCGCGCTCGCCGCCCTCTCGGCGATCACCGCCCAGCTCTCGGCCTATTTCGCCGAGAACGATCCGCATCCCGAGCTCTTCGACGAGACCGCCGCGCTTCTCGACGCGCTCGCCGATCCCGAGCGTTGGCCCGGGCTCTACGGCGCCTGGGAGCTCTCGCTCCTCGCCGCGCTCGGCTTCGGGCTCGACCTCTCCGCCTGCGCCGCGACCGGCGCGCGGCAGGACCTCGTCTATGTCTCGCCGAAATCGGGCCGCGCCGTCAGCCGCGCCGCCGGCGCGCCCTACGCCGACAAGCTCCTGCCGCTGCCGAGCTTCCTGCGCCTCGGCGGCCCGGCGAGCTGGGCCGAGCTTCGGGAGGCGCTCAAGCTCACCGGCCGCTTTCTCGAAAAGAGCGCCGCGCCGGCTCTCGTCCTCGACGCGCCGCCCGAGGCGCGGG
>CAZPTD010000067.1:0-14937 GCA_964588915.1 uncultured Neomegalonema sp. | reverse complement strand
GCTTGGCCGGGATGACAAGGGCGAGGTTGGCTCCATCGGAACCGATCAGACGATAAAGCGCGTTCGCCCCGTTCGGCGCCGAAACGCTGGAGCTGAGCGGCGGCCGACCCGCGGGGCGGTCGCCGGCCGGCCAAAAGACCGGCAGGGTCGCCGCTCGCGCGGCGCGACGACGCTGCGCCAATGGCTCCGAACGGTTCGAAAACGCGCTAAGCGCTGCGGAAGCGGGCGGCGACCTCTTCCGGGATCGGGGCGGACTTCAGCCCGCCCGTCTCCGGATCCCTGACCGTCCACACCCGCGTCTCGAAGCCTTCGACGCAGAGGGCGTCGCCCTTCCTCAGCGCGTGCCGGATGTCGAAGCTCGACCGTCCGACCTTCACGAAGGCGCTCGTGATCGAGACCGCGTCGCCGTAGCGGCAGGGCGCCTTGAAGCTCGCCCGCGTCTCCACGAGCGGACAGCCGGCGACGCCGAAACGGGCGAGCATCTCCGGCTTCGGCCAGCCGGCGGCCTCGTAGAGCATGGTCGTCCCGTGATCGAAGAAAGAGAAGTAGTTCGGGTTGAAGACGATCCCGGCCGGATCGCAGTCGCCCCATTCGATCCGTCGCGTCAGCGTGTTCGAGAGCATGGTTCCCAGCCTCCTCTGCTCCGCCGCCTAGTCCGCCCGGCCGAGATAGGCGTTGATCACCGCCGGATCCTGGAGCACGGCCTCCGGCGCGCCGCTCGCGATCGTGCGGCCGTAGTCGAGCACATGCAGCCGATCGGCGAGATCGGCGACCATCTGCATGTCGTGCTCGATCCAGACCATCGCCAGGCCGAGCTCGTGCTTGATGCGCAGGAGAAACCGCGCCAGGTCCTCGCGCTCGTCGCGGTTGAGCCCGGCCGACGGCTCGTCGAGCAGCAGGAACTTCGGCTCCGCCGCGAGCGCGCGCGCGAAGCCGGCGAGCTTCTGCACGCCGAAGGGCAGCCCGCCGACCGGCGCGTGGCGGTAGCGCTCGAGCTCCACGAACTCGATGATCCGCTCGACCGCCTCGCGATGTTCGACCTCCTGGCGTCGCGCCGAGGGCAGGAACAGCGCCTCGGCGAGCGGACCGGTCGAAAAGCGGGCGTGGCGGCCGGCGAGCAGATTGTCGACCACGCTCATGTCGCGGAAGAGCTCGCCATGCTGGAAAGTGCGCGCGAGGCCGGCCCGCGCGATCGCATGCGGCTTCAGCCCGCGCAGGCTCCTTCCCTCGAAGCGAATCTCGCCCGCGTTCGGCCGGTAGATGCCGCTGACGCAGTTGAAGACGCTGGTCTTGCCGGCGCCGTTCGGGCCGATGAGCGCGAAGAGCTCGCCCGGCTCGACGCGGAACGACACGCCGTCGAGCACGGTGAGCCCGCCGAAGCGCAGCGACAGCCCGTCGACTTCGAGCTCAGCCATACCACCTCCGGCTGCGCCGATACTGCTTCACGTCGCGATAGCTGCGCCGGTCCTCGCCGACCCGGCCGAGATAGAACTCCTGAACGTCCGAATGGCCGAGCAGCCGCTCCGCGTCGCCGTCGAGCACGACGCGGCCGTTCTCGAGCACGTAGCCGTAATCGGCGATGGCCAGCGCGACGCTGGCGCTCTGCTCGACGAGGAGAATGGTCACGCCGAGCTCCTTGCGGATCTGCAAGAGCGTCGCGGTGAGCTGCTCGACCGCGACCGGCGCGAGGCCGAGCGAGAGCTCGTCGACGAGGAGGAGATCCGGCTCGCAGGTGAGGCCCGAGGCGATCGCGAGCATCTGCCGCTCGCCGCCGGAGAGGAGGCCGGCCTCGCGCCGGCGAAGCTCGGCGAGGCGCGGGAAGAAGTGGTAGACCTGCTCGTCGATCGAGCGGTCGGCGGTCCGGCGCGGCGCGACGGCGAGGTTCTCGGCGACGGAGAGGTTCGGGAACACCTTGTCGCGCTCCGGCACCAACGCAAGGCCGAGCGGCGTGATCTGCTGCGGCGGCCGGTTCTCGAGACGCGCGCCGCGGAAGAGGATCGTCCCGTCGGTCACGCGGGCGTCGTCGAGGCCGAGGAAGCCGGAGATCGCGCGCAAGGTCGTGGTCTTGCCGGCGCCGTTGGTGCCGAGCAGCGCGACGATCCGGCCTTCCTCGACCTTGAGCGAGACGCCCTGCACCGCCGTGATCGCCCGCTGATAGACGACCTCGAGCTTGTCGACGGAAAGGAGCGGCGGCGCGCTCACGACTTGCCCTCGAGCGCGCGCTGGCGATAGGGCCAGAGGCGGAAATAGTCGCGCAGTCGTCGCCAGATCCCGACCAGGCCCTGCGGCTCGAACACCAGGAACAGGATCATCACCACGCCGAACGCGGCGTAGTTGACCGCGAAGACCGAGCCCGCGAGCCGATTGCCGCCCGGCAGCGCCGCCATCACGCCCTCGATGACGTATGGAAACAGCGTCACGAAGAGCGCGCCCAGCACCGCGCCGAGAAGCGAGCCCATGCCGCCGATGATGATCATCGCGACATATTGGATCGTGAGATAGAGCGAGAACGCCTCGATCGAGACGAAGCCGCGGTAATAGGCGAAGAGCGCGCCGGCGACGGCGGTCATCGAGGACGAGATGACGAAGGCCAGGAGCTTGTAGCGGGCGATGTCGACGCCGAGGGCTTCGGCGACCGTCTCGTTCGAGCGGATCGCGCGCCAGGCGCGGCCCGAACGCGCGCGCATCAGGTTCACGCAGATCAAAAGCGCGGCGCACGCGGCGACGCCGAGCGCGAAATACCAGATCCGGCGGTCGTAGATCTCGTAGCCGAAGACGGTCGGCGGATCGATGAGGATGCCGGTCGAGTAGCCGCGCTGCGTCTCGTACTCGCCGCCGAGATAGACGACGACGAAATGGAGCGCGAGCGTCGAGACCGCGAGATAGAGGCCGCGCAGGCGCAAGGACGGCAGGCCGAAGATCACGCCGAGGAGCGCGCCGACGACCGCCGCCGCCGGCAGCGCGAGCCAGAAGGGCGCGTCGAACTCCTTGTAGAGGACGCCGACCGAGAACGCGCCGGCGGCGAGGAGGCCGGCGTGACCGAGGCTGATCTGCCCGGCGACGCCGGTGAGCAGCATCAGCGCGAGCGCGCCGATCGAGGCGAGGAAGACCTGCGCGGCGAGATCGACGTAGAAGGGCGCGGCGACGAAGGGAAAGGCCAGCAGGACCAGGCCGAAGACGAGGGCGGCGACCTTGCCGGCGCCGGTCTCGATCAGGCGGAACTCGTCGGAATAGGCGCGGCGGAAACGGCCGCTCTCGGAGGGCGGCGGCTTAGACACGGTCGAGCTCCTCGCGGGTGCCGAAGAGGCCCCAGGGCCGGATGACGAGCGCGGCGATCAGCACCAGGAAAGGAACGACGTCGGACAGCAACGGGTCGATGAAGCTGATGACGCCGACCTCGACCGCGGCGACGATCAGCGAACCGACGAGCGCGCCGATCAGGCTGTCGAGACCGCCGACAAGCGCCGCCGGAAACGCCTTGAGGCCGATGAGCGCCATGGTGCTGTCGAGGCCGGAATCGAGCGCGAGCAAAATGCCGGCGAGCGAGCCGGTGAAGGTCGAGAGGCCCCAGGCGAGGGCGAACATGCCGTGGAGCTTCACGCCGCGCTGGGCGGCGAGGAGCGGGTTCTGGCCGGCGGCGCGCATGCGCACGCCCCAGCGGCCGAAGCGCAGGAACGCGAAGAGCGCGCCGTAGACGAGCGCCGTCGCGACGATCAGCAGCGCGGCGTAGAGCGAGATCCGCGCGTCGCCCGGCAGAGCGATCACCGGATTGTCGAGGCCGAGATCGGCCGCCGGCCGCTGTTGCTGCGCCGACCAGACGAGAATGATGACGCCGCGGATCAGGATCCCGAGCGCCACGGTGGTGAGCACCGCCGCCAGCACCATCTCGCCGGTCATGCGGCGCATCAAAAAAAGGTAGACCATGCCGCCGACGAGCAGGCTCGTCGCGGCGGCGAGGACGATGGCGACGAGCGGGCTGGTCGCGAAGGCCGAGCTCGTCGCCGCGAGGAGATAGGCGCCGAGCATCATCAACTCGCCATGGGCGAGGTTGAGCACCCGGCTGACCCGGTAGATCAGCACGTAGCCGCAGGCGATCAGCGCGTAGATCGCCGTCAGCACGAGGATATTGACCACGAGCTGCACGTCGGAGTCGTCCTATGCGATGGCCTTCGGCTCGGCTTCCGTCATTCGACGTCGAAGGACGTCCAATCCATGATCACCTCGACGCCGCCCGCCTCCGCGCTCCAGCGATAGACGCGGTAGTGCTGCTCGGTGCGGAAGTGGTTGTCTTCCGTCCAGACGAGCGGACCGCCGCGCAGACCCTCGAGATCGACGGTGAGGCCGGACATCGCGGCGCGCACGTCCTCGGCGTCCGTCGGATCGTCCGCCGCGCGCAGCGCCGCCTCGATCGTCATGCCGGCGATCCAGCCCTCGGCCATCTGCTCGGCCGGATAGCTCGAGCCCGCCGCCTCGGCGGCGTCGGAGATCTCCTGCATGACCGGCAGGCCCTCGGCGAAGAAGGCGTTCGTGCCGATGACGAAGAAGCTCGGATCCTGAACGCGCGCGAGCTCGCCCTCGGCCTCGATATGCGCGTAGGCGATGTAGCTGCCGTCCCAGCCGAGCCGGCGGAGCGCTTCGAAGGTCTTGATCTGCGCGACCCAGGGCGCCCAGGACCAGACCCATTCGGCGTCGGCGCCGCTGATGTTGGTGGCGAAGGGCGTGTAGTCCGGCGTCGGCGGCGGCGTGATCTCCTTCGCGACCGGCGTCATGCCCATTTCGGCCGAGAGCTCCTCGGCGTAGTCGATCTCGCCGCGCGAAACCGGAATCGCCATCGCATGGAAGCCGATTTGGACGTCGGCTCCCGCCTGCGCCTCGATGAAGCCGAGCGCCGCGCGGCTGTCGTAGCGCGCGCCGAAGCCGGTGGTGCAGAAGAGGTTCGGATCCGCCGGCGGGAACACCTCGGCCGGGCAGACCGAGGCGGCGAAGAGAAGCGGCGTGTCGTTGCGCCGGGCCTCGGCGATCGTCGGCGCGTAGGTCGAGGAGAGGCTCGAATTGATGAGGATGACGACGTCTTCCTGCGTCAGGAGCCGCGTCGCGTTGGCGGCCGCGCGCGAGGGCTCGGCGCCGTCGTCGAGAACGACGAGCTCGATCATCTTGCCGTCGATCCCGCCGGCGGCGTTCACGCGGTCGATATAGAGGTTGAGCCCTTCGACGGCCGGCGCGTAGGTGCCGGCGACCGGACCGGTCAGCGCGCCGGTCAGGCCGATCTTGAGCGTCTCCTGAGCGAGCGCCGGCGCGGCGACAAGCGCGGCCGCAGCGGCCGCGAGCAGTGCGTGTCTCTTCATCGTCTTCCTCCCTAGTCGCCGCGGTTGTTCTTTGTCGGCGGCGTTCTTTCGGCCGGTCAACCGCCGACGGCGGCGGCGACCATGCGCTCTTCGCGGTCGTCATACATGTCTTCGACGAGCGCCTTGAACTTCTCGTACATCAGGCTGCGCTTGACCTTGCGCGTCGGCGTCACCGGCTCGCCCTCCTCCTCCGGATCGAGGATCTTCGGCAGGATCCGGAACGCCTTGATCTGCTCGACCCGCGCGAGCTTGTCGTTGGCGCGGGCGATCTCCTCGCCGACGAGGTCGCGCACCTTCGGGTTCTCGGCGAGATTGGTGAAGCCGGAATAGGCGACATTGTTGGCGCGGGCCCAGTCGGCGACGGTGTCGAAGTCGATCTCGACCAGCGCCGTCAGATATTTGCGGCCGTGCCCGAAGACGACGATCTCGCTGAAGTAAGGGCTCGCGCGCAAGATATTCTCGACATAGGCTGGCGAGATCGTCTTGCCGCCGGCGGTGACGATGAAGTCGCGCGCGCGGTCGACGAGCTTGAGCGCGCCCTCCTCCCAGACGCCGATATCGCCGGTGCGCAGCCACCCGTCCTCGGTGAAGGCCGCGCGCGACGCCTCGTCGTTGCTCCAATAGCCCTCGAAGAGATCCGGGCTCCTGACCAGGATCTCGCCGTCCTCGGCGAGCTGGACCTCCCAGCCGATCGGCGGCGTCCCGACGCTTCCAGGCTTCGGGAACGGACCTCTCTGACCGGCGATGATTCCGCCCGCGGTCTCGGTCTGGCCGTACATCTCGACGACGTTGAGCCCGTACATCTGCCAGAGCGCCGCGGTCTCGCTCGGCAAGGGCGCGCCGCCGGAGATGACGAGCTCCAGCTTGTCGAAGCCGAGCTTCGCAAGGATCGGACGGAACACCGTCGCCCAGGCCGAACCGAACGCCGCGCGGCCCGCGGCGCCGCGCTCGCCCTTCCAGCGCGCGGCGGCGGTTCGGCGCGCCGTCCGCATCGCCAGCTCGTAGGCGCCGCGCTTGAGGCCGGTGCTGTTGGCGATCCCGACCAGGATCTGAGAGGCGAATTTCTGCAGGTAGCGCGGCACGGTGAACATCACCGTCGGCGCGACCTCGAAGAGCGTGGTCCCGAGATCCTCGATGTCCTCGCCGTAATGCGGAACGAGGCGCGACAGGAGCGGCAAGGTGATCGCGATGTCGCGGCCGAGCACGTGGCAGAGCGGCAGGAACACGACCGTGCGCTGATCGCGCTCGGCGAGCATCGAATAGTGGGCGACGACGTTGTAGGTCGCGGCGAGATGCTTGCCGTGGCCGACGACCGCGCCCTTCGGCGCGCCGGTCGTGCCCGACGTGTAGACGATGAAGGCCGGCGCGGCCGGATCGAGCGCCTGCGCGCGCTCTTCGAGCCGATCGAGCCCGGCCGTCTCCTGCTCGACGAGCCGCTGATAGCGCTCGAGCCGCGGATCGTCATAGGCGAACATCGCGGCGTCGTCGATGACGATGATGTGGCGCAGCGCCGGCAGATCGGACGCGACCGCGAGGATCTTGTCGACGTATTCCTGATCCTCGGCGACGAACAGAACCGCGCCGCCGTCGCGCATCTGATAGACGAGCTCTTCGGCCGACGCGGTCGGATAGATTCCGTAGGTGACGGAGCCGAGCGCCTGCGCGGCGAGATCGCAAATCGCCCATTCCTCGCAGGGATCGCCCATCAGCGCGACGCGCTCGCCGGGCTTCAGGCCGAGCCGCTCGAAGGCGGCGGCCGTTCGCGCGACCGCCTCGGCGTAGGCGCGCCAGCTCCGCTCGCGATAGAGGCCGAGACGCTTCACGCGATGCGCGACGGCCTCCGGCTCCGCCCGCGCGCGGGCGCAGAGCAGCGCCGGCGCCGTCATGCGGCGCAACCGCTCGTATTCGGCCAGATGCGCGTCGGTCATCGAATCGCGAACTCCGCCTTGTTGTCGGATCGCCGGTTCACGATCCGAAAAATGAACGGCAAAATTCTATAAGTCTATAAAATTTTTCACGCCGGCTCGTCGGGCGCCGTCGCGCCCTCGAGCGCCAGCTCGGCGAAGGCGTCGGCGATCACGTCGATCGAGGCCCGCTCGCGATGGAGCCAGCTCGACACCGAATTGGCCATGCCCAAGAGCGCGAGCGTCGTCAGCCGCGGATCGAGATCGCGGCGAAACTCGCCCGCTTGCGCGCCCTGACGAATCACCTCCTCGAAGATCGCTTCGACGCGCCGCGAGAGCTTTCCGACGCGGCGCCGGCTCGCCGTCGACAGCCATTTGCGCTCGTTCAGGAAAGTCCGGACATAGTCCGGCCGGTCCCCGAGCGGCGCGATCTGCCCTGCGATCAGGCGGCGCAAGCGATCCGCGGCCGAGCGCTCGCTGTCGAGGATCGCCTCGGCCCGCTCGACGAAGCCCTCGACGCCGCGCATGCAGACCGCTTCGAGCGCCGCCTCCTTCGAATCGAAATAGTAGTATAGGCTCGCCTGCCGCATGCCGAGCGCGTCGGCGATATACTGGGTGGTCGCGCCGTGATAGCCGCGCTCGGCGAACACGCGGGCGGCGACGTCGATGATCTCGCCGCGACGCTTGAGCGGATGTCGCGTCTTGGGTTTCGCGGTCGGATCTGACCGTCGCGCCATGATCGGGCCTCGGTTGCGGATGGAGAGCGGCGGGCTCGAACAGCATAGCGCGGTCCGGGCCGGCATGCGACCGTCGAGCGTCGGCGAAGGCGGTTGCCAAATTTCTATAAACCTATAGAATGCAATCGTAAGGCCGACCGAAATGGGCCACACCGAAAAGGGCCACGGAGCGGAGGAACCGAAGATGGCGACGCGCGACCCGCAGACGGACTCCTTGAGCGCGCTGCTCGAGCGCACGCCCAACATCGTCGATCATCTCTTCCGCAATCCGCCGAAGAACGCGTCGACCGTCTTTCTGCAGATGATGCCGGGCGACGCGGTGCGACCCGAATTCACCACCTGGCGCGACGAGCAGCGCTCCTGGCGCGAGACGATCGCGCTGCATGACCAGAGCTACCACATGCACAGCCTGCGTCTCAGCGGGCCGGGCGCGCTCGATCTCTGCCAGTATCTCGCGGTGAATTCGTTCCGGAATTTCGAGGTCGGCGCGGCGAAGCAGCTCCTCGCCTGCTCGCCGGAAGGCCATGTGATCGGCGACGCCATCCTCTACCGGCTCGAGCCGGAGCAGTTCCTCGTCGTCGGCAATCCCTCGACGACGGATTGGGTCGAGTTCAACGCCGAGGCGCTCGGCTACGACGTCACGGCCGAACTCGATCCGATGTGGGCGCTCAACAAGGCGAAGAAGCGCGCCTTCTATCGCTATCAGGTCGAAGGCCCGAAGGCTTGGGCGCTGTTCGAAAAGCTCACGGGCGGTCCGCTGCCGGAGATCAAGTTCTTCAAATCGGCCATTCTCGACATCGCCGGCTGCAAGGTCCGCGGCATGCGCCACACCATGGGCGGCGTGCCGGGACTGGAGCTTTCGGGCCCTTGGGAGGACCGCCAGACGGTGAAGCGCGCGCTCGTCTCCGAGGGCGCGGCGTTCGGCCTGCGCCAGATCGGCGCCATCGCCTATTTCACCACGGTCATCGAATCCGGCTGGTGGGCGGTGCCGGTCTCGGCGGTCTATACGAGCCCGGAGATGACGCCCTATCGCGATTGGTTGACCGCCAAGAACGCGGCGATGCGCATGTCCTTGAGCGGCAGCTTCTATTCGCCGAACATCGAGGACTATTACCTCACGCCCTTCGACCTCAATTACGGCCATCTGGTGAAGTTCGACCACGACTTTATCGGCCGCGCCGGGCTCGAAGCGATGGCCGACCGGCCGCATCGCAAGAAGGTCACGCTGGTCTGGAGCGCCGACGACGTCCTCAACGTCGTCCAGAGCCAACTCGAGCACGGCGCGAACTATCTGCCGATCACGATGCCGCTCGCGGCCACCGGACGGCTCCATTACGACCGCGTCGCGGACAAGGACGGCAATACGATCGGCCTCGCGACCTATCCGGCCTATTCGGTCAACGAGCGGGCGATGATGTCGCTCGCCAGCGTCGACGCCGCCTTCGCCGAGCACGGGACCGAGGTCGCGTTCGTCTGGGGCGAGGATGGCGGCGGCGCGAGGAGCGCCGGCAATATCGAGGCCCACGAGCAGGCGACGATCCGCGCCGTCGTCGCGCCGGCGCCGATCAGCCAGGCGGCGCAGTCCTACCGCAGCGCGATCGGCGTCCGACGCGGCTCGCTCTCGGACGTCTGAGGGCGACCGAAGGCGGCCGCCGGCCGCGCAGGGCCGTCGTCAAGGAAACGCCGCGAGCGGCGCGCCGAGATGCGTCCGATCGACCTCGACGCCGAGGCCCGGCCCCGTCGGCGCCGAGCCCCTGCCGTTCGCCGAGCGCGGCTGGCGGCCGGCGACATGCTCGTTGGTCCAGTCGTTGAAGAACGAGGCGTGCAGGAGCGCCTCCGGCGACGAGCTCGCCGCGACATGGGCGACCGCGGCCGAGGTCACGTCGCCGCCCCACATGTCCTCGACGCAGAACGTCATCCCGAGATCCTGCGCCTGGTTGCGCATGTTGACCGCCGCGGCGATCCCGCCGACGCGGCCGAGCTTGATGTTGATCGAGCCGGCTTTGGCCTCGTATTTGGCGCGGTAGAGATCGGCGGTCGTGACGACGCTCTCGTCCAGGATCATCGGCAGCGCCGTCATCGACTTGACGAGGCCGCAATCGGCGGTCTCGCGGCAGGGCTGCTCGATGTAGATGTCGAGGTCCCGCATCAGGCGCACCGCGATGATCGCCGCCTGCAGGCGCCAGCCGCCATTCGAATCGGCGATGATGAGCGCCTTCTCCTTCAGGCTCTCGACGACGCCGCGCATGCGCGCCGCGTCCTCGTAAGGATCGTTTCCGACCTTGAGCTGGAAGCGCTGGATCCCGGCCGCGCGGCGTTTCTCGACGAACGCCGCCATGCGCTCGGGCGGCCCGAGCGGAACCGCCTCGTAGAGCGGAAACGCCTCCTGCCGAACGCCGCCGAGCAGCGCCGCCACCGGCAGCTTCACCTGCTTGCCGAAGAGGTCCCAGCAAGCGATCTCGAGCGCGCTCTTGGCGTTCGCCTGCCCCATCAGCGCGTCGTTCATGACCGCGATCACGCCGGAGACGTTGCAGGGATCGGCGCCGATGAGACGCGGCGCCAGCTCCGCGAGCGCGGCGCGCGTGGCGCCGGTGAAGGTCGGCAGATAGTTGCCGCCGAGCGTCGCGGTCTCGCCCCAGCCTTCGAGGCCGTCGTCGGCGATCATCCGAACGAGCGTCGCCTCCTGGCGCGACGCGGCCCGCCCCTTCGACATGACGTACTCGCCATGGGCGTAGGTCAGGCCGTAGCCGTAGAGCTCGATGCGCTGGATCTTCATGTCTCGCCTCCGGTTGGTCGACGCCCGCCCCAGGCAAGCGCGGCGCCCCGCCCGGCGTCAAGGCGGCGCGTCGCGAGGCCGAAGGCGGCGTCGGCCGCATCGACGCGGCGCGCGCCCGGCCTTAGGCTCGCGCGATCATCTCAAAGGAGACCGACGTGCCGACCCTTTCGATCAACGGCCGCAGCATCCATTACCGCGACGCCGGCGCCGGGCCGAGCGTGATCCTGCTGCATTGCTCGAGCAGCCATAGCGGCCAGTGGCGCGGGCTCATCGGCGCCGTCGAGGACCGCTTCCGGGTGCTCGCGCCGGATTTTCACGGCTACGGCCGAAGCGATCCTCTGCCGCGCGACGATCGCGCCTGTTTCGACCATGACCTCGCGATCGTCGAGGCGCTGATGGCGCTCGCCGGCGGGCCGGCGCATGTCGTCGGCCATTCGCTCGGCGGCGCGATCGCGGCGCGGGCGGCCGTCCGACGGCCGGAGCGCGTCGCGCGCCTCGCGCTGATCGAGCCGGTCCTGTTCGGGCTGATCGAAGAGGCCGACGATCCGCGCCGGCTGGAGTATCTCGACGTCGCGCATGCGATGCTCGTTTGCGAGCGCTTCGGCGCGGCGGAGAAGGCCGCGCGCCTCTTCACCGATTTCTGGACCGGGCCGGGCGCGCTCGACGCGCTCGACCCGGATACGCGCGCCTATGTGGTCCGGACGATCGGCCGCGTCTCCGACGACTGGTGGGGCGCCTCGAGCCGCGCGCCGGGCGCGCTCAAGGCCGCGGACGTCGCGTCGATCCGCGCCGAGACGCTGATCCTCTGCGCCGAGAACACCAAGCCGGCGGCGCGCGCCGTGGTGGAGGCGCTGCGCGCCGCGCTGCCGAGCGCTTCGTATGACGAGATTCCGGGCGCCGGCCATATGGCGCCGGTGACGCATCCGGAGCCCGTCAACGCGCGGCTGGCGGCCTTTTTGGACGCTTCATGAACGAGAACGACCTCGCCGAGCGGGCGGCGCGTCTCCTCGGCGGCGGCGCGATTGGCGTAGAGCCCGTCGCCGGCGGTTCGCTGTCGCGCGTCCTGCGCGTCCGTCTCGCGAGCGGTGGAAGCGTCGTCGCCAAGACCGGACCGTCGCCCGAGACCGAAGCGGCCATGCTCCGCGCCATCGCCGCCGCCGGCGCGCCCGCGCCCAAGCCGCTCGCCGCCGACGACGCGGTCCTCGTCCTGACCGACCTCGGCGACGCCGCCCGGCGCTCGCAAGAGGCCGAGCGCGCGCTCGGCGAAGCGGTCGCCCGGCTCCACGCCGCGAAGGGCCCGCATTGCGGCTGGGGCGCCGACTACGCCTTCGCCCATGTCGCGATCCTGAACGGTTGGGACGGCGACTGGCCCGGCTTCTGGGCCGAGCGCCGCCTTCTCGCCGGGATCGAGGACCTCCCGAGCCCGCTCGCGCGCCGCGTGGAGCGTCTCGCCGCGGACCTTCCGAACCGTCTGCCGAAGACGGCGTGCGCCCTCCTCCATGGCGATCTCTGGAGCGGCAACGTCTTCTTCGTCGCCTCGGGCGGCGCCTCTCTCATCGATCCGGCCTGCTTCTACGGCGATCCGGAGGTCGATCTCGCCATGCTGACGCTTTTCGGCCGGCCGGGCCCGGCGTTCTTCGAGGCCTACGGCGCGCTCGCGCCCGGCGCCGAGGCGCGACGGCCGGTCTATCAGCTCTGGCCGGCGATCACGCATCTCAGGCTCTTCGGCGGCGGCTACGCGTCGCTCGTCGACCGGCTCCTGAGCGACGCCGGCGCCTGACGCCGATCCGGCCGATGCAGCGCGGCGGAGAGGACGAAGCTCACGATCATCAGCAGCGTCCAGCTGCCGACCTTCTGGACAGAGACCGGCCGCCAGCCGCCCTCTTGCTGCGGATAGAGCCAGACATTGGCCCAGGTCGCGATGTTCTCGGCCGTCCAGATGAGCGCGCCGACGCCGACGAAGAGCGCGACCAGCGGCATGGAGAGCCGGGCCGCGCCGAAGTCGAAGCTGAAGCGGACGCGCCAGAAGACGACGACCGCGGCGGCGAAGAGCGGGTAGCGCCAGTCCCAGACATAGTGATGGGTGTAGAAATTGACGTAGATGAGCGTCGCCAGGAGCCCGGCGCGCCAAAGCGGCGGAAACCGGTTGAACTCGAAGCGATAGAGCTTCCAGGCGCGGGCGATATAGCTGCCGACCGCCGAATACATAAAGCCGGTGAAGAGCGGCACGCCGCCGATCTGAGCGATGGACGGCTCCGGATAGACCCAGGAGCCGGCGGCGACCTTGAAGATCTCCATCGTCACGCCGACGACGTGATAGACCGCGATCGCCTGCGCCTCGAGCCGGCTTTCGAGCCCGGCGGCGAGGAGCCCGGCCTGGATGAGGAGGCACGCGACGAGGAGCGCGTCGTAGCGGTGGAGCGGCGCGTCCTCGGGCCAATAGAGCCGGCTCAAGACGATGAGCGCGAGCAGCGCGATGGCGAAGCTCGCCGCCGAGACCTGCAGGGCCAGAAATCGGATCGCGTTTCGCGCGAAACTCCGCATGATCGCTCCATCAGCGCCGCGAGGCCGACCCGCGCGCGCAGTCTTCGAAGAGGCGACATGACCGATCAAGCGGCCGAATTCCAGGAGATCAAGTACCGCCTCGACGGCGGCGTGGCGACGATGACGCTGGCGCGGCCGGAACGGCGCAACGCGCTGACCCGCGCGATGCGGGCCGAGATCGTCGCGGCGGTCGAGAGGGCGGCGGACGAGGCGCGGGCGCTCCTCATCGAGGGCGAGGGAGCCGCCTTCTGCGCCGGGCAGGATCTCGAGGAGTTCCGCGCGGTCTCTGACGTCCAGGCGATGCTGGAGAGCGAATACGCGCCCTTGATCCGGAGCGTCGCCGAGGCGCCTCTGCCGGTGGTGGCGGCGGTCGGCGGCGTCGCGGCGGGCGCCGGGCTCCATCTCGCGCTCGCGGCGGACGTCGCGATCGCCGGGCGTTCGGCCCGCTTCGCCTCGCCCTTCGCCAAGATCGCGCTGACGCCGGGCGGCGGCGGCTCCTGGCTTTTGCCGCGGCGGATCGGGCACGCGCGCGCCGTCGGCTTCGCGCTGCTCGGCGAGGCGGTCGACGCCGAGACGGCCGAGCGCTGGGGCATGATCTGGCGCGTGGCGTCGGACGCGGATCTCGCGGCGGCGGCGCGGACGACGGCCGAGACGCTGGCGGACGGGCCGACGCGGGCTTTCGCGCTGACGAAAAAGCTCTTGGCCGAGAGCTGGGACGCCGGAAGCTTGGAGGAGCAGATGCGGCGCGAGGCGGGCGTTCAGGCCGCGGCCGCGGCGGGCGAGGACCACCGCGAGGGCGTCGCTGCGTTCCTGGAGAAGCGCCGCCCGCGCTTCACCGGGCGCTGAGGCCTACTGGCCGACGCCGGCCTCGTCCATCGCCTCGGTGACGTCGCCGTTGATGTCGTCCCAGTTGTCGTTGAGCGTGTCGCCGACGCCGCCGATCGCGCCGAGAATGCCGAGCGCGATGATCGCGGCGAGGAGCACGTATTCGATGGCGGTGGCGCCCGTCTCGTCGCGCAGATACCGCTTCGCGCCGCGCGTTCTATTGTGACCCTGCATCTCGCCTCCGCCGCTTGCTCAGGCTTTTCGTCACAGTCTTATCCGATGCGCCCTTCAGGAGTATGACCAACAATGGTTTCTGGGCTGCGAATGCGCCGCGCGAGCAGGCGTCCGCCCGCCCTTCACAGGTCGTCCGACCTAGGCTACCACCCAGCCGCCGACGAGACCACGCCCGGAGCCTGAACCCATGGCCAAACCCGCCCCGCCCTCCTGCTTCCAGGAGATCATTCAACGCCTCGGCCAATACTGGGGCGAGAAGGGCTGCGCCGTCTTGCAGCCCTACGACATGGAGGTCGGCGCCGGCACCTTCCATCCCGCCACCACCCTCCGCGCGCTCGGGCCGAAGGCGTGGGCCGCCGCCTATCCGCAGCCCTCGCGGCGGCCGACCGACGGGCGCTATGGCGAGAACCCGAACCGGCTGCAGCACTATTACCAGTACCAAGTGCTCATCAAACCGAGCCCGCCGGACCTGCAGGAGCTCTATCTCGGCAGCCTGGAGGCGATCGGGATCGATATGAGCATCCATGACGTGCGCTTTGTCGAGGACGACTGGGAGAGCCAGACGCTCGGCG
>CAZPTD010000066.1:11262-14955 GCA_964588915.1 uncultured Neomegalonema sp. | reverse complement strand
ACCCGGAACACCGTGCCGTCCGAATAGGCGCCCTCGCCGCCGAAGTCGCGGTTGATCGCCTTCTCCGACTGCACGAGCGTGTAGTATTCGGCCGGCCGCAGAAAGGCGTAGCGGTCGTCCTCCGGGATGTTCTTCTCGTCGAGCTCCTGCGCCGCCTCGAAGAGCGCCGCGGCGAGCTTGGTCGGATCCTGGAAATCGCTCGCGACCGTCTCGGTGATCACCGCGCCGGTGTCGCCGTCGGTCACGTTCGGCGTCGCCGTCCGCGCCGCGAGGACGCCGACCTGGAGCACATGCTCGTCCATCTGGGCCGCCAGCGCCCGACCGTCCTCGAAGGAATAGACGGTGCGCACGTCGTAGTGGACGCGGGCCTCGTCGATATCGGCGATGAAGCTCGAGCTCACCAGGAGGTCGTCGACGGTGATCTTGACCTCGTTGTGGTTGAAGGCGGCGCCGAGGATTTCGGCGCCCGGCGTGTGATAGGCGGCGGTCTTCTTGCCGACGACCGGGAAGGTCGCCGATTTGCCGTGCTCGATCGTGCGCACCATGTGCTTGTCGAGCGTGACGTTGGCCTCTTGGAAGGCGGCCAGCACCTCGCCGGCGTAGACGTCGAGAAAGAGGGCCGACGCGTCGCCGGCGGCGTTGACCTGGCCGGGGCGCGAAGCCGTTGCGTTCGCCATAGGAGATCTCCTTTAGAATTGTGGCGATGGGAAACCGCCGCGGGGCCGCCGCGGCGGGCGGGGCGCGGCGGATCGGCCGCGCATCCGCGGCCCGGGAGCGAGCCGCGAATTCGGAAGGGGGCGGCGGAGCGCCCTCGAAGCGTCAGAGGAGAGGCGGGTGATGAGCGAAGAGGAGCGAGCGGCGGAGGAGGCGCCCGCGGTCGGGCCGATGACGACGGAAGCGACCGCCGCTCCGATGGCGACGCGGCTCTCGGAGGCGCCGGATTGGCTCTATCTTCTGCGCGAGTACTACGAGATGTACCGCTACTCGAGCGCCGGCGGCAGCGCGCGCATCCGCGCCCATCAGCGCCGCGTGCGCGAGCAGATCTCGAAAGTGATGGAGGCCGACCCGCCGCTGGCCTTTCCCGAGCCCGAGCAGAAGCCGGTCTGCGCGCATCTCAAGCGCGCGCTCGACCGCGGCCGGCTCGAGCAGACGGCGACGCTGATCCGCGCCATCGAGAGCGTCGCCCACGAGCTCGCCTGGCTCTACGGTTACGACCGCGTGCCGAAAGGCCTGTCGCGGAAATACGCCTACGCCGAGATCGCCGGGCCGAACGGGCCGGTCCTGTCCACCGACATCATCCTCGGGCTGGTGCTCTTCGCGCCGAAATGCGTCTACCCGGCGCACAGCCATCAGGGACTGACCGAGAGCTACTACTGCCTCTCGGGCGCGGTCTCGGAGAATGACGACGGCGTCTACGCGCCGGGCTCGCTGATCTTCAATCCGCCCGGGCGCGATCACCGGATCACGGTCGACGCGCTCGAGCCCTGCCTCCTCGCCTACGCCTGGGCGGGTCCGTCGCACGTGCTCGCCGGGCAGAAATTCGCCTTCAAGCGCAAGAAGCCGGGGCCGAAGTCCGCGAAGAGCGGCTCTGACGGCTGACTATTCGTCGCCGGCGCGCGCCGCCGCCGCGACGAGCCCGGCGACCGCGTGGAGCCGGCTCCGACAGGCGTCGTGGGCGGCGGCGAGCCGCAGAAGATAGAGCGCCGCCGCGCGCTGATCGGCGCCCGCGACCGGCGGTTCGGGCGCGTCCGGGCAGTCGAGCAGCGTCGGCGGGACCTCAACCGCCGTCGGCGCCGGCGACGGGCTTGTCGCGCAGGCGCTCAAAAGCGCGATCGAGCACAGGAGCGAGAGCGCCGTTGTCGCTTTGAGGAGCATTTTCCGCCTCCTTGGTCGCCGCCGCGAGCGCCGCGCTTCGGCGGGCGTCGTTCTTCGCCGCGGCGGCGAGCGCGGCGATGGCTCGGCCTCGGGCCGCGCTCGTCGCTTCGCTTGCGGCGAGGCGCTCGGACAGGCTTTCGGTTGCGTGACGCAGCGTCCGGTTGTCGGCGCGGAGCGCGCCGATCCAGACGATGAGGACGACCGCACAGAGCGCGCCGACGCCGATCGCGAGCGTCGCCGGACGGCGTCCGACGATCCAGGCGACGGCGCGGCCGCCGACGCCGCGGAGCGCGGCCCAAAGCGCGACGAGGGCGGCGCTCATCGCCGCGCTCCGCCGCTCGCGGCCCGATCGGCGAGCGCCTTCATCCAGTTGCGGTCGTCCTGGACGGCGAAGCCGATATAGCCGAGGGCGATCGCGCCCGCGAGGCCGAAGGCCCCGAGCAGCGCGGTCTCGCGCAGCCGGTCGTCGGGCCCGAAGACCACCGTGTAGGCGATCACCGAGGCGCAGAAGCCGAGCGCGGCGCGGATCACGAGCCAGCGGCGGCGCCAGATCGGCCTCGGCGCCGCGGCCCCGGACGCCTCTCCGTCCGCGCCCGAGGACGGCGCGCCGGGCTCGATGTCGAAGCTCCACATGTCGGACCGCCTCCTCAGAAGACGCTGCGCTGGGCGAGGCGGGCGACCACCTCGGCGCGGTAGTCGGGATCGGTGCGGTAGCGCGGATCGCGGATCGCCTGGGCGAGCGCGTCGGCGTTGGCGAACGGTCCGCCCTCGCCGCGCCCGGCGCCGCCGCCGACGAGCCGCGGCGCGTCGCCGACCGCCTTGGCGTAGGACGTCGCGAGGCCGAGGACGGCGAGCTTCGCCTCCTCCTTGCCGCCTTTCACCGCCTTCTCGTAGGCGGCGAGCTCGGCGACCGGCAGCGACTCGCGCGCCCATTGTTGGATCGCCTCGAAGCGCTCCTCGCCGCCGATCAGCTCCAGGATCTCGCGCCGCGCCGCCTCGGCGACGGCGACGCGGCCCTCGATATGGCGGTCGACGAGCCAGCGCGGCGCGCCGAGCGCCTCCAATCGGGCGTAGCTTTCCTCGCAAATGCCGCCGGTCGCGCAGAACTCCTTCTCGAAGACCGAGAAATCGAGCCGCGGGGCCTGCTCTTCGGACGCGGGAGCGTCCTCATCGCGCGGCGCCGGCGTGGCGTCGATCCGATCGCCCGGATAGACCGGCTCGGGCGCCTCGGGCGGCGTCGACGCCTCGAGCCGCGGCTTCTCGGCCGCCTTCGGGCGCAGCGCCGGCTCGCGCTCGGCGGGCGCTTCCTTCATCGCCCGATAGGCGCGAGCCAGCTCCTCGGGCTTGGCGAACTCTTCCGGCAGCCATTTCGGCCGACGCGCCGGCTTCTTCGCCTTGCGCGCCTGGCCGGTTTGCGGCGCCGCCATTTCTGCAGGCTCCATCTCGACATCTCCTGTTGAGGGCGGGCGGCGCTCAGGCCTCGGTTTTCGCGCCGTTGCGGCCGAAGACGTCCGACCGCGCGACGGTCTCGGCGACCCAGGCGCGGTAGGCCGGGTCGGCGCGATAGCGCGGATCGCGGATCGCCTTGGCGAGCTGCTCGGCGGAGGCGAAGCGCTGGGCGGCGCCCATCGGCGCCGGCCGCGGCGGCTCGGAGGGCATCGGCTCGGCCGGGCGCGGCGCCGGCGTCGGCGCCCTCTCTCCGCGCGGCTTCGCGCGGGCGGTCTCGGCGCGGTCCGCGGTAGCGCCGGCGCGATCTACCGTCGCGGCGGCGGGGGAAGCGGGGGCGGCGGGGGAGGGGGCGGGGGGGAAGGGGGCGGC
>CAZPTD010000066.1:0-11252 GCA_964588915.1 uncultured Neomegalonema sp. | reverse complement strand
GCGGCGCCCTCGCCCCGCGCGCCGCCGCGCGGGGCGCCGCGGCCCGAGCCCCCTCCCCGCCGGCGCCCGCTCCCGCCGCGCCGGCGCGATCTCCGGTCGCGCCGGCGTAGATCTCGGAGAGATCGGCGACGACCGCCTTGACCGCGCTCGGATCGCCGCGCAGCGACGCTTCGTAGCGCGCGAACGCTTCGGGCGTCAGCGCCGCCCGCGCCCATTCGCTCATCCGCCAATAGCGCTCGGATCCGCCGGCGAGATCGAGGATCTCGCGGGCCAGCTTCTCATGCGCCGCGAGGCGTCCTTCGATATGCCGGTCGACGACGGCGCGCGGGACGCCGGCGCGGGCGAGGAGCGCGTAGGACGCCTGCGAGAGCGCGCCTTTCTCCTCGAACTCGGCCTCGAACGCCTCGAAATCGAGCATCTGGCCGGTCGCGTCCTCGACCGCGGCTTCGATATGGTCCTCGACCGCCTCGGCGGCGGCGTTCTCCGCCCGCGACGGGATGTCGATGCGGCGCGCGGGCTTCCGGCGGGCCGGCTCTTGGGTCGTCTCGTTGGTCGGTTTCATGTCTGGAACTCCTTGGTCGGGATGAAAAACTCGGGGGCGGGCCCGCTCGGACGGCGCGGCCGACGCCTCTTTCTCTGAGGTTTCCGCTGGTTGCGGCGATGGGCGCCGGCCGATGCGGCGGCTGCGGCTCAGCCGGACGGCTCTCCAGGCGTCGCCGCCGCGTCCGCGCCGTTGCTCAGGGCGTCGGAAAGCGCCGCGCCGGCCGCCGCGACGGCGCTCGGATCGAGCCGCGAGAGATCGAGGCCGGCCGGACCGGAAGCCGCGCCGGGCGCCGCCAAAGCCTTCGGGCCGAGCTCCTTGAGCAACCTCAGACCGATCTCCTGCGCCTCGTCGGCGGCCACGTCCTCTTCGGGACGCATGAGGCCGGCCGCATCCACGCCGAGCGCCGCGGCGCCGCGCAGGATGAGCTCGGACGCGTTCAGCCGCGCGCCGGCCGGCGAGGCCGCGACGCCGCCGACGGCGGAGAGGAAGCTCATGAACTGCGTCAGCCGCGTGAAGTCGCGGCCGCGGCCCAAAGCCTCGAGCCCGGTCAGGATGAGCGGCTTCAACAGGCCGGCCGGCATCGGCGGCGTCGCGCCGGCGCGGATCTTGCGCCGCAAGAGCGACTCGACCAGCGGCCGCTGCAGCTCCTCGGCGAGCACGCTGTAGACGCCGCCGAGCGCGTCCTCGAGCTCGGCCGCCATGAAGCGGATCTCCTCGGCGGTCACGCGTTCGGCGTCGCGGGTCGCCGCCGAATGCAGAAGGAAGGCTTGGCTGAGGCGCTGAGTCAGGATCTCGGTCGTCTGGAAAGCGACGCGGAAATCGTTGAACTTGTTCGCCTGCAGCATCGCGACATCGCCCGGCAAGCCGTCGATGATCGCGCCGTTCTCGGCCTCGGCCAGCTCCTCGGCGTCGGTCTGACCGCCCGGATTGACGAGGATGGTCAGCTTCGCCGCCGCCGCCGAACCCTCGACGATCGCCTGCATCAGCCCTTCGAGGGACTTCAGATCGCCGATCTGCTCCTCGACATGGCCGCGGCCGTAGTCCTCGCCGTCGACATGGCTCCAGCGCAGCGCCAGCCAGTCGAGCCCGCCCGGCGGATAGCCGCCGCGGCTCTCGACGATCTCGACGCCGCCCGCCTCTTGCGCGACGCTCCAGCCGTCGCCCGAGCGGCGGATCCAGGTGTAGAGCGGAACCTTGCGCGGCGCCGACGCCGCCTCCTCGCCGCGCTTGGCCCCGCCGAGCCGCGCCTGCGTCTTCTCGGGCAGCGCGTCGACTGCGACGTCCTCTTGAAGGACGATCTCCTCGGGAACGCCCGCCGCGTCGCGGCGCACGACGTAGCGGTCGAGCCGGAAGACGCGGAGCCCGCCCTCGGGCGGCAGATGCACGAGCGCGTTGCCGGTCGCGACCAGGAGCTTCAGCGCCGTGTGCAGGCCTGCCCGCGCGAAGCCGGTCTCGATCTCGGTCATGATCGCGCGCTCGAGCCGCTGAAGCGCGCTCTCGACCGAACCGCGCAGATCCTCGTCGCTCGACGCCTCCGCCGCCGCCAGCGCGTCGTCGTCGACGGTCAGCCGAAAGAACGGCGTGTTCGGCGGAAACTGCGCCAAGAGGAGCTTGTTGGTGAGCGCGTTGACGCCGCGGGCGCCGACGCCCTGATACGGCGTCGGCAGATCGGCGCCCTGCCGGTCGTTGTCCGGGCAGAGCGACGGGATGGTGAGCCGCGCCGCCTCGCGGGCGCGCTCGAGGAACGGCCGACGCGCGGCTTCGAGGGCGCGGTAGCGCGCCGCCGCGCCGATCCCTTGGGTTTTCGAAGGTCTGAACATCGCCGCCGCCGTCAGTTCTTCGGCGCCTGGAGGCCGTCGCCGGTCGCCGTCGGCGCCTGGAGATCGATCCGGAGCGCGTTGCGGCCGATGCGGCGGACGGCTCGAGCGTCGTCGCGGCTTTCGCCGGCGCGCTTCTCTTCGTCGAAGACGGGCGCGACCGGCGGCTCTTCGGGCGGCGGCGGCGGGGGCGGCGGCGGCGGCGCCGGTTTGGGGGCGTTGAAGACGCACATCAGAGGATCCTTCCTTGTTTGAGGCGCTCTTGGCGCTGGTGGTGACGCTTCAGGAAGCGAACGACGCGGCATTCGCCGATGCGCTCGCGAATCTCGGCGTCGGAAAGCTCGCTGTCGGGGCAGCGGTCGGGAAAGGCGCGCTCGAGCGCCTCCAAGAGCTCCGCGGGCACGGACGGGAAGTCCGGCGCGGGCTCGGAACGGCTCGTGACGGCGCGCTTGGCGCCGCCGGCGTTCGGGGCGGCTTGGCTCATCTCGGAGGTCTCCTTCTGACGAGGCGTCGGTGGGAATGGGCGCGGCGCCGCGCGCCGCGGACCGCCGACGCGAGGGGGCGCCGACGACGCACGAACGGCCGCCGAGGCGGCGCAAGATCGGGAAAGGGGGAGGTTCGAGCGCAGAGGCGCGTCCGCGCCGGCGATCGGGCGCGCGCGCGAGAGATAGAGAGAGCCGGCGCGGCGAACGGGGCGTTCCGCCTCCGCGCGGCGCCGAACGAGAGAAAGCGCCGCCGATCAGGCCGCGAGCGCAGGCGTCTCGCGCGCTGGGGCGCGCGCGAGCTTCGGTCGGGTCAGGCCGCCGCGCGGCCGTCCGGCGGACGCGCGAAGCGTCGACGCGGGCGGCCTTGCCGGGCTACGGCTCCCGTCTCCGGGACGGGCGTCACTGCACGCGGCGACTCGCCGCCAGGCGGTTCTCTTCGCGCGTCGCCGCCCGTCGCTCGGGCGTCACGCAGACGCGGTCGCCCGCGAAGGCCTCGCGCCAGACATAGCCCTGCACGCAGCTGTCCGACCCGTAAGCGCCTGTCGGATCGCGGCGCGACGCCGCCATGGCGTTCTCCTGCGCCACGATCGAGCGGATGTTCGGCGGCACGCAGACATGGTCCGAGGGGATCGCCTCGCGCCAGACGAAGCCTTGCTTGCAGGTGTCCGGGCCGTAGGGAAGCGCCGGCGCGCGCCGCGAGTCGGCGAGCCGGTTCTCTTCGCGCGTCGCCGCGCGGCGCGCGGGCGTGACGCAGACGCGGTCGCCCGGGAAGGCCTCGCGCCAGACATAGCCTTGGACGCAACTGTCCGATCCGTAGGCGCCGGTCGGATCGCGCCGCGACGCGGCGAGGCCGTTCTCCTGCGCCACGATCGAGCGGATGTCGGGCGGCACGCAGACATGGTCCGACGGGATCGCTTCGCGCCAGACGAAGCCTTGCCTGCAGGTGTCGGGGCCGTATTGGGCGCTCGCGAGGTGAGGCGCCGCCAAGCACGCCAAGCCGAGCAGCGCGTATTTCAGGTTCTTGAGATGCAGCATGTTCGTTCCCTCAGCCGTCATAAGTAAACGACTAGTTCACAATTGCTACGGAACGATTTTGACCGTTCAGGGGCGAAAGCCGCAGCCGCCGCCGGCGCGGCGCGGCCCTCCTCGGTCCGCGGGGCGTCGGCCGACAAAAGGCGCGAGCGCGCGTCGGACGGTCTCCGGTCCGCCGCCGCCGCGCAGGCGCGCGGGCGTCCAAAGGATCGGCGCCATCGCGTCCGGATCGACCTCGCCATGGCGCAGGATCCGAGCGAGCCGCGCCTCGCGGAGCGCGGCGTCCGGCCCGAGCCCGGCGCCGGCGAAGGCGGCGGTCACGGCCGCCCAAGGGTCGCGGGCGGCGCGGGCGAGCAGCGCCTCGGCGCGCCGCGGCCCGATTCCGGGGCAGCCGCGATAGCCGTCGGCGCTGTCGCCGATCAACGTCTGGGCGAGATGGCGCGTCTCGGCCTCCGCCGGCGAGACGCGCCAGACGCGGCCGCTCTCGGCGCCATGGAGGCCGGGCACGCTCAGAAGATCCTTGTCGGCCGAGACGACGATCCGCGGCCCGGTCGGACGCCGCCCTTCCTTCGCGGGCGCCTCGGCGGCGAAGGAGAGGTCGGGCGCCGTCGCCCAGACGCCGAGGAGATCGTCGGCCTCGAAGCCGGGCGCGGCCCGGGTCTCGACCGTCTCGGCAAGACGCCGCCGGACGGCGCCGAGGCTCGCCGGCGCCGGTCGTCCGCGCCGCGCGGCCTTGTAGGCGGGCGAGAGCGTCGCCCTGAACGAGGCGCCGGCGCCGAGAGCGGCGACGAGCCGATCGCCGCGCAGCCGCGCCTTCAGCCGCGCGATCGTCGCGTCGAGGCGGGCGGCCGCCTCCTTCTCCTCCGCCGCCGGATCCCGGACGGCGCTCGCGGCGCCATGCGCGGCGCGGCGGCAGAGGATGTCGCCGTCGATCAAGAGAATGCGCACGCCGCCCTCCGTCTCGTTTCGCCCGCGCCGTCCTCGACGCTCAGCAACGTCAGCGAGAGACCGCCGGTTCCCGCGGCGGCGATGAAGATCGGACGGACGCAGAGCCGCAGCCGCGCCCGTCCGCCGGCGTCGAGCGCCGCCGTCGCGCCGCCGCGATCGGCGAAGACGCACAGCCGGCGCGCGCTCGTCGGCGCCGTGAGACCGCGGCACTCCGCGCAGCCCGCCTCGGTCAGGATCGGCGCCTCGACAAGGCCGCCGAGTCGCGCCCTCAGGCCGGCGGGCAGCATCCGGTAGCGCCTTCGCGCCCAGCCGATCGCTCGGCGGCGCCGGTGCTCGAGCGCCTCGATCAGCATCTCGGCGCGATCCTGGTCGAGGGCGAGGCAGGCGGCGCGAACGCCTTCGCCGGCCAGAGGCGGCCGATCGAGACGCAAAAGGCGGCCTGGCGGCGACAGGATCGCCGCGGATGCGGGATCGCCGCCGCGCCGCGCGGCGCGCAAAGGGGTCATGGCGGGGCGCCGCGAGGGGTGGTGATGGGTAGGGGCGGGGCGGCTAGCGTAGCGGAAGGGGCGCCACCAACAGCGAAGGAGCCGCGATGCGCTGGGTTCGAAACGGTTTGACCGCTTTGCTGCTGTCGGCGGCGCTGACGATCGCGGGCGGCGCGGCGGCGACGGCGCAGACCGGCGTGACGCTGATCGACGGGCGCAAGGTCGGCGCGTGGGATCTCGGTTACGGACGGCTCGACAACGGAACGACGCTCTGCACGGTCGTCTCGGACACCGTGGCGGAGGGTCTCTCCTTCTCGTTCGTGGAGGGCGACATCGCGCTCTACGTGTCGTTTCGCGTCGAGAACCCGGCCGGGCTTTCGGGCGGCGGCGAGGCCCAAGTCTTCATCGGCTTCGAAATCGGCGCCGAGTCCGTTGTCTCGGACGTGCCGGTTCCGGGCGCGATCATCCAGGCGCCGGACGGCGTTCAGGTCGTGTTTCTGATCGGCCGCCAGGCCGCGGACTATTTCAAGCGCGCCAACACGGTCGTCTTCACCTTCGCGCCCTACGCCTCGCCGCGCTATAGCCTCCGCGGCAGCCGTCGCGCGCTCGACGCTTTGGAAGCCTGCGCGCGCGACAATCTCTGAGAGCGCGTCGGACGCGCTGGCGACGCCGATCACGCTGGCGTGATCTCGATTCGTCGCGCCGGGATCGACGACGCGCCGAACGCGACAACATAGAGGGTTGCGGCGCGCGCCGGCGCCGCCGGTTTGCGACGGCGCCGCGCGGGCAGGCGGCAATGATTGGCGAGGGAGTGGGCGATGCGTCGAATTCTGATGGCGGCGGCGGTGGTTTTTTCGGCGGCGATCGCGCAGGTCGCCGTCCCGGCGGAGCCGGCGCGAGCGCAAAATCCGGATGGTCTCGACGAGATGCGGACGTTCAGCGGCTGGAGCCTCGGCTACAAGGCCTTGGAAGGCGGACCGTCGATCTGCACGGTCGTGCAAGAGGCGCCCTTGGACGAGGCGCTCTCCTTCTTCTTCATCAGCGGCGACAGCGCTCTTTACGTATCGTTCGCGGCCGACCCGGCGGCGGGCCTCGCCGCGGGCGACGACGTCTCCTTCGGCGTCGCTTTCGAGATCGGGGCCGAGCGCCAGGAATCGTCTGCGCCGCTCAGCGGGTTTATCGAGGCGTCGCAGGCGGGTCTGCAGTTCATCTTCCTGATCGATCCTCAGGCGACCGAGATCTTCAAGCGCGCCGACGCGGTCGCTTTCGACTATAGCGGCGTTACGTCCCGCTTCGTTCTCGCCGGCAGCCGCCGCGCGCTCGACGCGTTGGAGGACTGCGCGCGCCAGCGCTTCTAATGTCCTGGATCTGAAATTCGCTTCATGATCGCGGCCGACGGCGCTGCGAAGTTCAGATCCTTAAAGGACACGAGAAGCAATAAGTTGCCAGTGCGGTTTCGGTTTCGAAATGCGCTCCGGCGCTTGCGGATGAATGCGGCGACTTTCGCAACCACCACACGAGCGCGTCTTCGATCCATTCCGAGCCCTTGACCCATGGTCGTCGCGCCGCGCGAGCTGCGGCCCCGCCGGCCTTTTGGCCGGCCGGCGACCGCCCTGCGGGTCGCGCTGCGCTGACCTCCTGCGCCGCCGACCGCGTTTGTTCCGAACGGGCTCTCGGATGCGACCGCCGCGCTCAGAGCCGCCGGATCATCCACATCATCGGCGTCGCCGCGTCGGGCCCGTCGACCTCGATCAAGGGCTCGAAGCCGACGCGCTCATAGAAGGCTCGGGTCTCGGCGTAGCGCGGATCGGCGCTTCGCGGGCTCAACGTCGCGAGGACGAGACGCGTCCGGCAGATCGCCCGCGCCTGCGCGGCGGCGCGCGCGATCAGTCGCTTGCCGACGCCGCGACCGCGCCAATCGCGCCGCACGCCGAGCCACCAGATCTCGACGCTCGCCTCGAAATGCGGCTGCAGCGCGACGAGACCGACGATCTCGCCGGCGGCGCGGGCGGCGAAGGTCGTCTTCGCGGCGATCTCGCGCGCGTAGAAGGCGTTCGCGTCCGGGCGGCCGAACCATTCCGGCAGGCTCGCGGCGATGCGGGCGCAGGCGGAGGAGCGGGTTGCGGGATCGGAGAGTTCGAAGATGTCGATCGCGTCGTCGGTCATCGCTCGACCGTCTTAGCGCAACGACCGGACGAAAGGCGCCGCCCGCCTCACGAAAAGCAGAACTCGCTCTCGAGCACGCCGTCGAGGGCCAGGCCGCCCGGCTCGGGCGGCGGCTCGAGATCGCCGCGCCGCGCTTCCGAGAGCCGGCGCGTCAGCGCGTCGGCGAAATCGCGCATCACGTCGGCGGCGTCGTACATCTCGACCATGGTCTCGCGGACGAGCTGAAAGAAACGCGGCGTGTCGGCGGCGTGGACGCCGAAGCTGTCATGGATGAGCGAGAAGTCGCCGAGCCCTTCCTCGACCGCCCGCGCCACGGTGAGCCGCAGATGGCAGCCGTCGAGCGCATGCACGAAATTCGGCGCCACGCCCTGGCGCTGCCGGCGCTTGTCGAGGCTCCGCGACGGCGCGCGCAGATTGAGCCGGATCGGCGCGCCGCCGAGCGCCGCTCTGATCCGCCGCGCCCGCGTCTCGCGATACGCCTGACGGACGACGAAGCCGTCGGGCGCGCGCCAGACGAGCGGCAGGCCTTCCTCCGCCGCCAGCGCCGCGCAGTCCTGGAGCCAGCGCATCGCCTCGGCCGCCTTGACCACCGTCGCCTCGATCGCCTCCATCAGCGCCGCCGCCATATAGGTCGCCGCGTCGAAGCCGCGACCGTCGAACGGCCAGTCGCGCGCGCCGTTGCGATGCGCCTCATAGGCCGGGCCGAGGATGTCGGACATCACCTGCTCGGCGTAGCCGTAGCCGCGCGCGCCGTAGCCGTAGGTCATGGTCGGTCGCTTGCAGAGCTTGCGGTCGACGCCGAAGGCGCGCCATTGCCGCGCCAGGCGCGCGGCCTTGTCGGCCTCCGCGTCGCCCGATCGATTCGCATCCTCTTCGAGACGCGTTCGCACGCGAACCGCCACCGCTTCGTAGATGTCCGCGGCGCGGCCCTCTTTCGGCGCGAGATTGACGGCGCCGCCGCCGATCTCGTCGCGCAGCGCCAGGCTGAAATGCTGCAGGCCCGAACAGGCGCCGTCGAGCGCGATCGGCAGATGCGAGACGAAGCTCTCGCCCTCGGCGCGAAAGCCCGCCCACTCGACGCAGGCGGCGAGAAACTGCCAAGGCTGGTCGGCCTCCAGCCAAAATAGATCCGATTCAGGATCTATTGCGCAAGAAAGAAGACGCTCCTCGTTGTCGAGCGCCCAGGCCGCGCGCTCGCCGAGCGGCGCCTTCGACATCTTCTCGAAATCGCCGGCGTTGCACAGATGGATCGCCAGCCACTTCCAGCCCTCCGTCCCGAGCGGCTTGCCGCGCGCGAACTCGAGGAGCGCCCGCGCCGAATCCGGCCCTTGCGGGTTGAAGCCGGGCGCCGGATAGAGCCGGCCGCGGAAGTCGTACTGCGCCGGAAAATAGATCGCGTCGAAAAGGGCGAAGCGGCGCGCGTCGGCGACGGCGCGCTCGACGGCCGAACGCCGCGTCCGCCGCGCCTTCTCCGCCGCCGACCACTCCGCCCGGAGCCGCCAAAGACGCGCGCCCTCGGCGTCCGTCTCGGCGTCGACGCCGGGCTCGGGCGCGGGATCGCCGGCCGGCAGGGCCGCGGCCGCAGGCCCGCCTTCGAGCGCGCGGCCCATCACCTTGAGGATCTCGGCGTTGATCCGCCAGGGCGTCGCCTGCGCGGCGGTGATCGCGGCGAAGACGATCGGCGCGTCCTCGGGCGTCGGCGCGTCCTCGGCGCGCGTCGGAGCGCCCGTCTGCGGCTTGACGAGCGGCAGCGGCCGCGCGCCCGCCGTGAGATAGCCGCCGCTCTTCGCATCCTCGAAGGGACGCGGCGCCGCGACCATCGGGCTCCGCACCGGCCGCAGCGCCGCCGAGGCGGCCACCCGCGAAGCGATCGCCTCGCGCGTCGCCGCCGTCGCCCGGACGCGCCATTCCGACTGCTCCTCGCCGATGCGGATCTGCGTCGCCTCGAAGGCGCCCGTCGCGGCGAGCGCGAGATCGACGAGCCTGAGGCCGACATGCTCGCGCTCGCGCAGGCTCCATTCCGTCCATGGTCGGCCGGCGGCCTCGGCGGCGCGGCGCAGCATGGCCTTCCTCGCCCGGCGCCGCGCCGTCCGCGACAGCCCGGACGCGAGGCGCGCCGCCGCCTTGCGGTCCTCCTCGCGCAGGCTCTCGAAGCGGGCCGCGTCCTCGACGAGCGCGCCGATCTCGAGCGCGGCGCGGCCGAGCGGCGTCTCGGCGCTCGCCCGGTCGGCGAGGACGCGCAAGGTCAGCAGCGCCGCCGTCTCCGGCGCGACCGACCGCAGCTTCAGCGCCGCGTCGGGTTTTCGTCCCGGCGCCGCGAAGTCGATCCCGCCGAGATACGTCTCGACCGCGTCGGCCAACGCGTCCAGCTCCGCCTCGACGATCGCCTGCCCGTAGCCGAGCTCCGTCTCCGAGCGGCGCTTGCGCGCCTCCTCGACCCGACGCTCGGCCCGGCGCCGGCCGAGCCAATCCATCTCGAGCTCGAGCGCCGCCTGCTGCGCGAAGAGATCCCGCCACGGGATCAGCCGGCCGGCCGCGTCGATCTCCAGCCGCGGCGTCTCTAGCGTCTCGTTCCGGGAAGAAGCAGCGGGAAGTGCGGTCATCTAAGCCTCCATGAGCGATGAGCGGAAGGATGAGGTCGGATCGGGCGCCGGACCTGACGGATGGATCCCATGTCCGGATTAATCCTGCATAAACGAAATATGGTAAGATCGGGGCGCATTGGGACCATTCCGGGGCGACGGGGCGCCGGAACGCGCGGCCGTCCGCGCCGAGTCCTGCGCGCCGAGATCGGCGGAAATCTCGGGAACCGTCTGATTTACGGCCAATCTCCGACCCGATCCGCCGGACGCCGCGCGGGATCGATCAGCGCCCGATCACGCCGCGAGGGCGTCGCGAGAGGCGGGAGAGATTTCCGGAGAGGATCTGTCTCTCTATCTGGGTCCATATTGCTGGAAAGTTGACGCGCCGGCCCGCGCCGCCCTCGCCGAAGCGCGGCGGCTTGGCGAGCTCCGCCGCCTCGGAGCGGGCGCGTTCAATCTCTCTCGGCGGATCGTCACAGTCCGCGCCGAAGAAATCGACGAACGTCCCGTCCCATCGAAACCGTCAACTCATTCGTCAGCCCAGAAGCTTAAGAGGACAAGCTATCGTATCGCCGCTCGCCATGTTGTCGCTCGTCCTCGCGCCGCTCACGATCGGCCGGCGATGGCTCGGAACGTCCCTCGCGCTTTTCGCCGCCGAGCGCGGCCGACTTCTTGGAAGAGCGGCCGCCGGACCGCGTCCGCTCGACGGGTTCGGGCTTCAGGCGCGCATAGGCCGAGCGCCGGACGCGAGCGTCCGGCCGCAGCCGCGAAGGGGTGCGCCTTTTCATAGGAGAGATCCTTCTGGACAGGGGGAGGGGCGCGCGGGTTTGCATCCAGGAGGGGACGCAAAAGGGCCGGTAGAAATGTCCGGAGGGATCGGTCTCTCTATTAGGGGTCCTTATTGCTGGAGTGTTAACGCGCCGGACGTCGAGCGGAGCCGGCGCGGGCGCTCAGGCGGCGGCGTATTCCGGGAAAAGCGTCGCCAGCCCCGCCTCGCTCGTCTCGGCGATCCCGCGCTCGGTGACGAGGCCCGTCACCAGCCGCGCCGGCGTCACGTCGAAGGCCGGGTTCGCCGCCGGGCTGCCGGGCGCCGCGACGCGCGTCCCGAGGATCTCCAGCACCTCCGCCTCCGAGCGATGCTCGATCGGGATCTCGGCGAGCCCGTCCGACGCGCTCCGGTCGATCGTCGGCGC
>CAZPTD010000065.1:0-14957 GCA_964588915.1 uncultured Neomegalonema sp. | reverse complement strand
CCCTGGATCCCGGCTCTGCGCGCGTCGCGCTTGGCCGGGACGACAAGGGCGAGGTCGGCTCCATCAGAACCGATCAGACGATAGCCGCTCCACGCGACGACGGCGCGTCGACGCCCGGGCGTTCGTCGTTCCGATCGGAGAGCGTGCGCGCCGCCGATCAAACGAAAAGGCCAGCGCCGCCGGTCGGGCGGGCTGGCCGAGCGGGGGCGGGCGGGCGGGAGCTCGGTCAGCCCGCCCGGCCGCGTCTCGAAGAACCGATCAGTCGGCGAAACCGACCTCGACGAAGGAGCCGCCCTCGACCGTCATCTCGACGATGACGCCCGGCACGTCGCCGTTCGCGTCGAACTCGTGGCTGCCGGAGGCGCCTTCGTAGTTGATGTCGGCGCCCTCGGCGATCAGCGCGCGCGCCTTCTCCCACTCGCCCGGCAGGATGATCTCGCCCGGCGCGGTCGCGACCTCGCGCAGCGCCGCCGGCATCATCGCCATGTCGCCGCCGGCCTTCTCGGCCGCGAGCGCGAGCAGGAACGCCGCGTCGTAGCCCTGAGCGACGAAGACGCCGTTCGGGTCGATGCCGGCCGCGTTGGCCGCCGCCTCGAAGAGCGACTTGCCTTCCGCCTCGGGCGAGCCCGGCCGCGTCGCGATCATGCCCTCGAGCGCGTCCGCGCCGACGGCGCCGACGAGCGAATCGGCGACCATGCCGTCGCCGCCGACGAAGACCTGGAAGACGCCCGACTCGACCGCTTGGCGCACGATCGTCTGACCCGAGCCGTCCGCATAGGCGAGCACGACGAGCGCGTCGGCGCCCGAGCTCTCCAAGAGGCCGACCTCGGCGCGATAATCCGGCCGGCCGTCCTCATGCGGCGCCGAGATCGTCACCTCGCCGCCCATGCCCTCATACGCGGCGACGAGCGCGTCGTTGAAGCCCTTGCCGTAGTCGTTGTTGACATAGGTGACGGCGATCGAGCTGACGCCCTTGGCCATCAACAACCGCGCCATGACCTCGCCCTGATAGCTGTCCGAGGAGACGGTGCGGTAGACGTGATCGAGGTCCTCGAGCGACGAGACCGCCGGCGAGGTCGAGGCCGGCGAGATCATCACGACGCCGCCCGGGATCGCGGCGTTGTTGGCGGCGGCGATGGTCGAGCCCGAGCAGAGCGCGCCGACGATGCCCATCACGCCTTCGGAGTTGACCAGGCGGTCGGCGGCGCTGATGGCGGCGTTGGTGTCGATGCAGCCGGTGTCGCCGGTCACGAGCTGGATAAGGCCGGCCGAGAGGCCGCCATCGGCGTTGATCTGCGCGACGGCGAGCGCGGCGCCTTCGAAGATCGGCGGCGTCAGCGTCTCGATCGGTCCGGTGAAGCCGCCGAGGAAGCCGAATTTGACGTCCTGAGCGACGGCGGCGCCGGCGGTCAGCGTCATCGCGCCCGCGAGCGCGGCGGTGAAAATGCGTTTCATATCCCTTGCCCTCCAAATTGGCGTGCCGCGACAGTCTCGCGCCCACGCGCCCCGGGTCAAGAGGAGAAACGGCGCCGCCGCCGCCGGACCGCCGCGCCGCTCAATCGACGCGCGGCGGACGCTCCGGGAAGAGGCCGCGCGGCGCGAAGCGCAGCGCCAGCGCGATGACGAGCCCGATCAGGAACACCTTCATCTGCGCGGCGCGCGCGTCGACGAAATCGCTCGGCGCTTGCCAACCGAACCAGGCCTGGCCGTATTCGGCGATCTGCCGAAAGATGAACTGCATCACCGGGTCGGACATCAGCCAGATCGTGTAGACGAGCGCCGCGCCGAACACGGCGCCGACATTGTTGCCGGCGCCGCCGACGATCACCATCACCCAGATGAGAAAGGTGTTGTTGAGCGGCGAATAGGCGGCCGGGTCGAAGATGCCGTTGAAGCCGGTGAGCGCCGCGCCGCCGACCCCGATCAGCGCCGAGCCGATGACGAAGATCTGGAGGCGGCGCCCGTCGACGTCCTTGCCCATCGCCGCGGCGGCGTCCTCGTCGTCGCGAATCGCGCGGATCATCCGTCCCCAGGGCGCGTAATAGGCGCGGCTCATCAGCAGATAGACGATCGCGATGAGCACGGCGCCGAGCGCGGCGTAGCCGGCGCGCGCGATCTCGATGCCGAGGCCGCCGGGCTCGGCTTCCGGCGTCGGCCAGGGCAAGGGCGAGACCGTGAGCGTGCCGCGGGTCAGCCAGTCCTCGTTCTTGAGGATCGAGCGGACGATCTCCGCGGCGCCGAGCGTGGCGATGGCGAGATAGTCGCTCCGGAGCCCGAGCACCGCCTTGCCGATCGCGTAGGCCGCGCCCGCCGCGAGCGCGCCGCCGAGCGCCCAGCCGAGGAGCGGCGGCAGGCCGAGACCGCCCATGAAGCCCGCGTCCATCGCCTCGATCTCGTCGGCGGCGGGCCCGAGGACGCGCACCGCGAGCAGCGTTCCGACGACGAGGATCGCCGCTTGGACGGCGAGGCGCAGGCGCGTCGGCATGCCGCGCGCGTAGCGGCGGAGCGCCCAAACGGCGAGGATCGAGCCGACCGCGAGCCCGAGCGCGAGCAGCAGCTGCGGCAGGGCGTCCGAGCTCCAGAATTGCGGCTCGACCGGCGAGCTCATGAAGACGAGCCCGAAGCCGCCGAGCGCGACGAAGCCGAGGACGCCGGCGTTGAAGAGGCCGGCGTAGCCCCACTGCATGGTCAGACCGAGAGCGAGGAGCGCGTAGCAGGCGATCTCCGCGAGCAGCCGCAACCCGAAAGTGTGGCCGAGGCCGAAAAACACCGCGCCGAGGATCGCCGCCAGCGCCGCGAAGAGCAGAATGTCGACGACCCGCCGACGCCGGTCCGCCTTCTCCATCGCCGCGGCCATCGCATCGCCAACACTCATGCTTCTCGCCTTTCTCCGCCCGGCCGCTCAGAGGCCCAAGCCGCGGGCGGTCACCGACCAAACGGCCTCGACCCGCTCGCCGCGGCAGACGACGTACCAGTCATAGAGATTGCAGGTCGGATCGCAGTGGCCCGGAACGAGCCGCAGCCGCGACCCGAGATCGAGCGCGTCCTCGGGATCCGCGAGCAGCCCGTGCTCGTCCGAGGCCGAGAGATAGCGGACGTCGGCGCGGCCGAAGGGCTCGGGCGGCCCGCTGTCCATCGCCAGAGCTTTGAGCCCGGCGTCGCAGACGGCGACGCCCGGCCGCGTCTTCGACATCACTTCCGTCAGCACGAAGAGCGCGTTCTCGAAGCGGTCGAGCGGCGCGCCGTCCGCCTCGCGCACGCGGCCGTAATCGGCGTCCATAAAGACGTAGGAGCCGCATTGCAGCTCCGTGTAGACGCCGCTCGCGGCCTCGAACGGAAAGCTGCCGGTGCCGCCGCCGGCGACGGTCGGACATGCGAGGCCGGCGCGCGCGAGCGCCGACACGGTCTCGGACGCGGCGGCGATCGCGGCGTCGATGAGCGCCTTCCTCTCGGCGTGGTCATAGGCGTGCTGGGCGGCGCCCTGATAGGCCTGGAGCCCGTCGAAGCGGAGCGCGTCGGCGGCGTCGATCGCTTTGGCGAGCGCGACCGCCTCTTCGCCCGGCCGCACGCCGCAGCGCCCGGCGCCGACGTCGATCTCGACCAGGCACCGGATCTCGACGCCGGCCGCCGTCGCCGCCTCGCAGAGCGGCTCGAGCGCGCGCGCGTCGTCGACGCAGACGCCGATCCGCGCCCTCTGCGCCGCCCGCGCCAGGCGCGCCGAGCGCCGCGCGCCCGGCGCCTGGTTGGAGACGAGGATGTCGCCGATCCCGGCGGCCGCGAGCGCCTCGGCCTCCGAGGCCGTTTGACAGCAGACGCCGACCGCGCCGCCCTCCTCGATCTGGAGCCGGGCGATCTCCGCCGATTTGTGGCATTTCGCGTGCGCTCGGAGCGCGACGCCGGCGCCGTCGACGAAGCGGCGCATCGCGGCGAGATTGCGCTCGAGCGCGTCGAGATCGACGACGAGGCAGGGCGTCTCGACCTCGGCGAGCGTCAAACCGGGCTCCGCCGGCCGTCCGAGCGCCCGCGCCGCTCCGTCTCTCGTGATCGCGCCCTCGACCATCGCCCGCCCTCAGATCACCTTGCCGCGGAAGAGGCCGGTCGGCCGCACCGAAAGCACGATCATCAGGATCACGAAGGGCACGACCTGCTTATAGCCCGGCGAGACCAGGAGCAGGATGTTCGGCGCCTCGAAGAGCGCCTCGCCGAACAGATCCGCGGTGAAGCGCTCGATCGGCCTGAGCAGCACCGCCCAGTTGAACACCGCGAGATTCTCGGCGAAGGCGACGACGAAGCCGCCGACGATCGCGCCGTAGGGCGAGCCGACGCCGCCGACGATCGCCGCGGCGAAGATCTGCAGAAGGATGTTGAAGCTGCGGTCGGGCTTGAGGTCGGTGTCGAGCGCCAAGAGCGCGCCCGCGGCCGTCGCCAGCGCGGCGGCGATCACCCAGGTCGCCGCCACCACGCGCCGCGTGTCGACGCCCGAGACGCGCGCGAGATCCGGCTCGTCCGACATCGCGCGCATCGCCTTGCCGAGCTTGGCGCGCGTCAGGAACAGGTGCAGCGCGAGCACGCAGACGACCGCCATGACGATCTGCAGGATCTGCGCCTCGTTGATGTTCATCGTCCGCGTCGCGAACTCCTCGGGAAAGGAGATCCGAAACACCGTGCGCTGATCCTCGACATAGAGCGTCTGCGAGCCGGCGCCGTAGAAGAGGCGGATCAGGCCCTGCAGCATCAACGTCACCGCGAGCGAGGCCATCACGAACACGATCGGCTTCGATCCGGCGGTTCGCAGCGGCTTGTAGAACATCCCGTCGAGCCCGATCGCGGCGACCGCGGTCAACGCCATCGCCGCCGGCAGCACGACGAAGCCCGTCGGCAGCCCGATCGCCGGGCCGAGGCCCGGAACCGCCTCGACGAGCGCGAGCGTGAAGAAGGCGCCGAGCGTCATCAGCTCGCCATGGGCGAAATGGGCGAAGCGCAGGATCGAGAAGACCATGGTGACGCCGATCGCGCCCATCGCGTAGGCGGCGCCGTTGGCGACGCTGACGACGACGCCGCTGTTCAGAAAGCTGATGAGCTCGTTCATCCGGTCCTGTTCATCTCAATCGGATCCTGGGCGCAGGCGGCGGCGCTCAACCGCCGAGGAAGCTCTTCGCGACTTCGGGATCCTCGAGCAGCTCGCGTCCCGTGCCGGTGAACCGGTTGCGTCCCGAGGCCAGGACGAAGCCCTTCGACGCAATGGCGAGCGCCTGCTTGGCGTTCTGCTCGACCATCAGCACGCCGACGCCGGCGGCGTTGACGGCGAGGATGCGCTCGAAGATCTCGCCCATCACCTTCGGGCTGAGACCGGCGGTCGGCTCGTCGAGCATCAGGAGCTTCGGCTCGAGCATGAGCGCGCGGCCGATCGCGACCATCTGGCGCTGACCGCCCGAGAGCTCGCCGGCCGGCTGCCGCCGCTTCTCGCGCAGCGCCGGAAAGAGCGCGTAGACATGCTCGATCAAGGGCTTGAGCGAGTCCCGGCGCACATAGCCGCCGAGCTCGAGATTCTCCTCGACGCTCATCGACGGAAACACGTTGCGCTCCTGCGGCACGAAGGCGGCGCCGAGCCGCGCCAGCTGATCCGGCCGCATGCCGGCGGTCTCGCGCCCGTCGATGAGCACAGAGCCCTCCATGAGCGGGATCAGGCCGAAGAGCGCCTTCAACGTCGTCGATTTGCCGGCGCCGTTCGGCCCGACGATGACGCCGACATCCTTGCGCGCGATCGCGATGTCGACGCCGTTCAGGATCGGCGCGCCGCCATAGCCCGCGACGAGGCCGCGCGCGTCGAGGAGCGGCGCGGCGTCCGCCTGCGTCGCCGCCCGCATGTTCGTCGCGACCGCCTCCGCCGCGCCGCTCACGCGACCGCCTCCGTCGGAACCGCGCCGCCGAAATACGCCTCCACCACCTCGGGATCGCGGCGGATCTCGTCGGGATCGCCGATCTTGAGCACCGCGCCCTGCGCCATGACGATGACGGGCTGACAGAGCCGGCTGACGAAGTCGATGTCGTGCTCGATCAGGAAGAAGGTGACGCGGCGCTCGCGGTTCAGCTCCTCGATCCGGGCGGCGAGGCTCTGAAGCAGCGTCCGGTTCACGCCGGCGGCGACCTCGTCGAGGAGCACGAAGCGCGCGTCGGCCATGATCGTGCGGCCGAGCTCGAGCAGCTTCTTCTGGCCGCCCGAAAGCAGCCCGGCGCGCTCGTGGCGGACATGGTCGAGCCCGAGAAACTCCAGCGTCTCGCGCGCCTTGGCGCGGACCGCCTCCTCTTCGCGCCGGACCTTTCCCGGCGCGAGCCAGGCGGTGAGCAGATGCTCGCCGCTCTGCGCGCCGGGCGCGACCATCAGATTCTCGAGCGCGGTCATGCTGTGAAAGGGCTTTGCGATCTGGAAGGTGCGCAACAGCCCGCGGCGGAAGCGCTCCTTGGCGTCGAGGCCGACGAGCTCCTCGCCGCCGAAGCGCACCGAGCCCTCGTCCGGCTGCAGCGCGCCGGCGACGATGTTGAACAGGGTCGACTTGCCGGCGCCGTTCGGGCCGATCAGACCGGTGATCGATCCCTCCTCGACGCGAATGGAGCAGTCGTTCACCGCCTTCAGACCGCCGAAGGATTTCGACACATGCTCGACAACGAGCTCGACCGTCACGCCTCTCGCCCCTTTCACAACCTCACGAGGCGGCCGCCGATCGCTTGCCAGCCGCCGCGACCGCCCCTATCGCCTACACGAAGCAATTCTTGGCCGATTGCAAGCGATACGCCACGATCGCCCGTGATTTCATCCATAAGGAGTCGTGTTGATGACCGGATCGCCGGAGGAGAGCGCCCGAGACGATGCGGGCGGCGCGACGCCGGGCCCGCTGGCCGGGCTCAAAGTGCTTGATCTGACGCGGATCCTCGCCGGACCGACGGCGACGCAGCTTCTCGGCGACCTCGGCGCGGAGATCTGGAAGATCGAGCGGCCGGGCGCCGGCGACGACACCCGCGGCTGGGGCCCGCCCTTCCTCAAGCGGCCGGACGGCTCGGAGACGCGCGAGAGCGCCTACTACCTCTCCTCCAACCGCAACAAGCGTTCCGTGGTCGTCGATCTCGCCAATCCGCAGGGCGCTGAGCTCGTCCGCGCGCTCGCCATGCAGGCCGACGTCCTCATGCACAATTTCAAGCCGGGCGGGCTCAAGGCCTACGGGCTCGACTATGACAGCCTCAAAGGCGACGCGCCCGGCCTCGTCTATTGCGAGATCTCGGGCTACGGCCAGACCGGCCCGAACGCGCATCTGCCGGGCTACGACCTGATGGCGCAGGGCTATGGCGGCATCATGAGCCTCACCGGCGATCCGCAAGGCGAGCCGATGAAGGTCGGCGTCGGCATCGCCGACGTCGTCTGCGGGCTCTATGCGGCGGTCGGCGTGCTCGCGGCGCTGCGCCATCGCGACCGGACCGGCCGGGGCCAGGCGATCGACATCGCGCTCGTCGACGCGCAGGTCGCCTGGCTGATCAACGAAGGCGTCAACTATCTCGTCTCGGGCGCGGCGCCGAAGCGCCGCGGCAACCAGCATCCCAACATCGTGCCCTACCAGGTGCTGACGCTCGTCGACGGCCACGCGATCATCGCCGTCGGCAACGACGCGCAGTTCCGGCGCTTCGCCGCGCTTATCGGCGCGCCGGAGCTCGCCGAGGACCCGCGCTTCGCGACCAACTCGGCCCGGCTCGTGAACCGCGAGACGCTGGTGCCCGAGATCGAGCGCCTCGCCGCGCCGCTCCGGCGAGACGATTTTCTGGCGGCGATGGCGCGCGAGAAGATCCCGGCCGGGCCGATCCACACCTTGCCGGAGGTGTTCGAGACCGAGCAGGTGCGCGCCCGCGAGATGCAGGTCGACCTCTCCCATCCCGAGGCCGGAACGGTTCCGCTGATCGGCAATCCCTTGAAGCTCTCCGAGACGCCGGTCGCCTATCGCAGCGCGCCGCCCTTGCTGGGCGCCGACACCGAGGCGGTCGTCGAAGAGCGGCTCGGCGCGGACGCCTATCGACGCGCCGCCGCCGCCGGCGCGCTGGGCGTGAAGGAAGACGACGCATGATCCTCGAAGAGACCGGACCGACGGCCGCGGACATCGTCGCCGAGCGTGTCGCCGAGGCGGGCTGCCGCCACGCCTTCGGCATTCCGGGCGGCGAGGTGCTCGCGATCATGGACGCGCTCGAGCGCGCCGGCGTCGCCTTCACGCTGACCAAGCACGAGAACGCCGCCGGCTTCATGGCCGAGGGCGCCCATCATGCGACCCAAGCGCCGGGCGTGCTCCTCGCCACCATCGGGCCGGGCGCGCTCAACGCCGTCAACGTCGCCGCCAATGCGCTGCAGGACCAGGTTCCGTTGATCATCCTGACCGGCGCCGTCGACGCGACCGAGGCGGCGAGCTACACCCATCAGATCGTCGACCAACCCGCCGTCTTCCGGCCGGTGACCAAGGCGAGCCTGACCCTCGCCGACGGCGCCGTCGACATCCTCATCGACCGCGCGCTCCGGATCGCGACCGCCCGCCCGCTCGGGCCGGTTCATGTCGACCTGCCGGTGTCGCTCGCCGACAAGCCGCAGCCCGCGCCGCGGCGGTATCGCGCCGCCGCGCCGGCGCGCCGAGGACCGCTCGACGATCACGCCCTCGCCGACGCGCGCAGAACGCTCGTCGAAGCGGAGCGGCCGGTCCTGCTCGCCGGCCTCGGAGCCGTCGCCGACGACGCCGGAGCGGAGATCCTCGCGCTCGCCGAGCGGCTCGGCGCGCCGGTTCTCACCACCTACAAGGCCAAGGGCGTCGTTCCGGAGACGCATCCGCTCGCTCTCGGCGGTCACGGTCTCTCGCCGCTCTCCGACAAGCACGCTCTGCCGCTCCTCGCGCGCGCGGATCTCGTCCTCTCGGTCGGCTACGACCCGATCGAGATGCGCCATGGCTGGATCGACCCGTTCGATCCGGAGACGCATATCGAGCTCGCGACGGCGCAGGTTCTGCATGGCATGCACGGCGCCCGGTTCTCGTTCGCCGGCGATCTCGCCGCGTCCTTGCGCGCCCTCTCGGGCGGTCTCGGGCCGCGCCGGACCTGGCCCGACGGCGAACCGGCGCGCGTCCGGGCCGAGCTCCGCCGCGTCTTCGGCGACCGCGAGGCGTGGGGCCCGCACGCCGCCTTCGCCGCCGCCCGCCGCGCCTGCCCGCCCGAGACGGTGGCGACCGCGGACAGCGGCGCGCACCGCATCCTGATGAGCCAGATGTGGGCGTGCCCGGCGCCGCGGACGCTGCTGCAATCCTCGGCCTTCTGCACCATGGGCTGCGCGCTGCCGATCGCGATGGGCTACAAGATCGCTCGGCCGCAGACGCCGGCGCTCGCGGTGATGGGCGACGCCGGCTTGGAGATGGTGATGGGCGAGCTCGCGACGCTCCGGGATCTCCGGCTGCCGGTCACGATCCTCGTCATGGTCGACCGCAGCCTCGCGCTCATCGAGCTCAAGCAGCGGCGCTCGAACCTGCCCAATCTCGGCGTCGATTTCGGCGGCACGGACTTCGTCGCCCTCGCCGAGGCGATGGGCGGCGTCGGCGTCCGCGTCTCGGACGCGCCGAGCCTCGAGGCGGCGCTCGCCGAGAGCTGGGCGCGCGAGGAGCGCTTCACGCTCATCGCCTGCGAGATCGGCGAGCGCGCCTATGACGGCGCGTTCTGAGGGCGCCTGACGCGTTCAGCCCGCGCCGTCGCTCTCGACGTTCGCATCCGCGGCCGCCTCGCGGCGCAGCGTCAGCACCGGCGTCTCGGCCCTAATCGCGCAGCGGCGCAGCGCCTCGGCCCAGTCCCGATCGGCGAGCCGCGCGCTCAAGACGAGGAGCCGCGCGTCGGTCGTCAGAAGCCGGCCGAGCGACTCGCCGCCGGCGCCCTCGAACCGGACGACGAGCCGCGCGCCGGCGGCTCCGGCGACCGCCTCGCCGAGCGCGATCGGCGCCCGATCCGCCGCGTCCGCGGCGATGACGACCACCGCGCCGGCCGGCGTCGAGGCGCGCGTCGGCATGTCGAGCGCGCCGCCGAGCTCCGCCGCCAGCTTCGCCAGCATGGCGTGCGGCCCGAACACGCGATCGATCGCGCGCGGCGGCGCGAAGAGCGCCAAAAAGTCGTCCTTCTCCAACCGCGCGGCGACCTCCTTCTCGATCAGTCCGCGGACGCGCTCGAACCTCATGCGCACATGCGCCGCTCCGGCGAGGTCCGAGAGGCGCCGCTCGGCGCGCCGCGCGAGGCGCGCGTAGTCGCCCTCCAGTCGCGCCGGATCGACCGCTCGCGCCGCCGGACCGCCGCTCCCGATCTCCGAGGCGAAGCCGTGCGCGACGGCGCGGAAGCCGCGTTCGTCCTCGATCAGAAGCGCGACCACCTCGGCCCCGAGCAGCCGCGCCAGTTCGACCGCGGATCGCATCTCCGACGCCGCGCCGGCGTCGGGCGGCAGCGCGAGAACGATTCGCCGAACGACGGCGCCGCGCGTCATGGCGCGCCCTCCGCATGCGCCGCGCCGCCGCCGCCCGGCCCGGCCTCGGCCGCGAAGTCGCGCCGCATGCGCGCGAAGTCGCGAAGCCTGTCCTCGACCAGCCGGTTGACCGAGCCCTTTTCGAAAAGCCCGTCGGCGCCGCGCGTCCCGGCCGGCTCGCCGGTCAGCAGCGCGAGCGCCTCGTCGACGCTTGTCACCGCGTGAACCGCGAAGCGGCCCTCTCGGCAGGCGGCGACGACGTCCTCGCGCAGCATCAGATGCTGGGCGTTCGAGGCCGGGATGATCACGCCCTGGCTTCCCGTGAGGCCGCGGGCGGCGCAGATGTCGAAGAAGCCTTCGACCTTGTCGTTGACGCCGCCGATCGCCTGCGCCTGGCCGTATTGGTTCACCGATCCCGTGATCGCGAGATCCTGTCGGAGCGGCGTCTCCGAGAGCGCCGAGAGGAGCGCGCAAAGCTCGGCGCAGGACGCGCTGTCGCCGTCGACGCCGGCGTAGCTCTGCTCGAAGACGAGCGTCGCCGCGAGCGACATCGGCGCGTCGAGCGCATAGCGCGCCGAGAGGAAGCCCGAGAGGATGAGAACGCCCTTCGAATGCAGCGGTCCGCCGAGCTCGACCTCGCGCTCGATGTCGACCACCTTGCCGGCGCCGAGCCGCACGCGCGCGGTGATCCGCGACGGCCGGCCGAAGCTTAGATCGCCGATCCGGCTGACCGCGAGGCCGTTGATCTGGCCGACCGCCGAGCCCTTGGTCTCGATGAGCGCGATGTCGCGCAGGATCGACTCTTGCGCGCGCTCGCGGACGCGTCCGACCCGCCGCTCCTCGGCCCGGAGCGCCGCCTCGACGTCGGCGCGGCCGATCTCGGCGCGGCCGGCGGCGCGGCAGCCGCGTCCGGCCTCGCGCAAGCGGTCGGACAGCCGGTCGAGATCGAGCGACAGCCGCTCGGCGTCCTCGGCGAGGCGCGCGGCGTGCTCGACCATCGCCTCGGCGCCGTCGCGCGCGAGCGCCGGCAGCCCGTCGCGCCGCGCGACCTCCTCGAAGAGCGCCGCCATGTCGCGCTCGGTCTCCGGCGTCCTCGGCGCGATCTCCTCGAAATCGGCGACCACCTTGAAGAGCTCGCGCGTGTCCGGATCGAGCGCGAGCAGCAGATAATAGTGCAGGCGCTCGCCGAAGATCACGACCTTCAGATCGAGCGGGATCGCATCCGGCTCGAGCGAGACGGTGCCGGCGAAGCCCGTATATTCGGTCGGGCTGACGATCCGGATCTCGCCGGCGCGCAAGGAGCGCTTGAGCGCCTGCCAAGCGAAGGCCTGGGACAGGACCTGCCGCGCGTCGAGCAGGAGATAGCCGCCATTGGCGCGGTGGAGCGCGCCGGGCTTGATCAACGTGAAGTTGGTGAGCAGCGCGCCCTGTTGGGCGACATGCTCGATCCGGCCGATCAGGTTCATCATCGTCGGATGGTCTTCGGTCACGACGCCGGCCGGCGCCTCGCCGTCGCGCCGGCCGACGACGACATTGACCGAGAACGCCTCGAAACGTCCGTCGCCGCGGGAAGGCCCGCTGATCGCGCCCGTCTGCTCCTGCGGCGAGGCGAGGAAGAGCTGCGCGTGCTCGACCAGCGTCTTGCGCGCGCTGGCGAGATAGGCGCGAACGCCCGCGACGTCGCCGAAGCGCGCCTCGACCTCCTCGATCGAATGGGCGACCGCCATCTCAGCCGTCTCGCGATCGAGCTTGCGGATCGCCTCGCGCCGCGCCTTCTCCTGCGCCGGCATCTGGCGCATCAGCGCCTGGAGACGCTCCTGGATCTCGGCGACCGCCTTCTCCGTCGCCGCGCGCTCCGCGTCCGGCAGGGCGCGGAACTCCTCCGGCCCGAGCACCTGCCCCTCGCGCAGCGGCGCGACGGCGAAGCCCATCGGCGTGCGCACGATCGCGGCGCCCTTGTCCCGCGCCTCGGAGGCGAGCGCCTCGAACGCGGCCTCGTTGTCGGCGCGGACCTCCTCCTCGACCGCCTCGCGGCGGCTGCGATACTCGTCGCTCTCGAACACGGCCGGCAGCGACGCCCTGAGATCCTCGATGAGATCGAGCATGGCGTCGCGGAAAGCGACGGCGCGCCCCGGCGGAAAGGCGATGGCGCGCGGCCGGTTGGGCTCGTCGAAATTGTTGACGTAGACCCAGTCCGACGGCGCCGGCGCCGCGGCGGCGCGCTCGCGCAGGAGCGCGCCGACGATCCGTTTCGCGACCGAGCCCGACGGCCCCATGACGAAGAGATTGTAGCCCGGCAGACGCATGTCGCCGGCCAGCGAAGCGGCCTCGAGCGCGCGCGCCTGTCCGATCGCCTCGCCGGACGGCGCCGCGCCGGCGACAGGGGCGGCTCGAGCAAGGTCGCAGGCGCGACGCAGCCGGTCCGCCGCGACGAGCGTGGGAGCGATTGGATCCTGTGACATGCGGCTCCTGCGGTCCTGTCGTTGACGTTCGGGTAGTTTAGCGCCCGCCGGTCGGCGGCGCCTTGACCTGAGTCTAAGCGCGCGCGGATGATCTCGATCAACGCCGCAAACGACCGGATACGCAATCCTTCCTGGCCGTGTCGGGCGACGCCGAACAGCGGAGGCGCGCGCCGCCGAGCCGAGGAGCCGACATGACGCGATCAGGATCCGATGCGCGGCTCGACAACGCCCAGATCGCCGAGCGCTTGCGCGAGGCGGCGCTCTTGCTCGAGGAGCAGGGCGCCGACAGGTTCCGCGTGCGCGCCTATCGCCGCGCGGCGGAGACGGCCGAGACGCTCGATCGCGACCTCGGCGCGGTCTTCGCCGAGGGCGGCCTGGAGGCGCTGATCGCGCTGCCGGCGATCGGGCGGAGCATCGCGCGCGCCGCGGCGGAGATGCTGTCCACCGGGAGCTGGCGGCAGCTCGAGAGACTGCGCGGCGAGAGCGCGCCCGAGGAGCTCTTTCAGACCGTGCCGGGCGTCGGGCCGCGCCTGGCCGAGACGCTCCATCGCGAGCTGCATGTCGAGACGCTCGAGGCGCTCGAGACCGCTTCCCATGACGGACGCCTCGCCGAAGCGACCGGCGTCGGGCCGCGCCGCGCGGCGGCGATCCGCGGCGCGCTCGCGCAGATGCTGGCCCGGCGACGGCCGCGACGGCGCGACGGCGCGCGCGACGACGCCGAGGAGCCCGAGATCGCGCTCCTCCTCGAGATCGACGCGCTCTACCGGGCCGAGGCGGCCAAGGGCGCGTTGCCTCGGATTGCGCCGAAGCGGTTCAATCCGACCGGCGAGGCGTGGCTGCCGGTGCTTCATCTCGAGCGCGACGGCTGGTCCTTCACCGCGCTCTTCTCGAACACGGCGTTGGCGCACGAGCTCGGCCGGACCGACGATTGGGTGGCGCTCTACTTCGTCCGCGACCACGGGCCGGAGCATCAGCGCACCGCGGTGACCGAGACGCGCGGGCCGCTCGAGGGGCGGCGCGTGATCCGCGGCCGCGAGGCGGACTGCCGCGCCCATTACTTCGCTTCCGACGACTGACGCCGGCTCCTGACGCAGGTCAAGGCGCCGCCGATCGATTCGCCCGAAACAAAGGAGAATGGGAGGTGCGGATCAGAAACGGGAGGTCGCTCCATGCATCACCCTCTGCTCGACAAGGCGGTCGGGATTATCGAGCGCTGCAAGGACATGACGCTGGCGACGGTTCGCGAGGACGGCGCGCCGCAGGCGACGGTCGTCTCCTTCGCGCATGACGGGCTGACGCTCTATCTCGGTTGCGGAACGACGTCGCAGAAGGCGCGCAACATGGCGGGCGAGCCGCGCGTCTCCGTCGCGATGACGGAGCCCTATGACGACTGGATGGAGATCCGCGGCCTCTCTATGGCCGCGACGGCGCGCGAGCTGACCGGCGAGGCCGAGCTCGCCGAAGCCTCCGATCTGCTCGTCGCGCGGTTTCCGCAAAGCCTCGATCTCGAGCCGGTCGCGCCCGACGCGGTCAAGTGCTTCCGGCTGACGCCCTTCGTCATCTCGGTTCTCGACTACAGCCTCGGCTTCGGCCACGCCGACACCGTCAGCGTCTCCGACGCCGACATCGCCGAGACCCTGGAGAGCCGGGCGCATCGTTGGCTCGCGCGCGTCGACTGAGGAAACGCCGACCGCAAGCGATTGGGACGCGACGCGTCCGCAGAGGGCCGAGGCCCGAGGAGCAAGGAAGACGACCATGTCGACGAGACCGCCCGCGGCGTTCGAGAAGACGCTCGAGGAAAGCGTCGCCTGGCTCGACGATCTGATGAGCCTCGCGCATGACGAGGATCCGCAGCGCGCGCTGCGCCTCTTGCGCGTCGGGCTGCACGCGATCCGCGACAGGCTGACGGCGGACGAGGCGGCGCATCTCGGCGCGCAGATGCCGATGCTGATGCGCGGGCTCTATTTCGAGGGCTGGCGCCC
>CAZPTD010000064.1:0-15189 GCA_964588915.1 uncultured Neomegalonema sp. | reverse complement strand
ACCGAGACCATCCCCGAGGTCGAGGCGCTCGATTTCGAGCTGCCGATGACGGTGGATTTGGAGGGCTTCACCTATATGCGCCAGGACCAGCAGGGCGTCCTGGTCGGCATCTACGAGATCAACCATGAGCATTGGATGATGGACGGGGCGCCGTGGAGCTACGGCATCGAGCTCCTGCAGGAGGACACCGACCGGATCTCCGACGAGCTCGAGCTCGCCTTCAAGCGCTATCCCTGCCTCAACGAGGTCGGCGTCAAGAACTGGGTCAACGGCGCCTTCACCTTCTCGCCGGACGGCAACCCGCTCGTCGGGCCGGTGCGCGGGCTCAAGAACTACTGGCTCGCCTGCGGCGTGATGGCCGGCTTCCTCCAGGGCGGCGGCGTCGGCAAGACCCTGGCCGAGTGGATGATCCATGGCGACACCGAAGCCGACGCCTGGCCGATGGACATTGCGCGCTACGGCGATTTCGCCGCGAACAAGGAGTATATCCGCCAGACCACCGGCCAGTTCTATTCGCGCCGTTTCGTCATGACCTATCCGAACGAGCAGCTCTGGGCCGGCCGGCCGCTCAAGATGGCGCCGGCCTATGACGCGATGACCGCGGCGGGCGCGCGCTGGGGCTGCTCCTGGGGCCTCGAGACGCCGCTCTATTTCGCGCCCGAGGGCTTCGAGGAGACGCCGACGCTGAAGCGCTCCAACGCCCATGACATCGTCGCCGAGGAATGCCGCGCCGTCCGCGAAGCGTGCGGGCTCCTCGATATCAGCGGCTTCTCGCGCTACGAGGTGACCGGGCCCGAGGCCGAGGCCTGGCTCGACTGGATGATGGCCTCGAAGCTGCCGAAGCCGGGCCGCGCCAAGCTCGCGCCGATGCTGGCGCCGACGGGCAAGCTCAAGGGCGACCTCACCGTCTTCAACTGGGGCGAGGGCGTCTGGTGGATCATGGGCTCCTACTACCTCCGCGAATGGCATATGCGGTGGTTCCACGATCATCGGCGCGAGGGCGTGACGGTCCGGGACATCTCCGACGCGACCGTCGGCTTCTCGATCTCCGGCCCGGCCTCGCGCGAGATTCTGGAGGCGTTGACCGACGCGGATGTCGGCCCGGCCGCTCTGCCCTTCATGGGCTGCAAGACGATGGATGTCGGCATGATCCGGGCGAAGGTCGGTCGGCTTTCGGTAATGGGCGAGCTCGGTTACGAGATCAACTGCTCGGCGGCCGAGCACGTTCTCCTGCGGCGTCAGCTCCTCGAGGCCGGCGCCGATCACGGATTGCGCGAGATCGGCTACAACGCGCTTCTGAGCCTGCGCCTCGAGAAGAGCTTCGGGATCTGGTCGGCCGAGTTCCGCCAGGAATACACGCCGGGCGAGACCGGCATGGACCGCTGGATCGATTGGCGGAAGGCGGATTTCCAGGGCCGCGCGGCGGCGATGAAGGAGCGCGACAACGGCGGCGCGGCGCGACGCCTGGTGACGCTCGACGTCGACGCGACGGACGCCGACGCCAGCGGCTACGAGCCGATCTGGCGGGACGGCGCGCGCGTCGGCTACGTCACCTCGGGCGGCTACGCCCATTGGCTGAAGAAGTCGCTCGCCATGGCGCTCGTCGACGCCGCGTCGGCCGAGCCCGGAACCGAGCTCTCGGTCCATGTCGTCGGCGTCGAACGTCCGGCCAAGGTGATCGCGCCGTCGCCTTACGATCCGGAGATGGCCGCGATGCGGCGGTAGGCTACGCGACGAACGCTGGGCGCGACGCTGCGGTCGGACGCGCTACGGCCCTTTTCGTTGGCCGTGGACGTCCGTTGCGACGAGACGACCGAGGAGATCCTCGCGCGGCGCTCGGCGCTCTACAAGGACGGCATGGCGGAACTCGCGGCGCTCCTCGACGCGACGCCGGAGATGCTGGCCGAACCGCCCGACGCCGTCGCCGAACGCGTCGAGGAGAGCCGAGCGCGTTCGGAGCGCATCGAGGGGCTCGTCCATTACAACTCCGAGCGGCCCGTCTCGGCTACCGCGACATGGGCGGCGGACCGATCGAAACCGTCAACTCATTCGTCCGGCAAGAAGCTCAAGAGGACACGTCCGCAACGAGGCGCTTGTCGGGCCTATGGTGTCGCGAAAGCGACGCTCTTTGGCGCAAGAGGACATGCGCGCGGCGCGCGGCCGACGCAGCATCGCCCAGATGTGGCCGGCGCGCCGCCCTCTCGCGGGCGGGCGACCGGCCTTGAACGGGCGACGCGACCATGACCGAGACAACAAAAGAAGGCCGCCGCGGCGGGCGGAAGCGGGCGACGCAGGCGACCGGCTCGAAGCGCCAGGTCGACTATCATCGCCTGCGCAATCCGTTCCCGCCGGTCGGCGTCTTCACCGACGACCGCGTCGAGAAGATGCACGAGACCTCGCTCCGCGTCCTCGAAGAGCTCGGCATGAAGGTTCTCTTGCCCGAGGCGCGCGAGATCTTCCGCGAGGCCGGGGCGATCGTCGATGACGACGCCGAGATGGTCCGGATCGGCCGCGACATCGTGGAGGCGACGCTCGAGACGGCGCCGAGGAGCTTCACGATGAAGGGCGGCGCGCTCCGGCGCGACCTGACGCTCGAGCTCGGCGCGCTGACCTTGCAGTCGGGCGGCGGCTGCCCGCACACGACCGACCTCGTCCGCGGCCGGCGGCCGGGCTCGATCCGCGACTTCGAGGAGCTCGTCCGTCTCGTCCAATCCTACGACGCGCTGCAGATGTTCAGCGCCGCCATCGAGCCGCAGGACGTCGAGGCGCATGTCCGCCACTACGCGCAGATGCGCGCGATGCTGACTCTGTCCGACAAGATCCCGTTCGTCTACGCGCGCGGCCGGCCGCAAGTGGAGGACAGCTTCGAGATGCTGCGCATCGCCCGCGGGATCTCGATCGAGGAGTTCCTGGCCGCGCCCTACGGCTACACGATCATCAACACCAACTCGCCGCGGCAGATCGACATTCCGATGGCGCAGGGCCTGATCGATTTCGCCCGCTTCGGCCAGATGTCGGTGATCACGCCCTTCTGCCTGATGGGCGCGATGGCGCCGGTCTCGATCGCCGGCGCGCTCGTGCTCAGCCACGCCGAGGCGCTGGCCGCGATCGCGCTGGCGCAGCTCGCCAAGCCCGGCGCGCCGGTCTGCTACGGCGCCTTCGTCTCCAATGTCGACATGAAGTCGGGCGCGCCGGCCTTCGGGACGCCCGAGCAGGTCAAGGCCGCGCTCGGCGCCGGCCAGCTCGCGCGCAAGCTCGGCCTGCCCTGGCGCTGCGCCGCCGGCTGCGCCGCCAACGTCAACGACGCCCAGGCCGCGCATGAGACCGAGATCTCCAGCTGGGCCTCCGTGCTCGCCGGCTGCACCATGCTGATGCACGCCGCCGGCTGGATCGAGGGCGGGCTGACGCTCTCCTACGAGAAGCTGATCACCGACCTCGAGGCGATGCAGGTCTTCGCCGAGCTCTGCTCGCCGACGCCGGCCGAGGACGCCGATCTCGCCTTCGACGCGCTGGCCGAGGTCGAGCCCGGCGGCCATTTCTTCGCCGCGCAGCACACGATGGAGCGCTACGAGACCGCGTTCTACGAGCCGATGGTCGCGGACTGGTCGAATTTCGGCGCCTGGACGGAGCGGGGCTCCAAGGACGCGTCGACGCGCGCCTGCGAGATCTGGCAGAAGCGCCTCGCCGAGCCGGTCGAGATCCTCTTGCCCGAAGAGCGCGTCGACGCGCTCGACGCGTTCGTCTTCCGCCGCAGCGGCGAAGGCGGCGCGGCGCCGGTGAGCTAGCCCGATCCGCCTCTCGCCGCGCAACTTTCGCCTCGCTCGGGTTTCATTCGCGCTTATGATCGGCGCGACGCGGGGCTTCGAATGAGGGCGGGATGCGTTTCTTGGTCGTCGAGGACCACAAGATGGTCGCCGAGATGTTCGCGGTCTTCCTAAGGGACCAGCTCGCGGCGACGGTCGACATCGTGTCGACGCTCGCCGAGGCCGGCGGCGCGTTGGCGGCGGCGTCCGAGCCCTTCGATCTCGTCCTGCTCGATCTCGATCTGCCCGACGCCAGCGGTCTCGAAGGCCTGCACGCGTTGCGGCGCGACTTTCCGGCGGCGCCGCTGTTCGTCCTCACCGGCCATGAGGATCCGGCGACGGCCGCCGCGGCTCTGACCGCCGGCGCGGCCGGCTACGAGAAGAAATCGGTCGAACCCGCCGTCCTCAAGCACGCGATCGAGATCGTTCTCGCGGGCGGGGCCTACCTGCCGTCGCATCTGATGTATTTGCTCAAACCGGGACCGGCGCCGGAGCCGTCGCCCGATCGGTCGCCGCCGAAGGGATCGACGCTGGCGCAGCTGACGCCGCGACAGCGCGACGTCGCCGAGCAGATCGCGAAAGGCTTGCAGACGAAGGAGATCGCGCGCCGCCTCGGCGTCGCGCCGCCGACGGTCAAATCGCACACCATGGTCATTTTCGGCGTGCTCGGCGTGAACAACGTCGCGGCGGCGGCGGTGATCTTGGCCCGGCTCTTCCGGGAGGAGGACGGCGGCGACGTCTGACAGGCGGATCAGCCCGATGCGGCGGGACGGTCGCGCAGCGCCGCGACGAGCGCTCTCAACTGCGCCGGCTTGACCGGCTTCAGCAACACCGGCGGGTCGCCCGCGCGCCGCTCTTCGCCGAGCTCCGAGGCGGAGCCCGTGACGAGAGCGGCCGGAACGTCGCGGCCGAGCGCGCGGCGGATCTCGCGAACCGCGTCGAGGCCGTTCGGCCCATCGCCGAGCTCGTAATCGGCGATCACGATCGCCGGGTCGAAACCGACCGCCTGCGCCAGCGCGTCGGATCCGCTCTCGGCGACGGCGGCGACGCATCCCCAGCTCTCGAGCAGCCGCCGCATCGCCGCCGCGGCGGTCTCGTCGTCCTCGATGATCAGCAGGCGCAAGCCGTCCAAGCCGGTCGCGAGGCGCGCCGGCGCCGCGACGGGCGCCGCGAGCGGGGCCTCGATCCAAAAGGCCGAGCCGCGGCCGACCTCGGAGTCGCAGCCGATCGGATGATCGAGAAGCGCCGCGACGCGCCGGGCGATGGCGAGCCCGAGGCCGAGGCCGCGTTGGCCGGAGGCGCGCCGTCCTTCGCGAGCGACGAACTCCTCGAAGATCCGCTCGCGCTCGGCGGCGGGCACGCCGGGGCCGCGATCGTAGACGACGACGCGCGCGACGGCGCCGCGGCGGCGCAAGCCGACGAGGATCTTGCCGCCCCCGCTCGCATGCTCGAGCGCGTTGGCGACGAAATTGCCGAGAACGCGCGTGAAGAGGCTCGGATCGGTCCGGATCCAGAGCGATGTCGGCGCGACCCTCAGCTCGACGCCGATGCGCTCGGCCGCCTCGCTCCACACGCTTTCGGCCTCGTCGAAGAGCTCCGCGACGCGAACGGCGCGGATTTCGGGCGTCACCTGCCGCGCGTCGAGACGCGAGAGGTCGAGCATCTCGGCGAGGAGCCCTTCGACGCCGCGAAGGCTCGCGGCGATCTTCGGCGCGAGATCGGCGCGAAAATCCGCCGCGTCCGCGGATTTGAGCACCTCGCTCAGAAGGCCGAGCGCGTGCAGCGGCTGGCGCAGGTCGTGCGAGACCGCCGCGAAGAAGCGCGTGCGCGACGCCAGCGACTCCTGCACCTCTCTTCGCGCGCGCTCGAGATCGGCGTTCGCTTGCTCGAGCTGCCGGTTGGTCCGATCCTGGCGGATGCGGCCGAGCACGGTCTCGACGAAGAGGCTGCGGGCGTCGATCGAGCCGAAGACATAGTAAAAGTAGAAAACCGCAATGCAGACGCCGAATATCCGCAGGTAATCGTCGCCGTACCAGATGAATACGGTTGCGGCGGGCATGGTCACGATCAAAGGAAATACGATCGGCGCCACGATCGACAGCGGCCGCTGATCGATGGCGCCAAAAACCGCAGCAGTCAAACCATAGAAATAAAGGAAGATCAGACTGGTTGGCAGCTTTTCGAAATACGCGACGAAAGCGTAGATGTGAAACAGAATAATCCAAAGAAAAATAAGGTCAGAGATCAGCTGATACTTCTCGACCGACAGACGGGACTCCGGGATCTTGAAATAAAGCAGTGCAATGGCGGCGTGCATGACGACGGGAACGGCTTGCGCGATGTAGAGATAGCCGAGAAAAGCGCCGGTCAGATGCTCGATTTCGTAGATTATGAGAAATGAAAACAGCAAGTGCAGGGTAAAGTCGTTCACGACCTTCAAAGAAAATTGGTCATGAACGAATTTCTTCAACACCGCTTCTCTGGCGGCGGCAAAGTCATCTGAGCGGATGTCGGCGCCGCTTGGCGTAAGGCGACGGCGCAGCGACGCCGTCCAATGCGAAGAGGTCATGGCTTCCGCCTTCTTGTCAGCGTCGCGCGCCGGCCCGTCCGTCCAAGCGAGGGACGCGCGCGCCGTTCGGTCCCGGAACGGCCGAGCCTCGCGAGCGTCGCACGCGCATGTGCGGCCCGTCTTGCGCCCATCGCATCATCCAATTGGCGGAGCCGCCGCCGCCGCGCGTCGGCCCTCAAGCTCATCCGCCTGGCCGACGCGCGCCGATCCGAGCCGTCATACGTCTTCTTCATCGGACGCCGCCGGTCGCCACAGCGCTCGCGGCGCCGAACGACGCCAACGATCGACCGAAGGAAGACCTGATCATGTTTCGCAAATCCGCTCTCGCCGCCGCGCTCGTCGCCGCCTCTTCGGCTGCGGCCGCCGCCCAGGACCTGAAGCCCCTGGAACTCTATTGGTCGCACGACCGCACGGACAACTTCACCGCGGGCTCGGACGCCGGCGGCAACGCCGCGTTCGGCGCCGGATACGCCTATGTCCGCGTCGAGGCCTGCGTCCTGCGCCATCCGGAGCCGGGAACGGCGGCGCTCCAGCTCTATTACAGCGACGATCGCCAGGACAATTTCTCGACCGCGACGTCGGCCGGCGCCGGCTCCGCCTCAGCGGCCGGCTACCGCTTCGTCCGGACCCAGGGCTACGTCTTCACGTCGGAGCGCCCGGGAACCGTCCCTCTGAGGCTGTTCTGGCACGGCGGCCGCCAAGACAACTTCTCGGTCGCCAGCAACCGCGGCGCCCACGACTCGCGCGCCGCCGGCTACCGGATGGCGCGGATCGAAGGCTACGTCTATCCGGCTGACCGCTGCCGTTGAGGCGAGCTCTGCGCCGGGCGGCCCGCGCCGCCCGAAGGCTCTGACAGCTCAAAGGAAGGTTCGCATGACTGGCAAATCGATCATCGCCGCGCTTCTGATCGCGGCTGCGCACGGCCCCGCCATGGCGGAGAACTTCGAGATCGAGTTCGGCGAGGACGGCGTGAGGTTCAGGATCGAAGGCGACGAGCGCGGCGACAGGCGCGCCGAGAGGTCGCCGCCCGGCGACGCGTACGCCGAAGAAGGAGGCTACGGGTCCGACGCCGGCCCCGCTCCGGCGCTGACGCTTGTGACCCTCTACTGGTCGGCCGAGCGCGGCGACAACTTCACGGTCGCGACCGATCGCGGCTATGACGACGCCAATCGGGCCGACTATCTGAACGTGCGTTCGGAAGCGTGTATTCTGCGCGATCCGGAGCCCGGAACGACGCCGCTCGATCTCTATTGGAGCCACGATCGCCGCGACAACTTCACGACCGCGACGGCCGCAGGCGCCCGCGACGCCATGTCGGCCGGTTACAGCTTCGTCCGAACGCAGGGTCACGTCTATGCGAGCCGGCAGCCGGGCACGGTTCCGCTGAACCTCTATTGGGACGCGGATCGCCAGGACAACTTCACGGTCGCGACGGAGCGCGGCGTCAGGGACGCGCGCAACGCAGGCTACCGCTTCATCCGCGTCGAGGGCTACGTCCATCCGGGCTCGGAGTGCTGAGAAACGACGTGCGAGGTCGGCGGGCGCGTCGGCGCGCGCGCCTGCCGACCGCCGGCCCGCCCGCAACGACGCCGGGCCGCATGAGTCAATCCGGACACGGAGGAATATTCCCGGAAAATCCGTTTCACCGCCGCCGCCGCCGGAGAAAGCTCTCGGTCGCCGGCGACCGACACGCCTATCATCCGCGCGCCGCCGGCTGCGAAATGGCCAGAATCGAGGCGTAGGTCTATCCTGCTGACCGCCGCCGCTGACGTGGCGGCTGCGCCGGACGGCTCCGGCCGCCCGGAACCGAGCAAGAACGATAGGGAGAAATCACATGACTGGCAAATCCATCATCGCCGCGCTCTTGATGGCGGCGTTGCCCGGCGCCGCCGCGGCGCAGGGCTTCGAGATCGAAATCGGCGACGGCGACTTGCGACTCAGAATCGGCGAGGGCGGCGTCGAAGTCGCGCCCGGCGGCGAGGAGCCCATCGACGAGGCGCCCATCGACGAGGAGTATGTCGAGGAGGGCGAGGGGCTCGGCGAGGAAGACTACGCGTCCGAAACCGAAGCGACGCCGCTTCTCATTCCGCTGACGCTCTTCTGGTCGCCCGACCGCGAGGACAACTTCACGGCCGCCTCCAATCGCGGCCGCCGCGCCGCCCGCAACGCGTATTACGACGAGATCCGCTCCGAAGCGTGCATTCTGGCCGAACCCGCGCCGGAGACGGCGCCGCTCGATCTCTACTGGCACCCTGTGCGCGGCGACAACTTCTCGACGGCGACGCCGAGAGGCGCGCGCGACGCCGACAGCGCCGGCTACAGCTTCGTCCGCACCCAAGGCTATGTCTTTGTCAGCGAGCAGCCGGGCACCGTGCCGCTCGAGCTCTATTGGAGCCGCGACCGCGAGGACAATTTCTCGGCCGCGACGACGCGCGGCGCCCGCGCCGCTCAGGACGCCGGCTACCGCTTCGTGCGCATCGAGGGCTACGTCTTCCCCGGTTCGGACTGTTAGAGCGCGTCGAACTCGGATGGATCCGAGCGCGTGACGGAGCGCGCGTCAACGCTGCGCCGATCCTCTCGAAAGAGCGGGTGTTGGCGACGGCGCTGACGCCCCGGCGCGAGGCCGGGGCGGCGATGCGTCAAACGCGTCGGCCTCGTCTCGACGCGCCATAAAGGCCGGCCGGCGCTCGGACTAGAACGCCCGTTCGGCGACGGCCGCGGCAGCCCGCCGCCGAGGCGGCCGCCGCGAAGATCGCGGCCGCCGCGTCGTCATCGGCGAGATCGAGGCGGATCTCGGTCGCGTCGACGGCGGGCCGCGAAAGCGCGCGCTTGCAGGCCGGCGTGATCGCCAGCCGACGATCCGCTTCGAGCCGCGACACCCGCCGCCGCGAAAGCCCGAGCGCCCGCGCGAGCACGGCGTCGAGCCGAACCGCGATCGGCTCCGGCGCCGCGATCCGAATCGCGAGCGTCGTCCAAGGCGGCGGCGACGCGTGCAGCCTTGCCTTGCCGACCGCGAACGCGCTCGCCCGCCCGTCGCAGGCGAGATCAAGCCCGAGCGCCCGCGCCCGCGCGAGATCGTTCGCCTCGAGCGCGTCGAGGAGCCCCGGCGCGAAGGCGTCGACCGGGCGGCGCTCGATCACCGTCCGGTTCCAGCTCTTCTCGCAAACGCCGCATCTGTAGATGAGCCAGACGTCGACGCGCTTGCCGTTGGCGTTGACGCGGAACTTGCCGCTGCTTTCGAAAACCCGGGCGGCGTCGCATCGCGCGCACCGCCTCGTGACACAGAAGGACCGCGCGGACGTCACCGTCCACGCGACCGACAGAATGCCGACCATCTCGAACCGACCTTCCCTAAGGAAGCCCGTCGAGCGGATGGCGCGGGGCTCATCTCATGCGGCGCGGCTGTGAGACGCGTGGGATGGAGGGACGCGGGTCGGAGAGGCTCGCGTCGTCGGGTTCAAGGGCAGCCGAGCCGGCCTCGCTCCATCCCCGCGACGAGCGCGACAAGAATTGCGGCGCTCATGCGAACGCCGCGGCCATGCGCAGGAATAGGGTGAGACCGGCGATTAATTCGGCAAACCAGGCGCTCCTCATGGGCGGCGCGGGCCGCCGCCGACGCCGACGGAACTAGGCGGCGCCGTCCGCTCGGTCAACCCGCTCGGCTACGATTTGGTCGCCGCGAGCCGCTCCTCGTCGAGCGCGTAGCCGAGGCCGGGCGCGTCCGAGAGTTCGAGCCAACCCTCCGCGCTCGGTCGGAAGGGCTCGGCGAGCAAAAAGTCCCGCGCTTCGAGCGGCCAGTTCGGCGGGTCGTAGGGAAACTCCAGGAACGGCGCGTCGGTCAGGCCGGCGGTCAGATGCGCGTTGGCGACGACGCCGGCGCCGTTCGTCCAGGTGTGCGGCGTGAAGACGACGCCGCAAGCCTCGGCGAGGAGCGCGATGCGGCGGAGCCCGGTGATCCCGCCGACGAGCGCCGCGTCCGGCTGGATCACGTCGAGAGCGCGCTCGAGAACGAGATCGCGCAGCTCGTCGAGGCTCCGCGTCATCTCGGCGCCGGCGATGCGGATGTCGGTCGCCGCCCTGAGCGTCTTCATGCCCTCGCGGTCGGCGCGGTGGAGCGGCTCCTCCATCCAATAGACGCCGAGCGGCTCCAGGGCGCGCGCCACCGCGACGGCGTCCTTGAGCTTCCAGGGCGCCTGCGCGTCCCAGGGCATGCGCCAGCCCTGATTGCAGTCGACCATCAGCTCGAGGCCGTCGCCGACGCGCCGGCGCACCGCCTCGAGCGCCGCGACGTCCTCACGCCAATCACCGCGCTGGAAGCGGATCTTCATCGCCGCGAAGCCTTCCGCGCAGAAGCGCTCGGCCTGATCCGCCAGCGCCTCCGGCTGATGCAGCGCGCCCGAGGAGGCGTAGGCGCGGACGCGGCGGTTCTTGCCGCCGATGAGCTTCCAGACCGGCTGGCCGAGGATCTTGCCGGCGAGGTCCCAGAGCGCGAGATCGAGCGGCCAGGGCCTTCCGTAATGAAAGTCGATGTTGGCGAGCACGGCGAAATGGCGCTCGAGAAGCAGCGGATCCTGGCCGACGAAGAGCGCTTCATGGCCCTCGAAGCCGACCATGAGATCGCCCGAGCCGACGCCCTCCAGTCCGTCATCCGTGCGCACGCGGACGATCGTCGCGTCGAAATGCGTCCGCGTCCGCCCGTCCCAGGCCGCCTTGAAGGGCGGATCGAGCGCGAGGCGATGATGCGTGATCTCGATCCGCTCGATCTTGCTCATGCGCCGCCGCCGTAATGCGTCCACACCGTCTTCAGATCGGCGTATTTCTCGATGGCGTGCACCGAGCGGTCGCGGCCGAAGCCGGACTGCTTGAAGCCGCCGAAGGGCGTCGCCATCGAGGTCTGGTCGTAGGTGTTGATCCAGACGGTGCCGGCGGCGAGCGCTTCCGAGAAGCGATGCGCGCGGTTCATGTCGCGCGTCCAGACCGCGGCGGCGAGACCGTAGTCGGTGCCGGCGGCGAGCTTGAGCGCCTCGTCGTCGGTCTCGAAGACATGCGTGACCAGCGCCGGTCCGAAGATCTCTTCCCGAGCGAGGCGCCCGTCCGGCGCGACGTCGGCGATCAAGGTCGGCTCGACATAGACGCCGCCCTCGACCACCGGCGAGACGTCGCCGCCGAAGAGCACTCTTCCGCCCTCGGACGCGGCGAGGTCGAGATAGCCGGCGACGCGCGCATGCTGGACCGGATCGGCGAGCGCGCCGAGCTCCGTCGCCGGATCGAGCGGATGGCCGCGGCGGATCCCGGCGGCGATCGCGCGGATCTCCTCGTAGAGCGGTTCGGCGATGGAGCGCTCGACGATCAGGCGCGAGCCGGCGTGGCAGGTCTGGCCCGAATTGTAGCAGATGCTCCAGGCGATCCCCGAGGCGGCGGCGCCGAGATCCGGGCAGTCGGCGAACACGATCTGCGGGCTCTTGCCGCCGAGCTCGAGCGCGACGCGCTTGAGGTTGGACGTCGCCGCCGCCTCCATGATCCGGCGACCCGTCGCCGTCGAGCCGGTGAAGGCGATCATGTCGACGTCCTCATGCGCGGCGAGCGCCGCGCCGGCCTCCTGCCCGAGGCCCGGAACCACGTTGAAGACGCCCGGCGGCAGGCCGGCCTCGACCGCGAGACGTCCGAGCGCCAGCGGCGCGAGAGAGGCGTATTCGGCCGGCTTCAACACCACCGAGTTGCCCATCAGGAGCGCCGGGCCGATCTTCCAGCCGGCGATGATGAGCGGATAGTTCCAGGGAATGACCGCGCCGACGACGCCGAGCGGCATGCGCTTGACGAGCGCCTGGTCCGACGGTCCGGTCGCGGCGATCTCGTCCATCAGCTTGTCGGCGAGCTCGGCGTAGTACTCGACCGCATTGGCGCAGCTCGGAACGTCGACCGCGAGCGTGTTGGCGATCGGCTTGCCGACATCGATCGTCTCGAGCAGCGCCAGCGTCTCCGCCTCCTCGCGGATGCGCTCGGCGAAGCGGCGCAAGACCGCCTTCTTCTCGGCCGGCGGCGTGTCGCGCCAGACGCCGTCCAGATAGGTCCGCCGCGCCGCCGCCACCGCCGCGTCGATGTCGGCGCCGGCGCAGCGCGCGATCTCGGCGACGGCGCGCCCGTCGATCGGCGAGCGCCGGGCGAAGGTCTCGCCCGAAAGCGCGGCGCGCCGCTCGCCGTCGATGAAGGCGCGGCCGTCCGGCGCGATCGCCGCGGCGCGGCTGCGCCAAAACTCGAAATCTCTCTCAGCCATTGGGCTCCTCCTCACGCGCCGCCGAGCGCCAGCGCGCGTTCTGCGAAATGCGTCACATCCTTCGGCTCGACCGGCCGGCGGCTCGCCGTCAGCATCGCCGCGTTCTCGGGCTGGCCGATCTGCCGCGCCAGCGCCTCGACCGTCAGCGCCCGCCCGGCCTCGCCGAGGCCGAGATCGAGCCCGACCTCTTCCGCAAGACCTCTGAGCGCGCCCGGCAAATCGCGCGCCTCGCCGACGCCGACCGCCTCGGCGACGCCGAGATAGGCGGCCTCATGACCCTCGATGCTCCAATCGAGCGACGCGCAGAGCCCGATCGCGACCGCGCGGCCATGGCCGATCCCGCAGAGCGAGCCGAGCGCGTGGCCGATCGCATGCGCGACGCCGGTCCCGGCGTTGTCGATCGCGAGCCCGGCGAAATAGGCCGCCTCCTGCATGTCGGAGCGCGCCGAGACGTCGGTCGGCTCGTCGACGGCGCGGGCGAGCGTCTCCGAGACGAGACGCACCGCATGGAGCGCGTAGACGTCGTTGGCGCGGAAGGCGTTCTTGTTCGTCGCCGCCTCGACTGCGTGGACGAGAGCGTCGAAGCCGGTCGCCGCGGTCGCCGCCGGCGGCAGGCCGACGGTGAGCTCGGGATCGAGGAGGACGCGGTCGGGCCGCAGGCCCGGATCCCAGAACCACTGCTTGACGCCGGCCTCGTCGGCGAGAATGGCGGTCGTCGTCGCTTCGGCGCCGGTTCCGGCGGTGGTCGGCGCGGCGACGAGCGCCGCCCGGCGCGGCGGCATGGGCTCGGCGGCCAGGCGATAGCGCGCGACGTCCTCGCCGCCCGCGGCGAGGCAGGCGACGACCTTGCCGGCGTCGATCGCCGAGCCGCCGCCGACGGCGATCACCGCGTCGACCTGCTGCGCCTGCGCGAAGGCGATCGTCTCGCGGATGAAGGCCTCCGTCGGCTCGCCCGGCGGCGGAACCGCCGAATGGACCGCGCGTCCGTCGCCCGCCGCCGCCGCCTCGACCTTCGCGATCATCCCGGCCGCCTCGAGCCCCGGATCGAGGACCAGCAGGACCGAGCGGACCGGCCCGGCGCCCGGCTGCGCCAAGGCGTCGAGCGTCTGCGACAGCGCGCTGATCGCGCCCGGCGCGCTGCGCGCCTCGGGCGTCGGATTGAGAACGAAACGGCTCATGACCTTCGGTCTCCCTTGCGGCCTCTCTCGCCGCCTCTGCGGCGCATCGACATTAAACGTGATATCTGTCGCAAACGCCGCCAAGGCGTGAAATGCCTAATTCGAATAGCGCCATGCGTCGGCGCCCTGCGCTCCGCGCCGCAGTCGGGAGACCTCAAGCGACATGCAGTTCAATCGCGCCTGGCTGCCGCTCAACGGGCTTCGCGCTTTCGAGGCCACCGCAAGGCGGCTGAGCTTCACCAAGGCGGCCGAAGACCTTTTCGTGACGCAAAGCGCGGTCAGCCGCCAAGTGCAGCGGCTCGAGGAGCTGCTCGGCGTCAAGCTCGTCGAACGGCGCGCCCGCGATCTCGTGCTGACGCCGGAAGGCCAGCGGCTCTACGCCGCCTGCGTCGACAGCTTCGACGCGCTCAGCCGCAGCCTGCGCGAGATCGTCGAGAAGGACAGCCGCGAGAAGCTGCGCCTCTTCATGTCGATCTCCTTCGCCGAGGCGTTCGCGCCGCAGATCGTCGGCGGATTCCGCGCCCGGTTCCCGCAGATCGAGCTCGAGATCGACAGCGACGCCGCGGGCCTCGATTTCGGCGCCGCGGACTACGACCTCGCCATCCTCTACGCGCGGCCCGAGGTCACCGAGCATGTGATGGATCTGCTCTTCGAGGAGCAGTTGACGCCGCTCGTCGCGCCCGAACGGGCGGCGGCCACGGCCGGCGCGGACGCCGCGACCTTCATCGACGCGCATCCGCTCGCCCATACCAAGACCGAGGCGGGACCGTATTTCGCTTGGGAGCATTGGGCGCGGCGGATGGGCGCCTCGGCCGAGCGGACGCGGCGCGGGCTCGTCTTCAACACCGCCGCCCTCGGCGTGCGCTGGGCTCTGGAGGGCGGCGGCGCGGTGGCGACCGATCCCAGGCTCTTCCGCCGCGAGATCGAGAGCGGGCGGCTGGTCCAGCCCTTCCAGGAGCGCTGCCCGACCGGCTTCGGCTACTACCTCGTCTCGCGGCAGGACGACCTCACCACCCAGCCGGTGCGGCGGTTCCGCGGATGGGTGATCGATTTCTTCGCCGACGAGACCGGCGCGGCGGGATAGCGACGCTGGCTTGACGGGCGCAGCAAGCGTCTCCTTTCGCCGCCGGCGCCGAGGAGATAGCATCCCGCCGCCGCATCCAAGAGAGGAGAGCCCATGCCGACCGGCGGAGAGTTGATCGTCGACTGCCTGAAAGCGCAGGGCGTCGACCGCGCGTTCTGCGTGCCCGGCGAGAGCTATCTCGCCGTTCTCGACGCGCTCTATGTGAGCGGCGGCGACGTGGTGACGGCGCGGCACGAGGGCGGCGCGGCGATGATGGCCGAGGCCGACGGCAAGCTCACCGG
>CAZPTD010000063.1:0-15215 GCA_964588915.1 uncultured Neomegalonema sp. | reverse complement strand
CAAGGGCCTCAACCCGGCCAAGGCCATCGCCGAGATCAAGAAAATGATGATCGAGCGCCGTCTCTGAACGCGCCGCGCGCCGCTCGGGCCGGCGCATTCGCGCTTGTTCGGGGCGCCCTGTCTCGCCATTCTAGCCGCCTTCGAGAAACGGGCGGCGTTCGCGCCCGGTGGAGGCTTTGAGGGTGAGGCGCATGAGGGGTTCTGACGCATCGTTCGCGCGCCGGCTGCGCGCGGGCCTTCTCTGCGGCGCGAGCGTCCTTGCGGCGGCGCTGTCGGCCGAGGCGGCGGCCCAGGGCGTGATCGCGATCGAGGACGCGCCGGGCGCGGCGACGGCGCGGCTGATCTTCCTGCCCGAAGATCTCGGCCGCCTCGACGCGCCGGCGGCGCAAGGCGAGACCCGCTATATCGTGACCGGCGCCTATTCGAGCGGCGAGGCCTATCGTCCGGAAGGCTTCACGATCCGCGCCGGCGATCCGACGCGTCCCTATCCGCAAGGCTGGGACGGGCTCTTGGTGATCGAGGGCGACGGCGAGGCGTCGATCCACGACGTGTCGCGCGTTCGCGTCGCCGGACGGATGTTCAATCTGCGCGATGCGAAGAGTCGGGACGAGTTCGTGGCGCTCGCGGCGGCGGAAGGCTTCAGCGTGGTGCAGAGCCACCTGTTGATCCGCGACGGCGCGCTCGACATCCGCGAGATCGACGGCGCGCCGATCGCGCGGCGTCGGGTGCTGTTCCAAACCGAGGACGGGCGCATCGGGATTTTCGACAGCGCGCCGGAGCTGATGACGCTCTACGACGCGGCGCGGGCGGTGGAGGCGGCGACGGCGGCCGAGATGGCCTTCAATCTCGATATGGGAACCTACGACTATTGCGAGGTTCGGACCGCCGACGGGTCCGAGCGCTGCGGCGTCGTCGGCCGCGGGCAGGTCGAGGGGCGGTTGACGAACCTGCTGGAGCTGAGCATCGGCGCGTCGTCGAGAGAGTGAGGGACTCCGCTTACGACTCGATCGTCTGTTGGGCCACGCCGCTCGGCTCGGCGGTGAAGGACAGCTTGAACGACATGTTGCCGCTCGCATGGGTGTGGAAGGAGAGGCGTCCGCCGAGCTTGATCGCCGTCTGCTGGGCGACGTTGAGCCGAACCGTCGCGCTCGGATCGTTGCGCAGGAAGGGGTTCTTGTGCACCCGGTCCGGCACGATCTCGTAGCTCTTCGCATCGTCCTGCGGCCGCTCGGAATTGTCGGTGACGACAATGACGACCTTCGATCGGCGCGTCAGCACCGGCTCGGTGACGACGGCGCGCACGCGGATCTCGCCCTTCTCCGTCTGCTTCGTCGCTTGCGCCAAGATCGCGCGCAGGCAGCGCGAGACATGGTTCGGATCGCAGACGCATCGCCAGGCGCCCTGTTCATCGAAGACGATGCGCACATCCTTCTTATTCTTGCGCAGGTGATCGGCGAACGCCTTGATGTTCTCGCGAATCAGCGTGAAGAGATCGAACTCGCTGTTGGCGCGCTCGAAATTGTTGTTCCAGATCGCCAGCAGCGTGCTCATGTCTTCGAACACGCGCACGGCGCGGGTGACGCTCGTGTCGACGTCGCCCGCCGGCGGGCCGGCCGGTTTGCCGGCGGCGCCTTTCGCCGCTGGCGGCGTCGGCGTCTTCGCGGCGCCGGCTTTCGTTTTGGCGGCGGCGTTTTGAGCCGCCGGCTTCGCGCCGCCGACGGATTTCGAGAGCTTGTCGGTCACCGAGCCGAGATCGGCGCTGACCAGCTCCAAGAGCTTGATCTTGTTGTCGGCGACGCGGAGCTTGCGGACATACATTTTCCGCTCGACTTCCGCGACCCGGCGGAAATGGAACCACATGGCGATGAGGATCGAGCAGAAGAACAGCGCTGTTAACATCGTATAAAGCATACGCGCCGTCCTCCCCTTGCTCCGCCGCTACTTCGAATACGCTCGAATATGTCAGCAGTCGGCCGCTCAGATTACGCGTGTATCGGCAACAATATTCTCCCTGCTCTGACGCATCTTGCGCCGAGATGTCTTTCAACAGGTTTAATTTCCATCGCCGCGGCTGCGTCGACGGCGCGAGGCTCGGACGGCGGAGCGAGAGCAGCATCTGTTTCGGTGGATGCAACGCTGATGACGCCGTCATCCCGGGATGACGCCGTCATCCCGGAAAGCCGCAGGCCTATCCGGGATGACAAGGGCGAGGTTGGCGCCATCGGAACCGATCAGACGAGAGCGGCGTCAGTAGAGCCGGCCGCCGAGGACCGCATGAGGATCCGGGCCGACGAGAACGACCTCGCCGTCCTCATCGGGCGCGCCCAAGGTCAGAACCTCGGACATGAACTTGCCGATCTGCCGCGGCGGAAAGTTGACGACGGCGAGAACGCGCCGGCCGACCAGCGCCTCGGGCGCGTAGTGCTTGGTGATCTGCGCCGAGCTCTTCTTGCGGCCGATCTCGGATCCGAAATCGATCACGAGCTTGATCGCCGGCTTGCGGGCTTCGGGAAACGGCGCCGCCTCGACGATCTCGCCGACACGGATGTCGACCTTCAGAAAGTCGTCGAAGGCAATCTCTGGCGCTCGCGCGTCTGCGCTCATTCGGATCTCCTCGCATCGTCGTCTTCAGCGTCTTCTTCGGGGGCCTCGTCGCGCGCGGCCTCGGGCGCCTCGAACAGCGTCGCGATCCGGTCGAGCAGCCGTTCGGTCTCGCGGTCGCGCAGCGCGTCGAGCTCTTCGGCCGCCGCGCGCATGCGCGGCGCGATCCGGGCCGCGGCCGCCGGATCCGCCGCCGCCTCGAGCGTCGCGCGCAACTCGCCGGCGAGCAGAACCATCCGGTCGAGCGCGGCGACGCCGACATCCTCGGTCATCCGCTCGAACGCCGCCAAATTAACGTCCTGGAGCGCTTCGAGGTCGGCGCGCTCCGCGCCGGCGCGCGGCGCCAGCTCGGCGAGACGCGCGCCGAAGCGTTTCAGGCGCTCGAGCTCGCGCTCGGCGGCGCGGTGCGCGAATTCGCCGCCGTCCTCGCTCACGCGGCGCCGCTCACGCCGTCCGCCGCCGGCCTCATCCGCGCAGCTCGCGGCTTCGCGCCGCGCCCGCGGCGACCGCGCGGCGCATGAGCGCCGAGAGACCGGTCGCGTCGTCCATCAGCTTCTCGAGGGCCGCCGCCGTCACGCCGTTCGGACTGGTGACGTCGACGCGCAGTTCCGACGCCGGTTTCGGCGACGCGTCGGCGAGCGCGCCCGCGCCGATCACGGTGGCGCGCGCCAAGGTCGTCGCGAGATCCGGCGGCAACCCTTCGGCCTCGCCGGCGGCGGCGAGCGCTTCGATCAGGTGGAACACATAGGCCGGACCCGAGCCCGACAGCGCGGTGACGGCGTCGATGAGATCTTCGTCCGCGAGCCGAACCACCTGGCCGACGACGGAGAGGAGAGCTTCGGCGGCGTCGAGCCGGCCCGCGCCCGCCCGGTTGCCGACGATTGCGATCGCGCCCTTGCCGACGGCGGCCGGCGTGTTCGGCATCGCGCGGACGATCGGAGCGCCGGCGGGCGCCGCGGCTTCGAAGGCGCTGATCGGCGTGCCGGCCGCGATCGACAGGAGGAGGGTGTCGGCGCTCATCGCGTCGGCGGCCGCCGGCAGCGCCTCCGACATGAGCTGCGGCTTGACGGCGACGACGAGCACGGAGGGCGGCCGAGACAGGCGAAGCGAACCGACGCTTTGCGCGAGCGCGAAGCCCGCCTTCGCCGCGTCCGCCCTCAGCGCGTCGCTCGGCGCGGGATCGACGACGAAGATCCGATCGGCCGACGCGCCGGCGGCGAGCCAGCCCGTCAGCATCGCGCCGCCCATCTTGCCGCATCCGACGAGAAGAAGGCCGCCCGCGCCCAGACTCTCCGAAAGTGAAACCGCCGCCGCCATGGCCATGCTCCCTTTTCGGCGAGCATAACGGCCGGGGCGACGGCGGTAAATCGATCGGCGACGGGGCGTGGGGGGAAGGGGGGAAGGGGAGCCCCGCCGCCGACGATGCGGGCCGGCTAAGCCTGGCCCGCAGCTTCGAGCCACGCGGTCCCGAGGGCCAGCTCCGACGTCGCGCCTTGATGCGCGACGAGATGGAAGACCGGGAAGAACCGTTCGCAGCTTTCTACAGCTCCGCGCAACATCGCTTCGATTTGCTCGGAGGTGGCGCCGGCGCCGCCATGCAGCGCCAATCCGTAACGGAAGGCGATCAGATTCTGGTCGGCCCAGTGGTTGAAGCCGCCGATCCAGAGTCGATCATTGGCCGCCTCGAGCGCTTTGAGCAGCTCGATCTCGCGGCCCTTCGGCGCGTTCAGCTCGAACGTGCACGCCATCCGGAGAATTTCTTCGGGGTCGAACCAGGCGAGCGACAGGCTGTAGGTGGTCCACTGACCCTCCACCGCCATCGCGATCTGATCCTCGTCGAGGCGGTCGACGTCCCAGCTGCGAAGGGCGGCTATGTCCTCCACGAGGTCGATCGGGCTGAGCTCGAGGTCGACCATTTCATTCGCTGCACTCGTGGACATAGCCGCCGCTCCTTGCGCGCTTGCGCGCCGCCTGTTCGAAGGATGCGTCGGCCTGCCTCGTTTCTTTTTTGCTTTCCGCCGCAACCTCTACGACATATAGTGGCGCAGAATGGAACGGAGCGCAACAGTTATCTCACTTGCTAAGATGTAGTAGATGTGGACTGTTACCTTCACAAGTTCACTTTTTTTGTGGATGGCGACACTCAACCTGTGGATGCATTCTTGTTTTCCAATGCATCAACGCGTGCAGCCAGGCTTTCCGCTTGTTCCAGCGCCGAGACCGCGACCTCGCGGACCGCTTCGAACTCCTCGCGGCTGACCCACTCGCGCGACGCGGCGAATCGCTCGAAGCGCGAGCGAATCAGCACCTCGGCCTCCTGACGCGCGCCTTGCGCTAGGCCGACCGCGCCAGCGGCCAATTTCGCGAGATCGTCGAGAAACGCGTTCGGGAGTCGTTTTTCGTCGGACATGGAGCCTCCGTTCGGAAAGATGTTGAGTTCAGCCGGATCTCGCGACCAGTTGGCGGCGTCCGACGCGAATGACAATGGATCTGCGCGCGCGTCGACCCGGCGGCGTCAAAGGGACGCGCCGGAGGCGCCGACGCCGAAGGCGCCCGATCCGCGCGAAAGGAGGCCGAGCATGGCGCTTGCGATCCCGTTTCCGGAGATCGATCCGGTGATCTTCGACATCGGTCCGCTGCCGATCCGCTGGTACGCCGTGGCGTATATGGCCGGGCTCGCGCTCGGCTGGCTCTATGTGGCGCGGCTGATGGCGCGCGAGCGGCTCTGGGCCGGCGGCGCGGCGCCGATGAAGCCCGAGGCGACGGACGCGCTTCTGCTCTGGATGGCGCTCGGCGTCGTTCTCGGCGGACGGCTCGGCTTCGTCCTCTTCTACGATCCCGAGCTTCTCTGGCCCCGGCCTTGGGAGGCGCTGATGATCTGGGAAGGCGGCATGGCCTTTCATGGCGGCATGATCGGCGGCGTCGTCGCCGTCCTGTTGTTCTCTCGGTTCAATCGGCTCTCCGCTCTCTCGGTCGGCGACGCGGTGGCCTGCGCGACGCCGATCGGCCTCTTCTTCGGCCGCATCGCCAATTTCATCAATGGCGAGCTCTGGGGCCGCGTCACGGATCAGCCCTGGGGCATGGTGTTTCCGCAGGTCGAGGAATACGCGGAGGAGTATCCGTGGCTGCTGACGAACGGCGAGAACCTGCCGCGTCATCCCAGCCAGCTCTACGAGGCGGCGCTCGAAGGGCTGCTGCTCTTCGGCGTGCTCGCGTTCATGGCGTTCCGCGGCGGCGCGCTCAAGCGGCCCGGGCTCTGCGTCGGCGTCTTTTTGGTCGGCTACGGGCTCGCGCGCGGCTTCGTCGAGTTCTTCCGGCAGTGGAATCCGGATCTCGGCTTCGACTTCTATATCTTCGGCGAGGGCGTCTCGCGCGGGCAGACGCTCTGCATTCCGATGATCCTCGCCGGCGTCGCCTTCATCGTCTACGCGCAGCGCCGCGCCAGGGAGGCCCGACGCGAGGCGCCGTCTTGACGCGGGGCCGAGACCCGCTCCTGGCGACGATCCTCGAGGAGATCGACGCGTCCGGGCCGATCGGTCTCGACCGCTACATGGCGATTTGCCTCGGCGATCCCGAGAGCGGCTACTACGCGGCCGGCGCGCCGATCGGCGCCGAGGGCGACTTCACCACCGCGCCCGAGATCAGCCAGATCTTCGGCGAGCTCGCCGGTCTCTGGCTCGCGCAATGCTGGATCGATCAGGGGCGGCCCGATCCGTTCGCGCTGGTCGAGCTCGGACCGGGCCGCGGCGTGCTGATGGCGGACGCGCTTCGGGCGGCGCGGGTTGCGCCAGGCTTCTTGCAGGCGGCGCGGCTTCGGCTGGTCGAGACGTCCGCGCCGCTGCGCGAAGAGCAGCGCGCGCGCCTCGGCGCCGACGCGCTGGCCTCGCCGCCGCGATGGGTCGACCGGCTCGAGCAGGTCGAGCGGCTGCCGCTCTTGCTCGTCGCCAACGAGTTCTTCGACGCTCTGCCGATCCGGCAATGGATCCGCCGCGGCGGCGCCTGGCGCGAGCGCCTTGTCGGGCGCGAGGGCGACGGCCTCGGCTTCGTCGCGGCGGACGCGGCGGGGCCGGGCGACGCGCCGGACGCGCCCGAGGGCGCGGTCCGGGAGGTCTCGGCGGCAAGTCGCGCCGTCGCGGCGGAGATCGGGGCCCGGCTGGCGCGCGAGGGCGGCGCGGCGCTTGTCGTCGACTACGGCTACACCGACGCCGAGCGCGAGCGGGCGGGCTGGCGCGAGACGCTGCAGGCCCTCAGAAGCCGCCGTTTCGCCGATCCGCTGGAGGCGCCCGGCGCGGCGGACCTGACCGCGCATGTCGCCTTCGACGATCTCGCGCGCGCCGCCTCGGGAGCGGCGGCGCATGGTCCGATCGGCCAGGGCGTGTTTCTCTTGCGGCTCGGGGCGGCGGCGCGCGCCGCTGCGCTCGCCAAGGCGTCGCCCGAGCGCGCGCCCGAGATCGCCGCCGCGCTCCATCGGCTCACCGAGCCCGACGCGATGGGCCTGCTCTTCCGCGCTCTGGCGTTGACGCCGGCCGGCGCGCCTTCGCCGCCCGGCTTCGACAAATCGATAAAACAACCCTAACGTGCGCTAATTGCAACCGTTGCACGATAGTCATTTCCGAACGCCTCGGTAAGGTTTCTATCGTTGCGGCAAGGAGAGCCGGTGGTGGGCAAACTGCGAAAGGCGCGGCGATTGACGGCGCGAGCCTGTGCATGACGACGCTTGACGCCGAGAAAATCGGCGCCGAGGTCGACGCCGTCCGTGTCGACGATCTGTCGGCGCGGCACGGTTTCTTTACGCGCGCCGGCGGCGTGTCGAGCGGGCTCTACGCCGGGCTCCAATGCGGCTTCGGGGCGCGACGGGATCCGCGGGCCAATGTCGTCGAGAACCGCGAGCGAGCGCGGCGGGCTCTCGGTCCGGGCGTCGACGCGCTCGCGACCGCCTATCAAGCGCACACGCCGCGCGCCGTCGCCGTCGGCGAGCCCTGGGCGCCGGAAGAGGCGCCGGAGGCGGACGCGCTGGCGACGCGGACGCCCGGCCTCGCGATCGGCGTGCTGACGGCGGACTGCGCGCCGGCGCTTTTCGAGGACGCCGAGGCGGGCGTCGTCGGCGCCGCGCACGCCGGCTGGAAAGGCGCGCTGACCGGCGTCTTGGACGCGACGCTGGATGTGATGGAGTCGCTCGGCGCGCGGCGCGAACGCGTCGTCGCCGTGGTCGGGCCGACGATCGCGGCGCCGTCCTACGAGGTCGGCCCGGAATTCGTGACGCGTTTTCTCGAGCACGATCCGGGCAACGCGAAGCATTTCAGCGCGCCGCCGAACAGAGCGGCGGAGGCCGTCGGCAAGGCGCATTTCGATCTTCCGGGCTACGTCGTGGAGCGGCTCCGACGCGCCGGCGTCGCGCGCGCGTGGTGGATCGGCGATGACACTTACGCGGCGCCTGAGCGCTATTACAGCAATCGGCGCGCGACTCATCGGGACGAGCCGGATTACGGCCGACTTCTCTCAGCAATTGTGATACCGTCGCCAAGTTATGGAGGCGAGTCATGGGATTGAATCACCTCGCGTTTGACGCCGACGCGTCGAATTGGGTGCAAATATTGTTTGTCTGGACCGGTCTGACGCTATTGATCGGCGTCTCCGTCTTGTCTCTGAGCGCGCGAACTAGGTTCGACTCGCTCTATCTCGTCCTCGGCGTCGGCGTGATTCTGTTGGGCATGCAATGGATCATCGCGCTCGACGGCTACACTCGGCTCCTCGTCGCGCCGCAGGCGGTCGTCTGGACGCTTCTCGTGATTCATTTTCGGCGGCGTCTCAGTATCGGGTCCATCGGCGGTCCGCAGCGCGTCGCGATTTGGGCGCTCTTGCTGACATTCGTCGTCAATCTCGGCATGGACTACGCCGATCTCGTCAAGTATGCGCAAGGCGACACCGAGCTTCCGGCCTATGTGGCGAACACCGAGAACCTCTCGGCGGCGCTGCCTTACGCCGATCCCGTTCCGGTGCTGCCGGCGACCTATTATTGACGCGCGCGCCGGCTGACGGCGCTCTCGACAAAACCGGCGCGTCGCATTAGCAGGCCGCGGTCGGCTCCGGCGGGCGGTCGAGGGGCGAAAGCGTGAGCGCGACAGGAGAGGCGGGAGCCGCCGCTGCGCCGATCACGGCTTGGCGGGTGATCGCGATCGCGGCGCCGGTCGCGCTCTCGAACGTCACCGTTCCGCTTCAGGGCGCGGTCGACACCGCGATCATCGGCAATCTCGGCGAGGTCGCGCCGCTCGCCGCCGTCGGCCTCGGCGCCGAGGTGATGTCGCTGGTCTTCGCCAGCTGCAACTTTCTTCAGATCGGCTCTTCGGGCCTCGGCGCGCAGGCGCTCGGGCGGCGTGATCCGCAGGGCGTGATCGCGGTTCTCGCGCGCGGCCTTCTCGTCGCCTTCGCCCTGGCGCTGGTGATGCTGCTCCTGAAGCCGCTCATTCGGATCGGCGGGCTGGCGATCTTCGAGGAGAGCGCCGAGACGGGCCTTCTCGCCGGCGAATATATCGACATCCGCCTCTGGGGCGCGCCGGCGGAACTCGCCAATATGGCGCTCGTCGGCTGGTTCGCGGGCCAGGAGCTGACGCGGCGCCTCTTTCTGCATCAGGTGGCGCTCGCCGGCGCGAACGTCGCGCTCAACGTGCTCTTCGTCGTCGGCCTCGGCTGGGGCGTCGCCGGCGTCGCCGCGGGCACCGCGATCGCGTCCTATCTCGGCCTCGGCTACGGGCTTTGGCTCGCCCGCGGCCGCGTCCGCCAGCTCGCGCCGAGCGGCGCCCTGCCGAGCCGCGCGGAGGTTCTGCGGCCGACGGCGCTGATGCGGCTCTTCGCGCTCTCGGGCAACTTCTTCATCCGAACGATGCTGCTCGTCGGCGCCTTCGCCTGGATGGCGCGGCTCGGAACGCTGGTCGACGACGCCACCGTCGCGGCGAATGTCGTGCTCTTCCAGTTCTTCATCGTCTCGGCCTACGCGCTCGACGGCTTCGCGATCGCGTCGGAGACCTTGGTCGGCCAGACCATCGGCGCGCGCGATCGCGGTCAGCTAGTCCGCGCGGTCAAGATCTCGACGCTCTGCATGGGCGCGATGGCGCTCGGGATGTCGCTGATCTTCTGGGCGCTCTCGGGCGAGATCATCGATCTTTTCACGAGTTCGGAGGCGGTGCGCGCTCTGGCCCGCGACTACGCGCTCTGGGCGGCGTTCATTCCGCTCGTCGGATTCCTGTCGTTCGAGCTCGACGGCGTCTTCGTCGGCGCGACCCGGGCGCGCGAGATGCGCAACGGCATGATCCTCTCGACCGGCGCCTATCTCTGGATCAGCTGGCGGCTGATGGAGCTCCACGGCAACGACGGGATCTGGGCGGCGGTCTGGATCTGGCTCGGGCTCCGGGCGTTGACCCTCGCCGCCTATCTGCCGCGGGTCCTGCGCCAGGCGGAGGAGTAGGGGCGGCGCGGTTCGGTCGACAATCCTGTCGCGTCGTCGAAAGCGGAACCTCCGCAGAGCTTGGCGCACCGCCGGTCTGGGCCAAGAGCCGCCACTGCTCTTAGCTCGACGCAACGAGAGCAATTGAACGCGTTCGAGGTTGAGGATTTCTCTTGTTTCGAACATGGGGGTTACTCGGCTCACACGAAGGCGCCTCTCTCCAGGTCTGCGCCGCGTCGCGTCAATGGATCGAGAGCCACCTGACCAAAAAGTCGATTAGCCAAACAAGCAGCACCGTCGCCACAACCCCGGCGTAAACAGCGTTCGGCACGAGGATGGAGCGGATCGACCTTTGCATGGGCTCGATCACGGCCCGCTTGAACAGCGCAGCCCCTTTGCGTCCGCCGCCGACGTCGAACGCAGTCCAGATAAATGTCTGAATAGGTTCAAGCCCCCAATATTTATCGAGCAACGGCTCTTGCTGGATTAAATCTTCCACGCGTTCGATTTCTTCGATGTATTCATCGACCGTATCGTCGAGTGTATATGGTCCAAAATAATCGTTAGCGACAGCTGTAAACTGTTTCGCCTCGCTCCGCGCTTTCATTGCTGCGCCGAACCGCTCGAACCCGCGCAAGCCGAACAGGACGACGATCACGATCTCGATCAGAACTGGCGGCAACGACAGATTGATAAGATCGCGCAACAGCGCCAGCGGCGCCGCGAGGATCGATCGCCAAATCTCGATCAGGAATGTTAGGACAGCGCCGATCGAGCGCCAAAGGGAGCCAAGCCAATCCGGCGAAGAAACGACGGCGGCGCGAGCGATGTCGCCAATGAAGGTCCGTTCGAGGATCGAGAGACAGCTCTCGCCGAGCAGGAACCAACCGATGCCCGCAAAGCCGATCTGGGCTGCCGGTCTCAGACGCCGCGGCAATCTCTCCAGAAGCTGCGCCCAAAGCCGTTCGATCAGCGTCGGTCGCAATGTCACGCTGAAACGTTGCGATCTTTGATCGTAGTACAATGACGCCATGTGCGCTCCCTCTCAGCGGCGGCGACGAGCGAAAACCGCAGATTGCGGACGCGCAACCCCGAATGTTGGCGGAGTCTAAGACCGCGGACGCTTGAAAAGTCTGCTGAGTCAGCCGGGGCGGGCCGCCGCTGGACCTTGCCGCTCAAAAGCATGTCGACATGGGTGCTGTTTTTTAAACCGCGATTGACAAGTAATTAACACGCGGCGCTCGCGTATGACCGCCTTGGGTCAACCTCGTCGGTAAGCCGCCCGATCGACGACGTCTGCTCCCGAGACGTGACCGGAATCAATCGCGGCGAAAGCCGACATGCGACCTCGAACGTCTGTGATCGTGGTGCAAGCGGGCGGGCGATTCGCGCCGACGGGCGACGCCAACGGGCCATGACGGGCGTCGGATGTCGCGTCGCCCGCGTTCAGCGGCGGCGGGCTCTGCCGGCGACGAGGCGCACGGCGCTCGGCCGAGCGCCCCAGATCGCGGCGATGGAGACGAGCGACGCGACGGCGCAGAGCGCAAAACCGATCTCGTAGCTCGTCGTCGCGTCGTAGATCTCGCCGAGCGCCCAGACCCCGAGCGCCGCGCCGACATTGCCGGCGAGGGTGATCATCGCGAGGATCCCGAAGAACTGGCGGCCCTGGAAGATCTCGGCGATCGCCGCGCCGAAGACCGCCGCCAATCCGTGCCCGAGCAGGCCTTGAGCGATGATCGCGGCGAAGACCGCCGTCGTCATCCATGGCCAGCCCTCGGGCGCCCGGGTCATCACGACAAACAGCGCGGACGACACGAAGAAGCCGAGAGTCGCGACCGACCACGCCCATTCGCGACCGATCCGGTCCGAGAGCGCGCCGACCGCCACTTGGCCCGCGACGCCGAAGAGCGGCGCGAGCCCGAGCGCGAACGCGCCGAAGGCGGGACTATAGTCGAGCTCGATCAGGAACTGAGTTTGATGCGCGAGCGTCGCGTACCAGACGAAGAGCGCTCCGAACATCATCAGGCTTAGCCACCAATAGCGCGCAGTGCGCGCGGCGCGGCCGAGCGTCCAGTCCGTCTCGGCCCAAGCGCGGTCGACCACGACGTCGACCGGCGCGACCGGCGCGCCGTCGACTCCGCGCGCGGGTCCGCCGTCCGGCTCGAGACCGAGCGCGTCGGGATCGCCGCGCTGCAGCAGGAAATTCAGCGGAATGACGGTGAGCGCCACGAACGCGGCGGCGCCGAAGCAGGCCGTTCGCCAGTCATACGCGTCGATCGCCCACTGCATCAGCGGCATCAGCGTCGCCATGCCGACGCCGACGCCCGCGAAGGCGAGCCCGACCGCAAGGCCGCGACGGCGCACGAACCAAGCGGGCAGAAACATCGAGTGCGAAATGTAGCTCGCCGCCATCGAGCCGGCGACCACCAGAAAGCCCATGGTGACGTAGAAGGCCAGCGGCGTCGTGACGAGCGGCGTCAGCGCGTAGCCGATCGCGATCATCGCCGCGCCGACCGGGATCACCAGTTGCGGGCCGCGGCGGCGCATGCCCCAGGCGATCAGCGGCAACAGCGCGGTGGAGGCGAGAAAGCCGAGCGAGAAAGCCGCCGCCGTCGGTCCTCGCTCCCAGCCGAACTCGCCGAGGATCTCCGGAAAGAGGAGCGAGAAGCTCGAACGCGCGCTGATCGTGACGGCCATCGTGACGAACGCGACGGCCACCACGATCCAGCCGTAGAAGAGACGGAGGCGGCGCGCCTCGTCGACGCGCGGCTGAAAAATGGACATCATCAAGCGCTCGCTTCGATTGCGCGCCAACGGGCCGGCCGCGCGTCGCATGGCGCGTCCGCGGCCCTCGTTATCCGCGGCGCCGGTCCGGTCAAGATCGATTCGCCATGCGCAAGGGCTGGATCGCGCGAAGTCCTCGGGGACGCGCCGCGGCTTCGGTCGCTCCGCGCGGCCGTCGGCGCCGGATCGACTAACGCGCGACCACGCGCTCGCGATGAAGAGTATACAGTCCGGACGCCATGATGATCGCCGCGCCGACGAAAGTGTAGAAGTCAGGGAAGTCGGAGAAGATGAGAAAACCGTAGAGCCCGCTCCAGATCATCATGCTGTACTGCATCGGCGCCAGCACGACCGACTGTCCGATTTCGAGCGCCTTGATCACCAAGGTTTCGGCGCCGGCCGCCATGACGCCGATCGCGATAAGAAGCGCCAACTCCAACGTCGTCTCGGGCGTGCGCCAGAAAAATGGCAACGGCAGCGACAACAACAAGCCGCCGGCAAGCGCCGTATAGGCCACCGTCGTCCCGGTGTCGTCCGAGGCGCTCAAATAGCGCGAGATGATCTGCCGCACCGCGAACAGGCTCGCCGCCACGATCACCAGAAACGCCGCCGGATGCACGACGCCGAGACCCGGCCGGATGACGATCATCGCGCCGACAAAGCCGATCACGACCGCCGCCCAACGCCGGAGGCCGCCCGGCTCGCGCAAGATCAGCGCGCCCATGACCGTGACCATGAACGGCGCCACGAACGCGACCGCGACCGCGTCGGCCAACGGCACGAAGGCCACGGCGGCGATGAACAGAAGCGACGAACAGGCGGCCAGAACGCCGCGCGCCGCCTGCAGAGCGATGCGACCCGTCCGAAAGAGCGCCGGCCCGCGCAGCGCCAAAAGGACGAGCGCGCCGACGACGAGACCGAGATGCCGGAACCAGACGATCTGGAGCGCATGAAAGCTCTCAGTCAGAAATTTGCCCGCCGCGTCGGTCGCGGAGAACAGAAACATTCCGCTCGCCATGAGCAGAAGGCCGCGAGCGTTGTTCAGCGGCGCGCGATCGCCGCGCGTCACGGTTTGGCTGGTCATCGATCGCCCCGAGCGCCGGAAGTCTGCGCGCACAGTGCTCCGCCGCGCGCGCCGCCGCAACTCGCCGACCTACGCCGGCGCCGTCGCTGCGACGCCGGCGGACGATTTCGGGCGCAATCCGTTGGCGCTTGCTCTGCGACACCCGGGTCAAACGCGCTCTCCCGCGGCTCCGCAGGGCGCGTCCGCTACTCACCAGCCAAGCGGAACAAGGGCGCCTGGGCGGGAATGCGCCTGCGGGCCAAGTGCGGTCATCCGTCTGGAGGAGCGTGAAGTCAGCAGTGAGGACAAAACGAACATCTACCGCCCGTGGCTGCTGACGCCGATTCGCGCAAACGCACTAACCCGCGAAATAACCCGCGCCAGGACGCCATGGGATATCAGTGGCGCCGTAATCTTTGCCGATGGTGTGCAGCGCAGAGGTGACCTGGCTGCGGTGATGGGTTTGGTGATTGAAGAGCTGCACGACCATCACCCAACGAGGAATATTTGGCGGTTCGTCGAAACGCGGACTTTTCACAGCGATGTGTTCAGCCAGCCATGCCTCGGTCCAGTCGCGGCCTCCCGCCGACAACACTTCGTCCTGCATCAGCCGGGTGGACTTCAGCTCGTCCCAGTCTGACCACACCACTTGATCGAGGGGAGTCCGGTCCGGCATGATGCCATCGAGGAAGGTCAGTATCGTCCGATTGACTAGGCAAACGTGGTCCAGCGTGCGGTGGATCGAACTGAAAAACAGACCTCGCTCTCGCTGCCGTTCCTCCTGCCCGATCTCATCGCAGATCCTATAGACGTTGTCGTTCTGCCAGCGCGAATAGGCTGCCATCTCGGCGACGTAACCTGGCGTGATCATTATAGTATCCTCCGTCTGCTTTAGGTGACCACCGCCGCTCACGCCGCGAGCAAGTAAACCCGCAGGGTCGAGGTCCTGCGCGTTCTATCCAGCCGGTTTCAACATCACAATGACCGAGATGCGTCAGATTCGGCGGCGCGCCGCCGATCCGTCGAGTTCGGCTTCGGCGACATGACCGGATTCGATGATTGGAAAAGCGGATACGCGTCCTGCGACGTCCGCTGTCCTGTCGGCGCCACGCGCGAGCGTCGCGCGGGCGATGTTCGGGTGAGGGCGCGTTGCGGACTCGGCGACGAGAGCCCCTTCGAAACAAACGTGGTCGGCGGGGCTGGAGCTTAGAGCGGGATTTGTCTAAGTGGGTGCAACGCTGATGACGCCATCATCCCGGAAAGCCGCAGGCTTATCCGGGATGACAAAGGCGAGGTCGGCTCCATCAGAACCGATCAGACGATAGC
>CAZPTD010000062.1:0-15301 GCA_964588915.1 uncultured Neomegalonema sp. | reverse complement strand
GCCGCGCGGCGGCCAACCGCCGCGGATCGACGCCGACGCCGTCGCCGGCGGCTCGATCGACGCGCTGGTCGCCGGCGCCGCCGCAAGGGCGGCCCGCCGCGCGCCGGAGCGGCAAGCCGCGGCGCCGACGCCGATCGGCCATGAGGAGCGGTTGCGCGCCACGCTCGCCGATATCGAGCGCGCCGCCGCCGAGGCCCGCCGCGCCGCGATCGTCGAGCGGCCGATCGCGCGCGGTCTCGGAGCGAAGCCGGCGGCGCCAGCGGCCAAACCGGCGCCGGCGCCGACGCCGCCCGACCCGAAGCCGGTCGTCGTCGAGATCTACCGCGCGCCGCGCGTCGAGGTGTATCGGCGCCGTCCGGGCGGCGACTTCAAGCGAGACGAGAGGGACTGAGATGCTGGACGCAGCCCATCCGACGATCAGAGGCATGTATGTCGGCGGCGCCTGGGTCGGCGCGCCGTCGAGCTTCACGGATATGGATCCGTCCGACGGCTCAGCCTGGGCCGAGATTCCCGACGCCGGCCGCGCCGAGACCGCGCGCGCGATCGAGACCGCGCAAGCCGCTTTCCGCGACTGGGCCGGGCTCCGGTTCAACGAGCGCGCGCATCTCATGAACAAGATCGCCGATGTCTGGGCGCGCCGCGCGCCGGATTTCATCGCGGCGATGCAGGGCGAGGGCGGCGGCTCCTTCGGCAAGGGCGTGTACGAGGCCGGTTACGTCGCGGAGGTGTTCCGGGCCGCGGGCGCGGTCTGCTACGACGCGGTGGGCGAGGTGCTGCCGTCGAAAAGCGGCAAGGTGTCGATGGCCGTCAGATCGCCGATGGGCGTCGTCGCCGTCATCAGCCCGTGGAACTTCCCAGGGATCCTGAGCGCGCGCGGCTTCGCCTTTCCGATGGCCGCCGGCAACACGATCGTCTTGAAGCCCTCCGAGGACACGCCCTATTGCGGCGGCCTCTTCTTCGCCGAGGTGATGGAGGAGGCCGGCGCGCCGCGAGGCGTCTTCAACGTCGTCACCTGTTCGCGCGAGCGCGTCCGCGAGGTCGGCGACGAGCTGATCGAGCATCCGCTCGTCAAGGGGATCTCCTTCACCGGCTCGACCGCGGTCGGCCGCTCGATCGCCGCCAAGGCCGGCGCGCATCTCAAGAAATGCTGCGTCGAGCTCGGCGGCAAGGACGCGCTCATCATCCGCGCCGACGCCGATCTCGACCGCGCGGCGCAGGCGGCGAATTTCGGCGCCTTCATGCATCAGGGTCAGATCTGCATGTCGGTCGAGAAAGTGCTCGTGCATGAGAGCGTCTACGCCGAGTTCCTGCGCAAATTCGTCGAGCGCGCGCGGCGCCTGACGATCGGCGACGCCAAGGACAAGGCGACGGTGATCGGCCCGCTCATCAACGACCGTCAGGTCGAGCGCGTGCGCGCCCAGATCGAAGACGCGCTCGCCAAGGGCGCCAAGGCGGTTCTCGGCGGCGGCGTCAAGGGTCGCTTCGTCGAGCCGACGATCCTGACCGGCGTCACGCCGGAGATGACCGTCTATCGCGACGAGACCTTCGGACCGGTCGCGCCGGTCATTCCGTTCCGCAGCGACGACGAGGCGATCGCGATCGCCAACGACACCGAGTACGGCCTCTCCTCGGGCGTCTTCACCCGCGACGAGGAGCGCGCCCTGGAGATCGCGGCGCGGCTCGAGACCGGCATGTGCCACGTCAACTGTTCGCCGGTGAACGACGAGCCGCATGTCCCGTTCGGCGGCGCCAAGGCGAGCGGGCTCGGCCGCCATGGCGGGCGCTGGTCGGTCGAGACCTTCACCGAGACGCGCTGGATCACGCTCGAGCGCGGCGGCCGCGCCTATCCGCCGGCGTTCTGAGGCGACCGCGATGACCGTCCGGAACCTACTCAAGGGCAAGAAGATCGTCGTCACCGGCTCGGCCTCCGGCATCGGCCTCGAGATCGCCCGGATCGCCGCCGCCCAGGGCGCGACCGTGCTCGGCGTCGACGTGACCAAGAGCTTCGAGCATGTCGAGGAGCTCTATCGCGCCGACCTTTCCGACAAGCGGACGATCGAGGCGCTGGTCGAGGCGCTGCCTTCCGGCGTCGACGGGATCGCCAACAACGCCGGCCTGCCGCCGACGCGGCCGGCGGACAAGCTGCTCGCGGTCAATCTCGTCGGCCTCAAATACTTCACCGAGCTGATGATACCGAAGCTGAACGACGGCGCCAGCATCGTGAACGTCGCCTCGCTCGCCGGCTTCGGCTGGCCGCAGGCGGTCGACGCGATCAGGGCGAGCGCGGATCTCGATTTCGACGACATACCGACCTTCATCGACCGCTGGGGCGTCTCGAACGAGGGCGGGCGCTCCTACTTCTTCTCGAAGGAGGCGCTGATCGTCTGGACCATGCAGAACCGCTGGACCTGGCGCGATCGCGGCATCCGGATGAACGCGGTCAGCCCGGGACCGGTCAACACGCCGATCATCGGCGACTTTCTCGAGACGCTCGGCGCGCGCGCCGAGGAGGACGCGCGCGTCATGGACCGGCCGGGCGAGGCGACCGACATCGCGCCGGTGGTCGCGTTCTTGCTTTCGGACATGACCAGCTGGATCCGCGGAACGAACATTCCGGTCGATGGCGGCATGTCGTCGAACATTCTGTGCGGGATGCACGGGCTTTGAGGCGCGCGCCGAGTCGGGGCGGGCGGCGCAATCAGGAGTGACGCGATGGGCTTGGCGGGTTGGATCACTCTCGTAATCGTCGTTCTCGTCGCGGCGATCGCGATCTTCGTTTGGCTCTATCGCCGCGCGTCGAACGAGGTCAGCCTGGTCAAGACCGGCGTCGGCGGCCGCAAGGTGGTGATCGACGGCGGCGCCTTGGCGATCCCGTATCTCCACGAGATCGCGACCGTGAACATGCAGTCGCTGCGGCTGGAGGTGCGCTGCAAGGGCGACAGGTCGCTGATCACGCGGGACTATATGCGCGTCGATGTCGGCGCGGACTTCTACGTCTCGGTCGCGCCGACGACGGAGGCGGTGGCGCGCGCCGCGCAGACCCTAGGCCGCCGCACGTTCCAGCCCGAGGAGCTGCGCGCGCTCATCGACGGCATGCTCGTCGACGCGCTGCTCTCGACGGCCGCGAAGATGACGCTCGAGGAGCTGCATGAGAACCGGAGCGCCTTCGTCGCCGAGGTCCGCGAGTCGCTCGAGCCGTCGATCGGCCGCTACGGGCTGCAGCTCGACGCGGTCTCGCTCACCGCGCTCGATCAGACGCCCTTCGCGTCGATGGACGAGAACAACGCCTTCAATGCGGTCGGCATGCGCAAGCTCGCCGAGGTGATCGCCAAGTCGAAGAAGGAGCGGGCCGAGATCGACGCCGACGCCGAAGTCTCGGTCCGCAAGGCGGCGATGGACGCGACGCTCCGGCGGCTCCTGCTCGAGCTCGAGGAGAGCCGCGCCAAGATCGAGCAGCAAAAAGAGATCGAGACGCTGTCGGCGGCGCAGATCGCCGAGATCGCGCAGCGCAAGGCCGAGAGCGAGCTCACCGCGTCCGAGGCGCGGATCAGGATGGAGCGCGGCATCCGCGCGGCCGAGATCGAGCGGGAGCGGGCGCTCTCGATCGCGGAGACGGAAGGGCGGATCGCGATCTCGGAGAAGGCGCAGGACGAGAGCCGCGCGCTGGCGCTCGCCGAGGCGGCGCGGGCCGACGCCATCCGCGCGGAGGAGGCGGTGCAGACCGCGCGGGCGATGGCCGAGGCCGAGCGGCGCAAGGAGATCGCGCTCACCGCCGCGCGCGCGGAGGCCGAGGCCTCCGCCGCCCGCGCGGCGATCATCGCTCAGTCCGAGCGGGCGACCGCCAAGGACCGGGCCGAGGCGATGCGCGAAGAGGCGGAGGCGAAGAAGGCCGTCAAGATCGCCGAGGCCGAGGCGGCGCGGGCGCATATCGACGCCGAGAATGCGCGCTCCGAGGCGCTGATCGCGATGGAGCTCGAGAAGGAGCGGCTGGCGGCGCTGCCGAAGGTCGTCGCGGAAATGGTCAAGCCGGCGGAGAAGATCAAGGAGATCACCATCCACCAACTCTCCGGCGGCTTCGGGACGAGCGAGGAGCGGCCGGCGGTCAACCAGGCGCTCGACTCGATGATGGAGATGGCGGTGAAGCTGCCGTCGCTGCGCAAGCTCGGCGAGTCGATCGGCATCGACGTCGAGGAGAGCCTGCGCGGGCCGAAGCCGAAGAAGGACGAGACAAAGGAGTGAGGCGCGCCGAGCGCGTCAGCTCTTCCTGGCGGCGTCGAGATGGTCCAAGAGAGCGCGATTGTCCTCTCGGAGCTGCCGCACATAGTCGACATAGTCCGTCATGTCGCGAATGACCGCCATGAAGCCGATGATCTCGCCCTCGGCGTCATGAACCTGCACCGCGATCGTCTCGGACGCGAACACCGAGCCGTCCTTGCGGCGATAGCGGATGAACTTCGCGCCGTTCGGGCGCGGCTCGTCGGTGTTGAAGAAGTTGTCGCCCTGGGAGTCGAAGTCTTCCGGGTCGGCGTAGAGCATCCGGGTGACGTTGCCGATCAGCTCCGCCTCGGCGTAGCCGAAGACGTCGAGAAAGGCGCGGTTCACCATCGCGATCTCGCGCTCGGCGTTGGCGATGACGATCGCGTCCGGAAAGCGCGTGAAGAGCGCGGAGGCGATCTCGGCGTCGGCGTAGGGCGGGGCGTCGGTCATGGCGGCGCGTCGCTCCTCGGTCGTGGCCCCTCGGTCGGCGCCGCAGGGGCGTGGCGCGGCGTCTCGAGACCAGATCGCCCGGGAGGAACGGCCTGCGCAACCGTCTTTGCGTCCGAGACCGGCCCGCTGCGGCGCGAAATCCGCCCTGGGGCTCAGATAATGAGACCATGGGTAAATTTTGCGCCTATCGGCCGATCGCTTCCGGCGCCCGCCCGCGTGATGATAGAGTTGGAGAGTCGGCGCGCCGCGCGCCGATCGGCCATGGGCCGCGCCGCCGCTTCGATAACGAGACCATTGGCGTCATTGACCATTGGGAGGAAGAACGATGCTCAAGAAATTTGCGGCGGCCGGGGCGCTGGCCGCGGCGTCGCTCGCCGCGTCGGCGGCCTACGCCCAAGAGCCGCTCAAGATCGGCGTGCTGGCCACGCTGGAGGGCACCTACACGGTTCTCGGAGAGGACGGCGTGCGCGGCTTCAACCTGGCGCTGGCGCAGCATGACGAGATGGCCGGCGGACGCTCGATCGAGGTGATCATCGGCGCCACCGACGCGAGCCCGGACAGTGCGCTGCGCGCCGCGCGCAAGCTCGTCGAGCAGGACGGCGTCGACATCATCATCGGTCCGCTCTCGGGCTCGGAGGGGATCGCGATCCGCGACTACTCCAAGACGCAGCCGCAGGTGACGTTCATCAACGGCATCTCCGGCGCGCAGGAGACGACCTATGTGACGCCGTCGGACAACTTCTTCCGGTTCAACATGGACGGCGCGCAGTGGTCGGCCGGCCTCGGCGACTACATCTACAACGATAAGGGCTACCGCGTCATCGCGACGGTCGGCGAGGACTACTCCTTCGTCTACACCCAGGTCTTCGGTCTGGTCATCGAGTTCTGCCAGGCCGGCGGCGAGGTTTCCGAGCGACTCTGGGTGCCGCTCGGCACGCAGGACTTCTCGTCGATCATCGCGTCGCTGCCGGACGACGTCGACGCGATCTATCTCGGCCTCGGCGGCGCCGACGCCGTCAACTTCCTCAACCAGTACCAGCAGGCCGGCGGCGACGCCGAGCTCATCGGCGGCACGATCATGGTCGACGGCACGGTGCTGAGCGCGGAGGGCGACGCGAAGAACGCGCTCATCGGCGTGCCCTCGGCCGGCCCGCAGGCCGACACCTGGGACGATCCGGATTGGCAGGCCTATGTGAAGGCCTATCAGGATCAGTTCCCGCCGGATCAGCGCTTCCCGATCCCGTCGCTTCTCGGCACCGGCTACTATAACGCCACGACCGCGGCCCTGACCTGCCTCGACGAGATCGGCGGCGACCTTTCGGACGGCCATGCGGCGTTCCGCTCCTGCCTGAGCGACCTCGAGCTCGACGCGCCGAACGGCTTGATCGCGCTCGACGACAACCGTCAGGCGATCGGCACCAACTTCGTCAGCGAGGTGGTCGAGCTCGACGACGGCACCTTGGCGACGCAGCTCGTCCGGGTCGTCGAGAATGTCGACCAGCGCCTCGGCATGTCGCCGGAGGCTTTCGCGCAGATCGGCCTGCCGAGCCGCGACGTGCCGGAATGCCTGGCGAGCTACGAGTAAGGCTCTCGAGGTCCCGCGGCGGCGTCGCGGGACCTTCCGACACCGGCGGCCGCGCCGCGGCGCGCCGAACGGGCGCTCCGCCGGGCTCGGCGGGCGCCTTTCGTTTTGGCGGGCCAAGGCGATGAAACCGAATCTGATCGGCGGCGAATGGCGCGGCGGCGCCAGTGCGCGACCGAACGTCAACCCCTCCAATATCGACGACGTCGTCGACCGCTACGCCGAGGCGAGCGCGTCCGATGTCGGCGACGCGATCGCCGCCGCGCGCGACGCGGGCCGCAGCTGGGCGCGCTCCGATCCGCTCCGCCGCCGCGACGTTCTCGCCAACGCCGCCCGGGAGATCGAGGCGCGGCGCGACGAGCTCGGGCGGCTTCTCAGCCGCGAGGAGGGCAAGACGCTGAGCGAGGGCGTGGCCGAGGTCGCGCGCGCCGCCCAGATCGTCGACTTCTTCGCCGGCGAGGCGCTGCGGCTCTCCGGCGAGACGCTGCCCTCGACGCGGCCGGGCGTGCGCGTCGAGATCACGCGCGAGCCGGTCGGCGTCGTCGGCGTGATCGCGCCCTGGAACTTCCCGATCGCGATCCCGGCCTGGAAGATCGCGCCGGCGATCGCCTATGGCTGCACGGTCGTCTTCAAGCCCTCCGAGCTCGCGCCGGGCTGCGCTTGGGAGCTGGTCGACATCCTGCGCCGCGCCGGCGTCCCGTCCGGCGTCCTCAATCTGACGATGGGCCCTGGCCGCGGCGTCGGCCAGCGCATCCTCGACGACCCGCGCGTCGACGCCGTCACCTTCACCGGCTCGGTCGAGACCGGCCGCCATGTCGCCGAGGCCTGCGCCCGCCATATGCGGCGCGCCCAGATCGAGATGGGCGGCAAGAATCCGCTCGTCGTGCTCGAGGACGCCGATATCGACGTCGCCGCCGACTGCGCGGTCGAGGGCGCCTTCTTCGCCGCCGGTCAGCGCTGCACCGCCTCGTCGCGGCTCATCGTCGACGAGCGCATCCACAGCCGCTTCGTCGAGGCCTGCGTCGAGCGCCTCTCGCGCCTGCGCATCGGCGACGCGCTCGACCCGACGACCGAGATCGGCCCGGTGATCGACGCCGCGCAGCTCGAGAAGAACCTCTCCTATGTCGATATCGGCCGGCGCGAGGGCGGCGGCCTGCGCTTCGGCGGCGAGCGGCTGACGCGCGCCGGCAACGGTCACTTCATGGCGCCGGCGCTCTTCACCGACACGCGCCCTGAGATGCGCCTCAACCGCGAGGAGGTGTTCGGACCGGTGGCGGCGGTGATCCGCGTCCGCGGCTACGAGGAGGCGCTGCATGTCGCCAACGACACCGAGTTCGGCCTTTCCGCCGGCATTTGCACGACCAGCCTCAAGCACGCCGAGCACTTCAAGCGCAACGCCGAGGCCGGCATGGTGATGGTCAACCTGCCGACGGCCGGCGTCGACCCGCATGCGCCCTTCGGCGGCCGCAAGCGCTCGAGCTACGGGCCGCGCGAGCAGGGCCGCTACGCGGCGGAGTTTTTCACCGAGATGAAGACCGCCTATAGCCGCGCCGATCCCTCGCCCTGACGCCGCCGCCGGCGCGCGCGTCGCCTCCCGCCGAGGGCTGGACGGACTTCGCGCTTGCCCGTCGCCCCAATTATCTGGAATTTGGGGAAAAGCGTCGGTCAAGAACGCCGAGAATCGACGGGAGGATCAGATGGGGAAAGCGTTGCGCGCCTTTCAGAGCCGTTTCGGCCGCGCGCATCTCAATTTTCTCGACCGTTCGATCGGTCTGCACGCGCACCGCGAGGGGCATCTCGTCTTCTATCTCGCCGGTCGACCGTCGGCGCTGGTCGTGCGCGACGAGCGGGTGGAGGTCGACGCGGGCTCCGTCGTCGCGGTCAATCCTTGGGAGCCGCACACGTTCGAGACCGACGACGAAGAGGGCATGCTGACGCTCACGCTCTACATCGACCCGAATTGGTACAGCTCGTATCGGCGGGGCGATCATGACGATCTCCTGTTCGGGTCGCGTCAAATCGAATGCGCGCCCGTCGTCTGCGCTCTCGTCGGCAAGATCCTCGACGCGCTTGAAGGACGCGGCGTCGAAGAGACCCTCGACGCGCTGCTCTACGAGCTCACGCGCGAGTGCTACGAGCAGTCTTGGGCGCACGCGTCGCATGCGGAGCTGGCCGAACGCAGCGCCCGCCGCATTTCCGACTATCGCGTGCGCAAGTCGCTCAAGATCATGAACGAGTACGTGACGGAGCAAATGGATCTCGACGAAGTCGCGCGCGACTCCGGCTTGTCGCGCCCGCATTTCTTTAAGCTGTTCAAGCGGCAAACCGGCGTGACGCCGAACTTGTACTACAATGTTCTACGAATGGAATTCGCGCTGCGCGAGCTGGCCATGTCGGACAAGTCGATCTCGGATATTAGTCAAGCGCTCTCATTCTCTTCGCAGGCGAGTTTTTCACGCTTTTTCTCGTATAATGCTGGATTTTCACCGAGAAACTATCGCCAAGCGGCGCGGGCGCGGGTGTTGCATCCGTGAACGCTTTCGCAGGCAAGAAGCCGTCAACGGCGTAAAGAAGACTCTCGGGCAAGTATTTTGCGAAGCTCGGCGGTAGCTTAAGGAGACCGCGCGCCGACCGCGCGCGTCGGCGGTTCGCCCGCCCAAGAAGAGCGCGTCGCGGAGGACGTCGCCTCGACCGCCCGCGAAGCGACCGCGCCGCGCGGAAGCTTCGGTCGATCGGCCGTTCGTCCGAAGGGCGCAAGACAGGATCGCGCCGGCGTTGGCGCGAGCATTCGAGGAAGGAGATGAGCCGCTTCGTCCGCAATCGGCCAATCACGGCGGCGATCTCGGCGCTGTTGATCGCGCTGCTACTGGTGATGATCTTCGCGGTCTGGCCGGAATGGCTCACCGACGCGATCGGCAGAAAGAAGGTCTTTCTGAGCGCCATCTTCAATGGCGTGACGCTCGGCGCGCTCTATTTTCTCGTCGCCAGCGGCTTCACCTTGATCTTCGGCCTGATGCGCAACGTGAACCTGGCGCATGGCTCGCTCTATCTCTTGGGCGGCTATATCGGCTACGAGCTCGCCGACGCGTCCGGCTACTGGCTCTTGGCGTTTCCGGTCGCGTTCATCATCACCGGGCTCCTGGGCGTCATTCTCCAGATCGTCGTCTTCCGGCGGATGGAGGGCCAGGATCTCCGGCAGACCTTGGTGACGATCGGCATCTCGATCGTGCTCGCCGACCTCATGCTCTGGATCTGGGGCGGCGACGCGTATTCGATCATCTCGCCCGATTGGCTCAAGGGGCCGCTCGAGACGTTCTTCGTCACCGGCTTCAAGCGCTCCACGGGCGAGCCGATCTATCTGACCTATCCGATCGTGCGCCTCGCCATCCTCGCCGCGGCGATCGCGATCGGCGTCGGCATGTGGCTCCTTCTGAACAGGACGCGCATCGGCATGCTGATCCGCGCCGGCGTCGACGATCGCGACATGCTCTCGGCGACCGGCGTGCCGATCCAGCTCGTCTTCGTCGCGGTCTTCGCCTTCGGCGCCGGGCTCGCGGGCGTCGCCGGCGTCGTCGGCGCGACCTTCCAGTCGGTCGCGCCGGGCAGCGACGTCGAGTTCCTGCTCGCCTCGCTCGTCGTGGTCATCGTCGGCGGCATGGGCTCGATCGTCGGCGCGGCGATCGGCGCGGTGCTGATCGGCCTCGCCGAGCAGCTCGGCTCCGTCTACATGCCGACCTACGCGGTCGTGCTCACCTTCCTGATCATGGTGATCGTGCTCGCCTTCCGCCCGCAGGGCATCATGGGGAGGCGCTGAGCGATGGCGGTGCAGCAGGATTCCGGCGGAGCGTCGGCGCGGGACGGCGCCGAGATCGCGCGGCCGAGCGTCTCGGTCTCGTCGACGACCGCCTATTGGATCCTGTTCGCGATCCTCGCGCTGATGCCGGCGCTCGCATCGGAGTTCGTGCTCGTCCAGATTTTCGGCCGCGCCGGCATCCTCGGCCTGATCGCGCTCAGTCTGATGTTCCTCGCCGGCTATGGCGGGATGGTCAGCCTCGCGCAGATGTCGATCGCCGGGCTCTCGGGCTACATGATCGCGATCTTCGGGACGAGCGCGATCGAGACGATCAGTCTCGGCTGGAGCTGGTACGTCACGGTGCTGATCGCGCTCTTCGTGGCGACGCTCTTCGGCACCGCCGTCGGCGCGCTCGCGGTCCGGACCGAGGGCATCTACACCATCATGATCACGCTCGCGATCGCCAGCGCCTTCTTCTACATCACCAACCAGAACTACGAGATCATCAACGGCATCAGCGGCATCAACGGCATCGCGCCGCCGGAGTTCCTCGGCGTCTCCTGGGGCGAGCCGATCCCGCTCTACTATCTCATCCTTTTCTTCACCGTGCTCGGCTTTCTCGGCGTGACCTATGTCTCGCGGGCGCCTTTCGGCCTCGCGCTCCAGGGCATCCGCGACAACCCGAGAAGAATGGCGGCGCTCGGCTACAACGTCTTCGCGCACCGCGTCGCCGCCTACGCCTTCGCCAGCTTCATCGCCGCGATCGCCGGCGTGCTCAATGTCTGGCAGAACGGCCAGATCTCGCCCGGCACCTCCGGCATCGGCCCGGTGATCGATATTCTGGTCATCGCCGTCGTCGGCGGCATCGGCCGGCCGATCGGGCCTTTCATCGGCGCGATCATCTACGTGCTGTTGCAGACCTTCGCCATCGACTGGCTGGTCGCGGTCGGCCTCGGCGGCGACCGTTTCCGGATGCTGATCGGGCTCGTCTTCCTGCTGATCGTGTTCTTCTCGCCGGACGGCGCGCTCGGCCTCTACGAGCGCGCGCGCGCCGCGACGCGCCGGGATCCCTTGCGCGACGGTCGGCGCGACGAAGAGAGGGACGCGCCATGAGCCAGAGCGCCGATACGACGCTCGGCCGCAGCGTCGCGGATCGCCTCTCCGTCACCGGAACGGCGAACGCGCTCGAGCTGCGCGGCGTGACGAAGCTCTTCGGCGCGCTCTCCGCGCTCGCCGACGTGACGATGACCATCCGGCCGGGCGAGCGCCGCGCCGTGCTCGGCTCGAACGGCGCCGGCAAGACGACGCTCTTCAACTGCGTCACCGGCGACTTTCCGGTCAGCTTCGGCTCGATCCGCTTCTTCGGCGAGGACATCACCGCCTTTCCGGCGCATGAGCGCATCCGCCGCGGGCTGCGCCGGACCTATCAGATCTCGCTGCTCTTCGGCGGGCTCACCGTGATCGACAACGTCTATCTCGCCTGCCGCGGCGTCTCGCGCGGGCGGTTCTCGTTCCTGCGTCCGCGCCGCAACGACGCGGTGATGAGCGCCGCCGAGGGCCTGGTCGAAGCGGTGCATCTGACCGAGAGCAGCCACACCAAGGTGGCCGAGCTCGCCTACGGCCAGCAGCGCCAGCTCGAGATCGCGCTCGCGCTCGCCGGCGCGCCGCGCTTCATCCTCTTCGACGCACCGGCCGCCGGCCTCTCGCCGACCGATCGCGCGGATCTCGTCGAGATCCTGCTCAATCTGCCGAGCCATATCGGCTACATCGTCATCGAGCACGACATGGACGTCGCGCTGCGCGTCTCGGAGAGCGTGACGATGATGCATAACGGCCGGGTGTTCAAAGAGGGCAAGCCGGCCGAGATCGAGTCCGATCCGGAGGTGCAGGCGCTTTATTTGGGAGGCGGCGATGAGTGATCGCGGCGCCCCGGCTCTCTCGATCAGCGGGCTCAACGTCTATTACGGCCACAGCCACGCGCTGCAGGGCGTCGACCTCACGCTCGATCACGGCGTCCTGTCGGTCGTCGGGCGCAACGGCATGGGCAAGACGACGCTCTGCAAGGCGATCATGGGCCTCGCGCGCGTCTCGAGCGGCTCGATCAACTTCTACGGTCGCAACATCGTCGGACATTCGCCGGCCGAGGTCGCGCGGCTCGGCGTCGGCTATGTGCCGCAAGGACGCCGGCTCTGGCGCTCGTTGACCGTCGAAGAGCATCTCAGGATGGTGGCCCGGCCGGGCGGCGCCTGGTCGATCGACCGCATCTACGCGACCTTCCCGCGGCTCGCCGAGCGGCGGCAGAACGGCGGCGGCCAGCTCTCGGGCGGCGAGCAGCAGATGCTGGCGATCTCGCGCGCGCTGCTGCTCAATCCGCGGCTCCTGGTCATGGACGAGCCGACCGAAGGCCTCGCGCCGGTGATCGTGCATCAGGTCGAGGAGCTGCTCTTCCAGCTCGGCCACGAGGCCGATGTCGACATTCTGGTGATCGAGCAGAATATCGGCGTCGCCACCGCGATCGCGGACGAGACCGCGGTGATGGTCAACGGCCGCGTCAGCCGGATCATGCCCTCGGCGCAGCTCGCCGCCGATCGCGACCTTCAGCAGCGGCTTCTCGGCGTCGGCCGGCACGGCCATGAGGACGCGCCGCCCGCCGCCGCCGAAGCGGCGCCGAGCCGAGAGCCGGCGCGCCGCGAAGGGCCGCGCAAGATCTACGTCTCGAACCCGAGCCCGCCGACCCGCTGGTCGCAGCCGACGCCGGTCCGCGTCATCGAAGGCGCCGCCCGCACGGTCACCGAGCCGACGGCGGCGGCGAAGACGGCGGCCTCGCCGCTCGCGATGCGGCCGCTCGCCGCCCAGGGCGAGCGCGTCGTGCTCGTCGCCGGCACGCTCGACACCAAAGGCGCGGAGCTCCGCTACATTCGCGACGTGCTCAAGGCCGAAGGCGTGCAGGCGCGGATGGTCGACCTCTCGACGAGCGGCAAGCCCTCGGGCGCCGAGGCGCCGGCGCATCTGGTCGCGGCGTGGCATCCGCGCGGCGCCGCCGGCGTCTTCACCGGCGATCGCGGCGCGTCGGTGGCGGCGATGACCGTCGCCTTCGAGCGCTGGATTCGCCGGCAGGAGGGCGTCGCCGGGATCATCTCCGCCGGCGGCTCGGGCGGCACCGCGCTGGCGACGCCGGCGATGCGGGCGCTGCCGGTCGGCGTGCCGAAGGTGATGATCTCGACCGTCGCCGCCGGCAATGTCGAGCGCTATGTCGGCGCGTCCGACATCATGATGCTGCCGTCCATCGCCGACGTCCAAGGGCTGAACTCGATCACGCGGCGCCTGCTGGCCAACGGCGCCCGCGCGCTCGCCGGCATGGTCAAGGGCCGCGAAGAGGCGCTCAAGACCGGCGGCGAGGATCGATCGAGCGAGAAGCCGTCGATCGGCATGACCATGTTCGGCCTGACCACGCCTTGCGTGCAGGCGATCCAGGCGGCGCTCGAGGACGAGTACGACGTGCTCGTCTTCCACGCGACCGGCGTCGGCGGGCGCTGCATGGAGAATCTCGTCGACAGCGGGCTGATGTCGGGCGTCATCGACATCACGACGACGGAAGTGCCGGACATGATGATGGGCGGCGTCTTCCAGGCGACCGAGGACCGGTTCGGCGCGATCATCCGCGCGGGCATGCCCTATATCGGCAGCTGCGGCGCCGTCGACATGGTCAATTTCGGCGCGCCGGACACGGTGCCGGAGCGCTATCGCGGCCGCCGCTTCTACGAGCACAATCCGCAGGTCACGCTGATGCGGACGACGGCGGAGGAGAACGAGCGCATCGGCCGCTGGATCGGCGAGCGCCTCAACGAGATGACCGGACCGGTGCGCTTCTTCCTGCCCGAGGGCGGCCTCTCCGGCCTCGACGCGCCGGGCGGAGCGTTCCACGATCCGGCCGCCGACGCGGCGCTCTTCCGCGCGCTCGAGGCGACGGTGCGCCAAACCTCGACGCGGCGGCTCGTCCGCGCGCCGCATCACATCAACGATCCCGCCTTCGCCGCGATGGTCGTCGACGCCTTCCGCCTGCTCCATGGCGGCAAGCCGCGGCGGCCCGCGCGCGAGGGGCGGCTGAGAGGAACGGAGCCGCTCAATGCATAGTCGCTCGGAGCTCGTCGCGAAATTCCGCGCCATGATCGCCCGCGGCGAGCCGATCGTCGGCGGCGGCGCCGGCGCCGGCCTCTCGGCGAAATGCGAAGAGGCCGGCGGCATCGACCTCATCGTGATCTATAATTCCGGCCGCTACCGCATGGCCGGCCGCGGCTCGCTCGCAGGCCTCATGCCCTATGGCGACGCCAACGCGATCGTCGTCGAGATGGCGGCCGAGGTGCTGCCGGTGGTCAAACGGACGCCGGTGCTCGCCGGCGTCTGCGCCACCGATCCCTTCCGGCTGATGGACGTCTTCCTCGACGATCTCAAACGGATCGGCTTCGCCGGCGTGCAGAACTTTCCGACCGTCGGGCTCATCGACGGGACCTTCCGCGCCAATCTCGAAGAGACCGGCATGGGATATGCGCTCGAGGTCGACATGATCGCCAAAGCGCGCGCGAAGGACATGCTGACGACGCCTTACGTCTTCTCGGCGGCGGACGCCCGCGCGATGGCCGAGGCGGGCGCCGACGTCATCGTCTGCCATCTCGGGCTGACGACCGGCGGCGCGATCGGCGCCGAGACGGCGCTGAAACTGGCGGACTGTCCGGCGCTGGTCGAGGCGTGGGCCGGCGCGGCGCTCGCGGTCAATCCGGAGGCGATCATCCTCGTCCATGGCGGGCCGGTCGCGCAGCCCGAGGACGCCGAATTCGTGCTCGCGCGCGCCCCGAGCTGCCACGGCTTCTACGGCGCGTCCTCGATGGAGCGGCTGCCGACCGAAATTGCGCTGACGGAGCAGACGCGGAAATTCAAAGCGATCAAGACGCGATGACGCGCCCGGACGCGGCGGCGCTCGTGATTGAGAAGGGACCGGAGCTATGAGCGGAGAACTGATCGGATCGATCATCTTGTGGCTGATCGTCGCCGTCATCGCCGTCTTTGTTCTCTATTGGGTGATGCACTGGCTCTACCGCCGGTCGACGAAAGAGACCGCGTTCGTGCGAACCGGCTATCTCGGCCAAAAGGAGGTGATCGACGGCGGCGCCTTAGTCTGGCAGATCATCCAACAAATAACCACGGTCAACATGAACGTGCTG
>CAZPTD010000061.1:4700-15385 GCA_964588915.1 uncultured Neomegalonema sp. | reverse complement strand
CGCCGCCGCGTTGGAGCGCGTGATTGATCTTCGTTTTTGCTTTTTGCTTTCGCGCCTTCGTTCTAAGCTCCTTCACTAGTACCGGGAATGAGAAGGCGCCGTGCGCGCCGCCGCCTTGGAGCGCGAGATTGATCTTCTTTTTTGCTTTTGGCTTTCGCGCCATCGTTCAAAGCGCCTTCACAAGAACCGGGAACGAGAAGGCGCCGTGCGCGCCGCCGCCCTGAAGCGCGAGATTGATCTTCTTTTTTGCTTTCGATTTTCGCGCCATCAGTTTCCCGTTCCGAGCGCCGCATTTTCGCTTACGCCCACCAAGCGGAACGGTCGTTCTTTCCGCTCGGATCCCCGATCGATCGGCGCTGGTCGGTCACGCCGGCCGGCGCCGCAAGGACGCGATTTTCCCTGAAAATCGCGCCAGCGAGCTGGTCGTCGGCGGTTCGCAAGCGAACCGCTTCGCCGATCCTTGCGCCGCCGACCGCCGCGCCCGATGGGCGTCGCGCGATCGCGGCTCCGAGCGGAACGACCTCGGCGCCCCGGCCCGCTCAGAGCGCGGTCCATCCGCCGTCGACCGAGATCGTCGTGCCGGTGATCGTGTCGGCGCCGGGCGAGCAAAGGAACACCGTCGTCTTGCCCATCTGCTCGACGGTCGCGAACTCTTTCATCGCCTGGCGCTCGAGCATGACGTTCTTGATCACCCAGTCCTTGTCCTTGCCGTGGGCGCGCATCTGGTCCTCGAGCTGCGCCTCGACCAGCGGCGTCCAGACATAGCCCGGGCAGATCGCGTTGGCGGTGACGCCGAAATCCGCGCCTTCGAGCGCGACCGTCTTGGTGAGGCCGACGAGGCCGTGCTTGGCCGAGACATAGGCTGATTTGAACGGCGACGCCGTCAGACCGTGCGCCGAGGCGATGTTGACGATCCGGCCCCATCCGCGCGCCTTCATGCCGCGCATCGCCGTGCGGATGGTGTGAAAGCTCGAGCTCAGATTGATCGCGAGGATGAGGTCCCATTTCTCGGGCGGGAAATCCTCGATCTTCTCGACATGCTGGACGCCGGCGTTGTTGACCAGGATGTCGACCCGGCCGAAGCGCTCCTCGGTTTCCGTGACGAGCCGCGCGCAGTCGGCGCTCTTCGACATGTCCGCAGCGATATAGGCGACGGTTCCGCCGGTGTCGGCGGCGATGGCGTCGGCCTTGGCGCGGCTCTCGTCCGATCCGAGATGGTCGTTGACGATCACCGTCGCGCCGGCCGTCGCGAGCTCGCGCGCGCAGCCTTCGCCGATGCCGCTCGTCGATCCGGTCACGATCGCGATCTTGCCGTCGAGCTCGCCCATTCCTCTACTCCTTCCGTCAGCTCTGCTCGTCCGCAGCTTTGCTGCTCCGCATCGGATTATAGCCGCCTCCGGCGAGGAACGCCTCCTCTTCCGGCGTCGAGGCGCGGCCGAGACAGTCGTTGCGGTGCGGAAACCGGCCGAAGCGCGCGATGACGTCATGATGCGCCCGCGCGTGATGGGTGAAATCGCGGGCGCCGCCCATGCGCCCCTCGCAGAGCGCGACGCCGCGCCGCTGGTCGCCGAGATCCTCCGAATGCTCGAGCGGCAGATAGAAGAACGCCCGGAGCGGCGGATCGATCGCCAGGTCCCAGCCGCGCTTGAGCGCGATGTTCGTCCGCTCGCGGGCGGCTGCGTCGTAGGCGAAGGCGCGCGCGTCGCCGCGATAGGCGTTCCGCGGCAGCTGATCGAGAAGGATCACGAGCGCGAGCGCGCTCTCGGGCGCGTCGAGCCAGGCGTCGAAGTCGCCGGCGGCGGCCGCCTCGAAATAGGGCGCGAAGCGGGCGCGGATCGCCGCGTCGACGGCCTCGTCGGAGGCGAACCAGCCGCGCGGCGGATCGATCTCGACCCGCCAGAAATGCAGCACCTCTTCCGCGCGCAAGGTCATGTCGGATCTCCTCGAACGTCTCCGGCCGTCCTCGCACGGCGCGCCGCCGGCATCCTCGCAGAACCGGCGCCGCCGCTCAATTCGGCGTCGAAGGCGCGGCGCCGGCGACGCCGTCCTCGGCCGGCGGCTCCCCGTCCTGCGCTTGCGAGCGCTCGGCGGCCGCTTCCTGATACATCTCGGTGGTGTAGGTGGTCATGCGCGGCGAGATCGCGGCGAAGCGGCCGGTTTCGCCGACGGCGACGGACGCGCGCCGCGTCGCGCGGTAGACGCCGAAGCCGGCCATGGCGACGAGGAGCGCCGCCATATAGAGCCAAAAGCTTTCGTCGCCGGCGTAGGTCATCGCGAAACCGAGAACGACCGGGCCGATGAACGCGCCGATCCCGTTCAGGAACAGAAGGCCGCTCGAGGCCGCCGCCATCTGGTCGTGCTCGAGGAAGTCGTTGGTGTGGGCGGCGAGCAAGGGATAGAGCGGATTGACGAAGCCGCCGACCAGAAGCGCCAGCGGATAGAGCGCGAGGATCTCGGCGCCGCCGAGCATCCCGAGCGAGACGCGGCCGAGCGTCGCCGCCAGGATGCAGCAGACGGCGCTGATCATGGCGATGACGATGATCAACACGCGTCGATCCATGCGGTCCGAAATCCATCCGACGATCGGCTGGATGAGGACGGCGCCGAAATACATCGCGCTGGCGAAGGCGGCGATCTCGGCGTTGTCGAGCTCGATCCGCGCGCCGTAGACGGCCGACATGCCGAACATAGAGCCCATCACGCCGCCGAGCATGAAGGCGCCGAAGCATCCCAGCGGCGAGCTCGCGTAAAGCTCCTTGAGCGTCATGCGCTTGGCGCTGGCGCTGATCGGCGCCGGCGTGACGGTGAGCAGGATCGGCGCGAAGGACAAGGAGACGAGCACCGAGATGATGATGAAGAGCTCGAAGCTTCTCGGATCGCCGAGATTGAGAATCTGCTGGCCGAGCACGACGCCGACCATCTGTACGAGCGTATAGAGCCCGAGCGCCTTGCCGCGCTGGCTGTTGTCGACCGCTTCGTTCAGCCAGCTCTCGCAGACGATGTAGATGCCGGCGAAGGCGAAGCCGATCAAGACGCGCATGATCAGCCAGACGATCGGATCGACGAGCCAGACAAAGACGATGACCGCCGCCGAGACGAGCGATCCGAGCGCGGCGAAGACCCGGACATGGCCGACCTTGCGGATGAGATGCGGCGTGACCGTCGAGCTGACGAGAAAGCCGGCGAAATAGCCGGCGCTGATGAAGCCGTAGGTCTCGGTCGAGATCTCCTCGAGGACCGCGCGGACGCCGAGCAAGGCGCCTTGCGCGCCGTTGCCGATCATGAGGAGCAGGAGGCCGAGAAAGAGCGGCCACGAGTTGCGAAGTACGGCGTGCATGGCGCTTCAGCTCCTTCGGCGGCGGCTCTCGCCGCGCGCCAGCTTTGGACCAAAGCGCCATACGGCTGCGCGTCCGGTCGCGACGCGGATCTGTCGTTTCCAGACGCCGGCTTGGCGGCGCACGCCGCGCCTAGTTTTTCGCCGCCCCGCTCTCGGGCCAGAGCAGCGAGGCGTCGCCGTAGGAGTAGAAGCGGTAGCCCGAGGCGATCGCGTGTCGGTAGGCGGCGAAGAGCCGCTCGCGGCCGATAAAGGCGGCGACGAGCAGGAGCAGCGTCGCGCGCGGCAGATGGAAGTTGGTCATCAGCCCGCCCACCACGCGGAACTGGAAGCCCGGCCGCACAAAAAGATCGGTCGCGCCTGACCAGGGTTCGAGATCGGCGGCGCCTCGCGCGCCCGGCGTCGCCCGCGCCGCCGTCTCGAGCACGCGCAGGCTCGTGGTGCCGACCGCGACGACGCGCCCGCCGGCGCGCGCGGTCTCGCTGATCTCGGCGGCGGTCTCCGCCGAGAGCGCGCCGGTCTCGGCGTGCATCCGATGCTCCGCGATCCGCTCCGTCTTGATCGGCAGGAACGTGCCGGCGCCGACATGCAGCGTCACCGTCGAGCGCGCGATCTCGGCGGCGTCGAGGGCGGCGAGGAGCGGCGCGTCGAAATGGAGCGCGGCGGTCGGCGCGGCGACGGCGCCGTCATTCGCCGCGAACACGGTCTGATAGTCGCTCCGATCGCGGTCGTCCGCGGCGCGGCGCTGGGCGATATAGGGCGGCAGCGGCGGCGCGCCGATCTCGGCGATCGCGGCGTCGAGGGCCGGACCGGCGCAGTCGAAGCGAAGCAGGACGACGCCGCCCTCCTCCTTCTCCACGATCGACGCGCCGAGCCCTTCGTCGGCGCCGAAGCGGACGACGTCGCCGATCCGGAGCCGCCGGCCGGGCTTGGCGAGCGCGGCCCAGCGGTCCGGGCCGCGCCGCGCCATCAAGGTCGCCTCGATCGCGACGTCCGAGCCGTCGCGCCGGCGGACGCCGTCGAGCCGCGCCGGAATGACGCGCGTGTCGTTGAAGACCAGCCGATCGCCCGGGCGCAGACGCCGCGCGAGATCGGCGACCGCGCTGTCGACGAGCCGGTCGGGCGTCGAGACCAAGAGCCGCGCCGCGCGCCGCGGGACGGCCGGGCGCAGCGCGATCAGCCGCTCGGGCAGCTCGAAATCGAAATCGGCGAGACTGAGGTCGTCGGGATCGTCGCTCATGCGTTTCGGCTAGCGGAGCGTGAGACGCCGCGCCAGCCCCATCGGCGCGCGGCGTCAGTTTCCGTCGGACGTCTCTGCGAGCATCCACTCGCCGTCCGGCTCGAAGGCGTGAAAGGCGAAGGCGAAAACCACTTCATAGACGATCGGCGCGCCGGTCTCGGCGTCATAGGCGCGGACGTCGCCGACCTCGCGGCCGTCCGCGATCCGCGCGCTGTCGAGCGCCGAAGCCTGCCCGGAGCGCCAGGTCAGCCGCACGCCGGCCTCGACGATCTCGCCCGCCTCGCTCAGCCGCGTCAGCGGCCAGGCGCGATCGCCGACGCGCACGACGCGCGCGAGCGGCGGCACGCCATGCGGCGGATTCTCGCCGCGATAGAGGAAGGGCGCGGCCATGCCGTCATAGCCGACATAGGGATTATCGCCATAGGGCCGATCGGCGATCGTCGGCTCCGCCATGACGACGCCGTCCGGATGGTCGGCCTTGAACGCCGCCCAGCTCTGCATCACCGACGGAATGACGGTCAGCTTCGCGCCGAGCATCTCGCCGACGATCGCCTCGCCGGTGAATTGCTGCCACCAGCTCTCGGTCTGGCGGTCGTACATGATCATGTCCGAACGCCTGAGCTTGCCGGAGACGCCGAATGTCAGCGTTCGTCCATCGACGTTTCCGTCGAAGACGAGCGCGCTGTTGCAGAGCGGGCAGAACGTGATGGTGACTAAGCGTTCTCCGAAAGCGTCGTTCACGATCTCATGCCACATGAGATAGCGAATGGGATAGGCGCGCGCGTCGCCGTCGATTTCGACGGCGATCACCGGTTCGCGATCGTCGAGAGACATATCCTCGGATATGGACGTGAAGGTCGGGTTATCGATCGCCGGGATTCCGTCCTTCGGCGGGCCGCCATCGAAAATTTCCGAAAAGTCAACGCTTGACTTCGAGAAATCGGTATCCGGCCAGAAGGTTTCCCAGCTCGACGGGATCGGCTCCTGCGCCATCGACGTCGATCCGAGGGTGAAAGCGCCGAAGAGGGCGGCGGCGATCGCCGTCAATGCGGCGCGATAGCGCGGGAAGGCGTTGATCACGGTTGCGACTCCGTTGTCGTTCAAAATCCCGATTTATTTCCTCTCAACGCAGGTTATCAGATTCGACTTGCGCTTCGGATCACGTTCCGGGCGCCGCGCGTTGATCGCGGAGCGGGCCGTCATTTACGATCCGGGCGCCGCTGGGGTAGCGCATTGGTGGCGCAAAATTTGATCAAAACCGGAGAGACGGCGCTCCAGGGAAAACAGCGAACGAGAAATCCGACTGGGCGATCAGGCGCTGCGGATCAGGAGATCGACCTGATCCGCGGGCGGCGGCGCGTCTTCCTCCGGCAGAGCGCCGGGCGCGGCGAGACGCTCGGCCGCCGCCGCCTCGCCCTCCGCGAGCGCCAGCACCAACGCCGCGGCCTGATCCGTCGAGCGGCGCTGCAACGCCGAGATCGGCGCGATATAGCGCTCGGACATCGCGATCGAGCGATGGCCCATCGCCTCCTTGACGCGCAGGGCCGAGCCCGTCTGCATGCCGATCACGCCGGCGATAAGATGCCGAAGATCATGCCGGCGCAGATCCTCGAGGCCCGCCGCGCCGAGCGCCTTGCGCCAGGCGCGGTCATGCTCCCAATCCGCGAGAGGCCCGCGTTCGGCGGTCTTGCCCGAAAGCGACGGAAACACCCAACGTCCGCGGTCGGAGCCGCGCCCATGCGCGCGGCTCGCCTCGGCGAGATAGATGAGGAGCTGATGCGTCGATTTCGGAAACGGCGCCCGCCGCGCGCCGGTCTTGCCGACGATCGTCGCCTCGCGCGCGACGAGGTCGATCGCGTCCCAGGCGAGCGTGCGCACCTCGCCGACGCGCCAGCCCGTCAGCATGCCCATCATGATCGCCGGCGCGGCGAAGCGGTGCTTCTCTTCGGCCTGGAGATCGATCAAGGCCGACCAGAGCCGCGCGATCTCCTCCGCGTCGAGCATCCGCTCGCGATGGCGCTCCGGATAGCGGCGCAGGCCCTTCACCGGATTGGCGCCCGGCGCGGCCAGGCCTTGACGCTCGGCGAAGACGAAAACGGCCGAGAGCGTCGCCATGGCCCGATTGGCGGCGTAAGGCTTGTCGCGGAGCGCCGCGTGGCGTTCGGCGACCAGCCCGCGCGAGATCTCGTCCATCCGTCGGCGCCTGAGCGGCCCGAGTTGATTGCGCAGATGCGAGCGCATGTTGACGAGCGTCCGCTCGGAGAGTCGCGGCGCCTCCGCCGCGAGATAGGCCTCGAACGCGTCGTCGAGCGTCGCGGCGTCGCGTCGCGCCATCTTCTCGGCCTGCGGATCTCGGCCTTCGGCGACGGCCTGGGCGTGGCGGCGCGCGACGAGCCGCGCCTCCTCGGGCGTGTAGAGCTCGAGCTTGCCGAGGGTCAGCTTACGGGTCGGCGCGTCGCGGCCGCCGCGCGGACGGTATTGGAAGATGTAGGAGGCGGCGCCGGAGCGGCGGATCCGGCAGCCGAAGCCGCGCGGCTCGAGGCACCAGACGATGACGTCGCGCTTTTCCTTTTTGGCGAGCGCGAGCCCTTCATCGATACGCGCGCGCGTCAATTTGCGGCCTGACGTCTCCATAGCACTAGATATAGGGCATGCGCCGGATCTATGGCCACAAAAAAACGCGGTCCGAAGACCGCGTTCAAAGCCGATGGACGTTTGGGCCGCCTACTGCTGCCCGCCCTCTTCCGCCGGCGGCGGCGTCCAGCCGATATCGGCGGCGACGCGCACCGAGACCATCCGGTCGCGCGGGCCCGAGACGACGCCGTTGCGGTCCGCCGGCTCGCGCTTGATCTCGTCGACCACCTCCATGCCCGACAGCACGACGCCGAAGACCGTGTATTGGCCGTCGAGGAAGTCGGCGCGGTCGAACGTGATGAAGAACTGGCTGTTGGCCGAGTTCGGCTCGGGCGTGCGCGCCATGCCGAGCGTCCCGCGCTCGAAGGGCGTGTTGGTGAACTCGGCCGGCAGATCCGGATACTCCGAACCGCCGCGGCCGGTGCCGGTCGGGTCGCCGGTCTGCGCCATGAAGCCGGCGATCACGCGGTGGAACGGCACGCCGTCGTAGAAGTTTTCGCGCGCCAGCGTCTTGATCCGCTCGACATGCGCCGGCGCCAGCTCCGGCAAGAGGCGGATCACCACCTCGCCGGTGCGCGCGGGCGTCGCCTCGGCGCTGTCCTCGCCATAGCCGAGGCCGACGGTGATGATGATCGTGTTTTCGGGTTCGAAGTCGGTCAAGTCCTGCGCCTTCGCGTTGAGGCCGACGGCGAGCGCCATTCCGACGCCCAGAAAGGCGGCGGCCGCCCAGGCGGCGGCGGCGGAGACGATGCGGCGTTGCGCCATGGTCCAGCTCCTTCTTCAGCGCCGGAACGCTGACGTGAACCGCGTCTCCGGCGGGAATGCGAACCGCCGCGGCGCGGCGATCCAGTCGGCCCAGATCGGCTCGGTTTCGACAATGCGCTCGGACCGAACGCCGGAGCGTCCGGTCTCGAAGCGGCGTTTTCCCGGCGCGCCGACGGCGCGCCTAGGGCGCTCGCTACCGAAGAGAGACCGATAAATCAAACGCGCCGCCCCGAGATTCCGTCGGCTCGCCTCAGTTTTCGGCGGCGATCTTCTCTTCGAGCTTGGCGCGCACGAGCGGCGAGACGAATTTCGACGTGTCGCCGCCGAGCCGCGCGATCTCCTTGACGAGGCGCGAGGCGATCGCCTGATGCTGCGGATCGGCCATCAGGAAGGCGAGTTCGATCCGGTCGTTGAGCGCCCGGTTCATGCCGACCATCTGGAACTCGTACTCGAAATCGGAGACGGCGCGCAGGCCGCGGATGATCACGCCGGCGCCGACCTCCTCGGCGAAGCGCATCAGCAGCGTCTCGCAAGGCCGCACCGAGATGCGCTCGCGGCCGCCCGGCACCTGGGCGCATTCCGCCTCGAGGATCTGGACGCGCTCGTCGAGCGAGAAGAGCGGGTTCTTCTCGGCGTTGATCGCGACGCCGACGACCAGCCTGTCGACCAGTCTGAGGCTCCGTCGGACGACATCCATGTGTCCGAGAGTGACCGGATCGAACGTGCCCGGATAAAGACCGATGCGCAGCTCGCCCGCCGTCACGACACTTCGGCCGTCATCGGCCCCTCCATCGCCAGTCTTCGATGCAGCGCAACAAAACGCGGCGTCAGGCGCCGGTCAAGCGCCGAGGCTCGCGCGCGACGAGATGAACGACGTTTCCCTCCTCGCGCCGCTCGAGATCCTTGAGCGGCTGGGCGAGCTTGTCGGGCGGGTTGAAGCCGGCCCGGCTTCGGGCGGCGTCGAACTGACCGACGACGCCGCCTGACGCGGCGGCGAGGTCGGCGCCGTCGAGAATCGCCTCCTCGAACCGCGCGCCGGCGATGACGGCGCCGTCGAAGCGGGCGCCGTCGAGCGTCGCGCCCGTGAGATCGGCGCCGCGCAGATCCGCGTTCGAGAAGTCGCAGCCCGAGAGCCGCGCGCCGGCCAAGGAGGCGCCGGCGAGCGTCGCGCCGGCGAAGGCGCGTCCGGCCGCGCGGCAGCGCTCGAGCGCCGCCGAGGAGAGATCGGCGCCTTCGAACCGCGTCTCGGAGAGATCGACGCCGCCCAGATGCGTGCGCACGAGCGTCGCGCCCTCGAAGCGCGCTCGGGCGAGGCGGGCGCCGCTCAAGATCGCTTCCGAGAGGTCGGCGTCGCGGAAATCCGCGCCGTCGAGACGCGCCGCGCTCGCCCCGACGCGAAAGAGCCGCGCGCCGAGGAACGACGCGCCTTCGGCCGCGAAGCGCCAGAGCGTCGCGCCCGAGAGATCGGCGCCGTCGAAGCGCGCCCGCCGCGCCTTGGCGCGCCCGAGATTGGCGAAGACGAGCTCGGCGGCGTCGAAATCCGCCCGATCGAGGCGCGCCTCGCGCAGATCCGCGTCGCCGAGCGCCGCGCCCGAGAATCGCGCCCCCGTGAGATCTGCGCCCCTGAGCGGCGCGCGCCGCGCCTCGACGCCTTCGAAACCGCCGCCCGAAAGATCGGCCGGTCCGTCGAGCTCGGCCGCGAGGCGCGCCCATGCGATCATGCCGGCCTGGAACGCGGCCGCGTGTTCCTCGTCGCCCATTGCGCCTCTTGCTGCGGCGGCTCAGCCGTGGATGAAGGCCTCCATGGCGTCTTTCTCGCGCATGAGCGCGTCGATCCGCGCTTTCACGAGATCGCCGATGGAGACGACGCCGACGAGCTTGCCCTCATTGATCACCGGCATATGCCGAAACCGGCCGCTCGTCATCCGTTCGAGCACGGACTCCGCCTCGTCCTCGAGCGCGGCGGTCTCGACCTCGGCGGTCATGTGCCGTTCGACCGCGTCGCTGAGCGCGGCCTCGCCGCGTTCGCTGAGCGCCCGGACGATGTCGCGCTCGGAGATGACGCCGACCATGGCGTCGCTCTCGTCCATGACCACGAGCGCGCCGAGGCGCTTCTCGTGCAGCTTGCGAACGAGCGCCGAGATGGTCTCGCGCCGACCGACGCCTGCGACGCCTCTGATGTCCTTGCGAGCGAGAATGTCGTTAACGCGCATGCCGGTCCTGTTCCTTTCGATCTTTGCGTCTCTTCCTCCCATGCTCGACCCGCGCAGGCTGAGCGCGCCCAAGCGGCGAGCCCGATAAATCGAAAACGGATTGAGAAGAGGCGTCAAGTCCGATGGCGCCGACGGGAAACGGCCGGACGCGTCGGCGCCCGGCCGTCTCGTGGTCGAAAGGCGCGCCGGTCTCGCCGCCGCGCCATCGTCGCGCGGGCCGCTTAGTTCGCGCGGCGCTCGCGTTGCCGCTCGCGCTCACGCTGACGCTCGCGATGGTCGCGCCGGCCTTCGCGGTCTCGGCCCTCGCGATCGCGGCGGCCTTCACGGTCGTTCCGGCCGTCACGGTCCCAGCTGCGACGGTCGCGGCGGCCTTCATGGTCGCGTCCCCGGCGGTCGCGGCGGCCTTCATGGTCGCGTCCCCGGCGGTCGCGGCGGCCTTCGTGATCGCGTCCCCGGCGGTCGCGGCGGCCTTCATGGTCGCGTCCCCGGCGGTCGCGGC
>CAZPTD010000061.1:0-4600 GCA_964588915.1 uncultured Neomegalonema sp. | reverse complement strand
CCCGGCGGTCGCGGCGGCCTTCATGGTCGCGTCCCCGGCGGTCGCGGCGGCCTTCATGGTCGCGTCCCCGGCGGTCGCGGCGGCCTTCGTGATCGCGTCCCCGGCGGTCGCGGCGGCCTTCATGGTCGCGTCCCCGGCGGTCGCCACGGCCTTCATGGTCGCGGCCCCGACGGTCGCGGCGGCCTTCATGGTCGCGTCCCCGGCGGTCGCGACGGCCTTCGTGATCGCGTCCCCGGCGGTCGCGGCGGCCTTCATGGCCGCGTCCCCGGCGCTCGCGCCGCGCCTCGCGCGCCTGTCGCTCTTCGAGACGCTCCCAGATATCGCGGGCCCGGCCGCGCACACGGTGCTGACGCTCCGACATACGTTCTAGTCGATCGAACTGCTCGCCTGCACGATCGGCGAGTTCGAGCGCCTCGCGTATTCCTTCGTCGTCGCCGTTGCGCTCTGCCTCGCGATAGGCGTCCCTCGCCTCTTCAGCGAGTCTTTCGGCGCGTTCCTCCACCGTCCGTCCGCGACGACCAATTCGGTCCGCGCGCTCGTCCAGTTGGCGCGCTCGTTCCGCCATGCGGTCGATCGACGGGCGGCGCCCGTGGCGCCCGTGCGAGTGGCGGCGCCGCCGATGCCGGTCGTACTCCTTTTCGGGCTCCGGCTCGATGACGACTTGATCGTTGTCGATGCAGCCGTGAGCGCGGCGCGCCTCGACATCGTCGCAAATTGGCGTGCGCTCGATTTCCGAATCGAGCGCGCGCGCCGGCGTCGCGCCGCCGCCGGCCAGGAAGGCGCCGATCAACAACGCGGCCGCCCCTGTCACTGGTATGGTAAGCTTCATTTTGGCCTCCTTGTCCCCGCGCATGGCTGGCGCGCGAGGTTGGTTCGAAGGCGGCAAGGGCTGCGCCGGCGCCCGATTCACGAATGGTTTACGTAGAAACGCGTTTGGAAATCAGCGGGCTAGCGAGGAGGGTCTGAGGATTTAACCACGATTCGGCGCGGCTGGGTCCGGGTCGCGTTGCGACGCGGCGGCGCGTTTGGGGCCAGACTCGTGCAATTTTGGCGCGAATCCGCGACCGGAGGCGCGCCGTTTTGCGCCGTCCTCGCGGATGCGTCGACAGCATCTCGCGCGTCCGCCGCGACGGCGAATCGGGCGCGCGAGGGCCTGTTTCGGGCGTCTCGAAGCCGCCGCAGGGCGCGCCGGCCTGCTCTGGGCCGGCGCGACGCGCGCGTCCCGTCGCGGGACGACCGTGGCGACGACGCGGGCGGCCGTCGCCTCGATGGGTCGTTAGACCTCGTTTACGGGCGTCTCGAAGCCGTTCTCGGGCGGCTCGTCCGCGTCGCGGGGCGGCTGGTAGCCGTCGTCTCCGCTCTCCTCGCCATCGTCCGCGATCTGCCGCGAAAGCTCGCGCGCCTCGGCTCTTCGGGCGTCGCGCGCCGCGCCGCGCTCGGGACACGCGACGAAATCGCCGGTGTCGAGCGCGTCGGCGCGCGCCCTGAGCGCCGCCGCAAGCACGATGAGCTCTTCGCGCCGGGCCTCGTCCGCGTCGGCGGCGTCCAGAAGCAGCAGCGCCTCGATCTCGTCGATGCGCTCGTCGGCCAGAGCGTCGAGTTCGAGCGCGCGCCGGACGCCGTAGCGGTCGCCGGCGGAAATCGCTTCGTCCTCGATGATCATGGCGTCGAATTTGAGCCCGATCGCATGCTCGTAGCTCGCGGCCGCCCGGCTGCCGAGCTCGGCCGTGAGCATGTCGTAAAGCTCGCGGTCCTCGACCCAGCAGCGCTTCGGCTCCTGGGCGTCGGCCGGCGACGGCGCCGCTGCGAACGCGGCGGCGGCCATCAGCGCGGCCAGCGCCGCGCGGCGCGCAAATTGGAACGGTGTCTTCATTTTCAGTGCCTCTCACGCTTTCTACGTCGGCTTCGGCGCCGACGACGCCTTCGCCGCGTTAAGCAAACCCGGCGCCGCGGCAAGCCGCGAAAGGCGGTCGCGGCGCAGCGCGCGCGCGGCCGTTGCAAAGAGATCGATAATTCTCGACCGGTCGGCGGTCGCGGCGAGGCGGCGTATAAACCACTGGTGGAATTGGCGAAATTTACTCTCTCTATCGGCGAGGCCGCGAACCGGGCGGTCGACGCGCGAGCGCGGGATCTTGCCGACGCCGGCCGTTTGCGCTGAAAAGCGGGGTCGCCGCAGCCGCGCCCGCCCGGCGCCGCCGAGCCGACTGAAGAACGGATCCGCCATGCATCTCCTGCAAGCACAGGCCGGCGACATCTCCGACGGCGCCGAGCCGGTCGACGTCGCGCAGACGCCCGCGGACGTGATCGTCGTCTCGGCCGCCGACAGCGAGCTCGCCCTGCTCGCCGACGCGCGCGCCGCGCTCGGCGACGCGGCCCCGAGCCTCAGGCTCGTCAAGCTCGACTGGCTCGCCCATCCCTTTTCCGTCGATCTCTATCTCGACCGGACCGCCGAGCGCTCGAGGCTCGTCGTCGCGCGGATCCTCGGCGGCGAGGGCTATTGGCGCTACGGTCTCGAGCAGTTCGCAGGGCGGCTCGACGCGGCCGGCGTCGCCTTCGCGGCGCTGCCGGGCGACGACAAGCCGGACGAGGCGCTCTTCCGCGCCTCGACGCTCGCGCGCCCGCCCTGGGAGCGGCTCTGGGGCTATCTCGTCGAGGGCGGACGCGAGAACGCGGCGAATTTTCTGCGCTACGCGGCGCATCTTCTCGACGACGCGCCGGATCCGCCGTCGCCGCAGCCGCTTCTGCGCGCCGGGCTCTACGGCGCCGCCGATCTCGACGCCTTGCGCGCGAGCTGGACGCCGGGCGCGCCGGTCGCGGCGATCGTCTTCTACCGCGCGCTGATGCTCGGCGGCGGCCTCGAGCCCGTCGACGCGCTCGTCGCCGCCTGCCGGGCCGAAGGGCTCAATCCGCTGCCGATCTTCGTGGCGTCGCTCAAGGACGCAGTGTCGGCGGCGACCTTGGAGACGCTTTTCGGCGCGGCGCCGCCCGACATCGTTCTCAACGCGACCGGCTTCGCGGTCGGCGCCTTCGACGCCGCGGGCGACCGCGCGCCGACGCCGCTCGACGCGCCCTGCCGGCCGGTGATCCAGGTCGCGCTCGCCGGCGGAACCGAGGCGGCGTGGGCCGAGTCGCTGCGCGGGCTCTCGGCGCGCGACATCGCGATGAGCGTGGCGCTGCCCGAGGTCGACGGCCGGATCTTCGCGCGCGCGATCGGCTTCAAGGGCGAGCTTCGCCGCGACGAGGCGACCGAGGCGCCGATCGTCCAGCATCGGGCGCGGGCGGATCGGGCGGCGTTCGCGGCGGCGCTCGCGGGGAACTGGGCGCGGCTCGGCCGCAAGCCGGCGGCGGAGCGGCGGATCGCGCTCGTCTTCGCCAACTATCCGACCAAGGACGGTCGGATCGCCAACGGCGTCGGCCTGGACGCGCCGGAATCCGCCGTGGTCGTCCTGAAAACGCTCGCCGAGGCCGGCTATCGGGTCGACGACGCGCCCGAAAGCTCGGCGGCGCTGATGGCGCTCATCCTCGACGGTCCGACCAACGCGCCGGACGCCGCTTCGCGCGCCGGCGGCGTCGCGTTGCCGCTCGGCGCCTATCGCCGCTTCTACGACGCGTCGCCTGCCGCCTTCCGCGAGACCGTCGAGACGCGCTGGGGCGCGCCGGAGGCGGATCGGCGCGTCCTGGGCGGCGCCTTTCGTCTCGGCGTTCATCTCTTCGGGAACGTCGCGCTCGGCCTGCAGCCGGCGCGCGGCTACGACGTCGATCCGGCGGAGAGCCTGCACAGCCCGGATCTGCCGCCGACGCACGGCTATCTCGCCTTCTACGCCTGGATGCGGACCGTCTTCGACGCCGACGCCGTCGTCCATCTCGGCAAGCACGGCTCGATGGAGTGGCTGCCAGGCAAGGCGCTGGCGCTCTCCGAGGCCTGCGCGCCCGAGGCGGTCTTCGGCCCGACGCCGCATCTCTATCCCTTCATCGTCAACGATCCGGGCGAGGGGACCCAGGCCAAGCGGCGCACCTCGGCGGTCATTGTCGACCACCTCACGCCGCCCCTTGCCCGCGCCGAGACCTATGGCCCGCTCCGCGATCTCGAGCAGCTGGTCGACGAGTACTTCGAGGCCGCGGGGGTCGATCCGCGCCGCCTGCCCCACCTTGAGCGTGAGATCCTCGAGCGGATGCAAAGCCTCGGGCTCGATCGCGATCTCGGGGTCGACACCAGGCATCAGGACGACGCCCTTCAGAAGCTCGATGCCCATCTCTGCGAGCTCAAGGAGCTGCAGATCCGGGACGGGCTGCACATCTTCGGCGAGGCCCCCTCCCGCGAGCCGCTCACCTCGCTTCTCGTCGCCCTCGCCCGCCTGCCCCGCGGCCGTGACGAGGGGGGGAGGTCGCTCCTCGGCGCCCTTGCCGCCGATCTCGATCTGGACGGCTTCGATCCCCTCGCCGCCGACCTCGGCGCCCCGTGGCTGGGTCATCAGCCGGCTGTGCTCAGCGCCCTCTCAACCGACCCATGGCGGACCTGCGGCGATACCGTCGAGCGGCTGGAGCTCCTGGCTGCGGCGCTGGTTGCCGGTGAGCGCCAGCCCGAGGACCCCTGGACCGC
>CAZPTD010000060.1:0-15454 GCA_964588915.1 uncultured Neomegalonema sp. | reverse complement strand
AATCGCGTCCTTGCGGCGTCGGCCGGCGTGACCGACCAGCGCCGCTCGATTGCGGAGCCGTGCTGAACGACCGTCGTTCCGCTTGGTGAGCGTGAGCAAATTCTACCCGCCGCCGCTCGCCAAGACGCGCATCAGATGCTCCGCCGTCATCAGATCGAGATGCCCGCCGCCGACATTCTTGAACAGCGTCCGCTCCTCCGGCGACGTCCGCCCCGGCGCGGCGCCGCGGGCGAGGTCGTAGAGATCGCCGCGGATGTCGGCCTCGGTGATCACGCCGCGCGCGATCGCGCCGATGATCTCGCCGGCGTCGCCGAGGAGACGCGTCCTGCCGTCGCCATAGACCGAGCAGATCCGGACGGCCTCGTCGTCGCATTCGCGCATCTCCGCCGTGAAGCCGCCGATGAGGTCGAGATGGGCGCCCGGCTTCAGCCAGTCGCCGAGGATCAGCGGCGCGGTGGCGTTGGTCGCGCAGGAGATCACGTCCGCGCGCCGCGCCGCCGCCTCGAGATCCTCGACCGCCGAGACGGCGACGCGAGGAAAGTCGAGCGCCGCCGCGCGCGCGACCGCCCGCTCGGGCGTGCGGTTCCAGATCATCACCTCGGAAATCGACGGACGCGCCGCGAGATGGGCGCCGATCACAGGCTCGGCCAGCCCGCCGGCGCCGACCATCAGCATCGTCTCGGCGTCCGCGCGAGCGAGATAGGCGGCGCCGAGCCCGGAATCCGCCGCGGTTTTCCGATAGGTGAGCGCCGTGCCGTCGATGACGGCCAGCGGCGCGCCGTTCGCGCCGTCGATGAGCACGACGATCGCCTGCACCGCCGGCGCGCCGTCGTCGCGCAGCGCGTTGTCCGGAAAGATCGTCGCGATCTTGACGCCCATGGCGCCGCCCTGGCGCCAGGCCGGCAAGGTCAGGAAGCTCGTCGCTTGGCTCGCGCCCCGCTCCGACGTCACGACGCGCTGCATCGTCACCGAGTCGGTCTCGACGTCGGAGAGATGCGCCTCGCGGAGCGCCGCGATCAGCCTCGGGAAATCGAGCGCCCGATAGACCTCCTCCGCGCTCACGAACCGCATGCCGGCCTCCTCGATCGCAGCCGTCCCGTCCGCCGGCGCCGCCGGCTCTCGACAGGACTGTCAAATGAATCGACAACGGTGTCGAGTCGTTTCATGCTGCGGCCGCCGCGGCGGCGCGGCGCTCGCGAGACGGAGGAGCCCGACTTGGCCTTCGCGCATGTTTTCTCGCCGATCCGGCTTCGGCACAAGACGCTCCGCAATCGCGTCGTCTTCGGCGCGCACACCGCCAACATGGCCGAGGGCGGGCTGCCCGGCGACCGCCATCTCGCCTACTACCGCGAGCGCGCCCTCGGCGGCGCGGCGATGCTGGTCGTGGAGCCGATGCCGCCGCACGCCGCCGCCGTGCTGACGCGCGGCAATTTCAGGCATGGCTCCGACGACGTCGTTCCGCATTTCCGGCGCATCACCGAGGCGGTCCAAGCCGAAGGCGCGGTCATCCTTCAGCAGATCTACCATGTCGGCGCCCATGGCGACGCCGACAATTCCTATCACGGCCATTGGTCGCCCTCGGGCGGGCCGAGCTGGCATGACAGCCACGGCAGCCGCGCCATGACCGAGGCGGAGATCGAGGAGACGATCGACGGCTTCGTCCAGGCCGCGCGCCGCTGCCGCGAGGCGGGCTTCGACGGCGTCGAGCTCTGGGCCGCCTATCACGCGCTGCCCGATCAGTTCTGGACGCCGTTCTCCAACACGCGCGACGATAGATGGGGCGGCTCGCTCGAGAACCGGACGCGCTTCTCGCGCGAGATCCTCGGCCGGACGCGGCGCGTCTGCGGCGACGACTTCATCCTCGGTCTCGCGATCAGCGACGAGCCGGACGCGCCGGTCGCGCTCGGCCGCGAGGCGCTGGCCGAGATCGTCGCGGTCCACGACCGCGAGGAGGCGATGGACTACGTCACCTGCGGCTCGGGCAGCTATTTCGACTTCTACAAGCTGATGCCGACCTTCATCTACGGCGAGAAGCTCGGCGTCGACCTTGCGACCGCGATCAAGGGCGCGGTCGACCATGCGCTGGTGACCGCCGAGAGCCATATCCGGACGCCCGAGAACGCCGACGAGGTCCTCGGCTCGGGCGCGGCCGATCTCGTCTCGATCGTGCGCGGCCAGATCGCCGATCCCCATCTTGTCAGGAAGGCCGAGGAAGGTCGCGCCGAAGAGATCCGCGGCTGCATCTCCTGCAATCAGATGTGCTGGGGCCGGCGCTCGCGCGACTATTGGATCTCCTGCCTCGTCAATCCGTCGGCCGGGCGCGAGTTCGAATGGGGCGGCGACCGCTTCGAGCCGGCCATGCCGAAAAAGCGCGTGCTCGTTGTCGGCGCCGGGCCGGCCGGCTTGGAGGCCGCGCGCGTCGCCGCCGAGCGCGGTTGCGAGGTCGTTCTCGCCGAGGCCGGGCCGGCGCATGGCGGCCAGTTTCGCCTCGCCGGCCCCCAGCCTCGGCGCGGGCAGATCCTCGATCTCATGGCCTGGTACGGTCGCGAGCTGGCGCGCCTCGGCGTCGAGACGCGCTACAACGCCTATCTCGACGCCGACGACGTCGCCGAGATCGGCGCCGACGCGGTTCTCGTCGCGACCGGCGCCCAACCCGATGCGACCGGCTTTCAGCGCGCGCTGCCGCATCTCGCCGAGCTGCCGGGCGTCCGTCGGCCGCGCGTCTGGAGCGCCGAGGACGTGATGGCGCGGCGGGCGCGGATCGAGGGCAAGGCGATCGTGCTCGACGAGGGCGGCAATTGGCGCGGCTGCGGCACCGCCTGGCGTCTCGCCGAGGACGGCCACGAGGTGACGATCGTCACGCCCGATCCGATGATCGGCAAGGAGCTGCAGCGCTCGGCGGCGGATTGGCCGCTGCGGCGACGGCTGGCGGAGCTCGGCGTCAAATTCCTGACCGAGAAGGCGGTGATCGACTGGGCGGGCGCCGGCGCCTGGCTCGTCGATCTTCTGACCGGCGCCGAGAGCTACGAGCGCGCCGACAATCTCGTCATCGCGACCATCGGCCGGGCCGATCGCGAGCTGCCGACGGCGCTCGACGCCGCCGGGATCGCCTACGCGCTCATCGGCGACGCCGCCGGCCCGCGCGAGGCGGCTTACGCCTTCCATGACGGCCGAAAGGCGGCGCTCGGGCTTTGACCGCCCATTGACCGGCCGCCCTGTCCGGCTCACGGTCGGCGCATGAAGATCCTGCGCAACCCGCATCGCGGGCGCGGACTGCCCGACGCCGTCCTCTCGGGCGCGCCCTTCCCGAGCGTCGACGCCGAGCGCCCGGCGCGGCTTCTCGACCGCTGCCCCGAGGCGCGGGCGACGCCGCTCGTCGACGCGACGGCGCTCGCCCGAGAGCTCGGCGTCGCCGGGCTTCGCCTCAAGGACGAGCGCGACCGGATGGGCCTCGGCAGCTTCAAGGCGCTCGGCGCGGCCTATGTGATCGCGACGGACGCGGAGAAGGGCGACGCCGCGGGCCGGACCTATGTCGCGGCGAGCGCCGGCAATCACGGCCTCTCGGTCGCCGCCGGCGCCCAAGCCTTCGGCGCGAAGGCCGTCGTCTTTCTCTCCAAGCAGCCGCCCGATTCCTTCGCGGCGCGCCTCGGCGCGCTCGGCGCCGAGGTCGTGCGCGAAGGCGAGACCTATGAGGAGAGCATGGCGGCCGCCGCGCGCCTTTCCGAGAGGACGGGCGGACGGCTGCTCTCGGACAGCTCCTGGCCCGGCTACATGGAGCGGCCGCTCGTCCTGATGGAGGGCTATCTCGCGCTGATGCGCGAGGTCTTCGCCGAGATGCGCGAAGCGCCGAGCCACATCTTCCTTCAGGCGGGCGTCGGCGGACTCGCCGGCGCCGCCGCCGCTGCGGCGCGGGCCGAATGGGGCGACGCGCCGTCGATCATCGTCGTCGAGCCCGAGGCGGCGCCGGCGCTCGCCGCCTCCATCGCCGCCGGCCGGCCGGTGACGGCGGACGGGCCGGTCTCTTCGATGGGACGGCTCGACTGCAAGGAGCCGTCGCTGATCGCGCTCAAAGGCCTGGCGCGGGACGCCGACTTCTTCGCGACGCTCTCGGAGGCCGAAGGCGCAGCCGGCGACGCGCTCGCCGCCCGGTTCGAGCTGGCTTCGACGCCGTCGGGCGCCGCCGGCCTCGCCGCGCTCGCCGTCGCCGCGCCCTCCGACCGCGCGGCGCTCGGGCTCTCGGCGGCTGCGCGCGTCCTCGCCGTCTTGAGCGAAGGCCCGGTCGCATGACCGCGCCCGAGCGCGGCTTCACCGAGGCGGAGCACCGCGCTCGGCTCGCGAAGGCGCAAGCGGCGATGGAAGAGGCCGACCTCGCGGCGCTGCTGCTCACGACCGAGCCGGACATCCGCTACTTCTCCGGCTTCCTCACCCGCTTCTGGGAAAGCCCGACGCGGCCCTGGCATCTCGTCGTCCCGGCGAGCGGCGATCCGGTCGCCGTCATCCCGACCATCGGCGAGCCCTTGATGCGAACGACCTGGATCGCCGACATCAGGAGCTGGCGGTCGCCGGACCTCGCCGATGACGGCGTCGGGCTCCTCGCCGAGGCGCTCCGCGAGATCGCGCCCGAGAGCGGCCGCATCGGCGTCCCGAGCGGGCCGGAGACGCATCTCAGGATGCCGCTCGACAGCTGGCGGCGGCTCGGCGCGGCGATCGGCGGCCGCGTTCTGACCGGCGACGCCGGCGTCCTTCGGGCGCTGCGCCTGATCAAGTCGGCGGCCGAGATCGCCAAGATCCGCGCCGCCTGCGCGGTGGCGAGCCGCGCCTTCGACCGCGTCCCCGAGATCGCCCATGACGGCGCGCCGCTCGAGACGGTCTTCAGGCGCTTCCAGGCGCTCTGCCTCGAGGAAGGCGCCGATTGGGTCGGCTATCTCGCCGGCGGCGCCGGACCGGACGGGTATCGCGACGTGATCTCGCCGGCGGAGGCGCGGCCCTTGGCCGAAGGCGACGTGCTGATGCTCGACACCGGCGTCGTCCTCGACGGCTACTTCTCGGATTTCGACCGCAACTACGCCGTCGGCGCGCCGAGCGCGGCGGCGGAGGCGGCCTATGCGCGTCTTCTGGACGCTTCGGACGCCGGCCTCGACGCCGCGCGGCCGGGCGCGACCGCCGCGGAGCTCTTCGCGGTCATGGACGGCGTCCTCGGCGTCGGCCCGACCGCCGGCCGGCTCGGCCACGGGCTCGGCGCCCGGCTCACCGAGCCGCCCTCGCTGATCCCCGAAGATCACACTCCGCTCGCGCCCGGCATGGTCCTGACGCTCGAGCCCGGGATCGAGACGGCGCCGGGCCGCCTTCTCGTCCATGAGGAGAACATCGTCATCCGCGAGACCGGCGCGGAATATCTCTCGACGCCGGCGCCGCGCCGCCTGCCGCGATTGGAGTCCTCGAGATGACCGTCTTTCCCTATGCGCTCTCGAACTCCGCGGAGAGGACGATCGGCCTCGTCGTCCTGCAGGCCGATCTCAGCATCGAGGCCGACTTCCGGAGGCTGACGCCCGAGAGCGTCAACCTCCTGGTCTCGCGCGTGCCCTCGGGCGAAGACGTGACCTCCGAGACGCTCGCCGCGATGGCGGGACGCCTGACCGAAGCCGCGTCGCTCTTCCCGCGCGGCCTTCTCTTCGACGCGATCGGATACGGCTGCACCTCGGGCGCGGCCGAGATCGGCCCGGAGCGCGTCGCGGCGCTGGTGACGGAAGGCGCGCCGGCGAGAGCGGTGACAGAGCCGACGTCGGCGCTCATCGCCGCCTGCCGCGCGCTCGGCGTCCGGCGGCTCGCGATCCTGTCGCCTTACGTCGAGTCGGTGTCGGCGAAGCTCCGCGACGTCATCGCCGAAGCGGACGTCGAGACTCCGGTCTTCGGCGGCTTCGACGAGCCGTCGGAGGCCAAGGTCGCGCGAATCTGCGAAGGCTCGATCATCGCGGCCGCGGAGGCGCTCGTGGCGGGCGCGGATGTCGACGCCCTCTTCCTCTCCTGCACCAACCTGCGCGCGCTCGACGCCATCGCGCCGCTCGAGGACGCGCTCGGCCTGCCGGTGCTCGCCAGCAACCAGGTCCTCGCCTGGCGCCTCCTCGGCCTCGCCGGAGCCGAGCCGCGCGCCGGCGCGCCCGGCCGGCTGTTTACGCGCCACGCGCCGTTGGCGGCGGGCGTTACTTGATCTTGCCTTCCTTGAACTCGACATGCTTGCGCGCGACCGGGTCGTATTTGCGCACCGTCATCTTCTCGGTCATCGTCCGCGAGTTCTTCTTGGTCACGTAGAAATAGCCCGTGCCCGCGGTCGAGTTCAGGCGGATCTTGATCGTGGTCGGCTTCGCCATCGCATTGGCCTCACTCTCTCTGAGCCCAGCTCTCCGATCGCGCGCAGCCGGCTCCGAAATAACGAAAAAAGGCGCAGTCGCCGGAGCGCCGCGCGTCGGCACGCTAGAAGCCATGTCTCGCCGACCGGGTCAAGCCCTTGCGCGCCGCGCCGTCACCCGCGCCGCGCCCGCGCGCGCCAGAGCGCGAGCGCCAGATACGCCGCCGCCAGCGACGCCGCGACGATCGGCAGCCCCTCCGGTCCGAGCGCCGACATCGCCGCGCCGATCGCCAACGGCCCGACCAGCGCGCCGAGACCGTAGCCGGCGACCACCGCCGCGTTCGCCGCCGCGAGATCGGATCCCGAATACCGCCCGCCGAGCGTCGAGAGCGAGACCGTGTAGAGCGCGCCGGCGAGCCCGCCCCAAAGAAAGAGCGCGAGATAGAGGAGCGCGACGTCGCCGGTCGCGACCGCCGCCGCCGAGGGCGTAACGATGCAGGCGAGCGTCGCGCCGATCAGCAGCGGCCGCGGCGGCGCCCGGTCGATGGCGAGGCCGATCAGCGGCTGGAAGACGAGCCCGCCGAGCGCCACCGCCGCGACGCCGGCGATCGACTGCGCCTCGGTCAGGCCTTCGCGCAGGATCCAGACCGGCAACAGCCCGAACGCGCCGAACTCGACGGCGCCGAAGAGCGCGACCGCCCAGAGAAGCGACGGATCGCTGAAGAAGAAGCCGAGCACGCCGCCCCGCCGCCGCTCGCCGCGCACCGCCGGCGCCAGCCGCCAACCCAGAGCGAGCGCCGCCGCCGAAAGCGCCGCGAGGCCTGCGCAGGCCATGAACGGAACCGCGCCCTCGGCGCCGGTGACGCCGAGAAAGAGCGGCCCGATCGCCATGCCGCCGGCGATCGCGAGCGCGTACCAGGCGACCTCGCGCCCGCGCTTCTCCGGCGGCGCCACCGTCACGATCCAATACTCCGCCGCCAGGAAGATCGCGCCGCCGCTGGCGCCGAGCGCGATCCGCAAAAGCGTCCAGAGCGCATAGTCGGACGTGAACGGGAACAGGACGAGCGGCAGGAGCGTCAAGACGATCCCCGCCGCCATGTATTGCTCGAGCCGCAGAACGCCGAGCAGCCTCGGCCCGAGAAAGGACGAGACGATGATCGCGACCGCGGCGCAGGCGGCGTTGAAGCCGATCCAGAACTCCGAGACGCCCGCCCGCTCCATGACGAGCGCGATGAGCGGATAGCTCATCGTGCCGACGGCCGCGATCGGCGCCATGATCGACAGCACCGCCAAGCGATGGCGCAACAGCCGGCGCTCGCCGACGCCGCCCTCCTCCTCCGGCAGAAGCGGCGCGCCCATCGACGGCGGCAAGGTCGTCATCGCGCGCTCTTCATGGCCGGCTCGTCCTCAAGCGCGTCAGAGACCGACGATCACGCCGCGCTCGGTCGCCTGATCGAGAAAAGGAACCGGCCGCGCCGGGTCGAGATGCGCGCCGGCCATGATCTCCGCCAGCGCCAGCACCGTCGGAAACGGCATCGGCTGGGTCACGGCCTCGGAAAAGGTCATCCAGCGCAGATCCTCCAACTCGCCGTCGGCGCCGGAGAAATCGTCGAGCTCGAGCGCGTGCGCGTCGGCGTCGACGACGAAGATGCGCGCGTCGAAGCGGATCTTCATCGAAGGCGGCGTGATCGCGCGCAAGATGAAGACGAGGCCCGAGAGGCGCGGCCGCGCGCCCGAGGCGGCGAAAGCGGTCCAGCTCGCGCCCGCCGCCTCCGGCGCCGCGCCCGGATCCTCGGCGACGCCGACGCGCCGGCCGGTCTCCTCGAAGGTCTCGCGAATCGCGGCGAGCGCGAGCGCCGCCGCGCCGGGCGCGCCGCGGGGCTCGACGCCGAGGCGTTCGGCGCAGGCGGGCGCCAGCGCGGCGTCGGGCGCGACGAGAGAAGCCGCGGCGTCGTCCTCGCGATCGACCGCGCCGCCCGGAAAGACGCGCGCGTCCGGCATGAACCGGGCCGACGCCTTGCGCTTGCCGGTCAAGACGCGCGGCGTCGCGCTCGTCGCGTCGCGGATGAGAATAAGGCTGGCGGCGGCGCGCGGCGGCGAAGGCGCGGCGGTCGACCGGTCGGTCATGGCGGCGGTCCCGAAGCGAAGGGGCGGCGCGCCGCCCGGCTCGTCAACCGCCTCTCGACTATCCGGCGCGGCGCGTCAAGCCGGCGCGCGCGCTCAGACCTTCTCGCGCCAGGGCGCCGCCGCGCCCGCGTCGACCTCCGGCGCCGGCGCGTCCGCCCAGTCGTCGCCGGGGCCGAAACCGTGCATCTCGTGCGCCCATTGCATGCCGATGACCGCGCCTTTGATTCGCGGCAGCAGCGCGAGCGAAAGACCGAGGGCGAGAATCGACCAGACGAGAATGCTGAACAGCGTCGACGGCTCGAAGGCGCGCTCGGCCAAGAGCACGAACGGGATCATCACATGGCCGACGACGAAGATGGTCAGATAGGGCGGCATGTCGTCGGCGCGGTGGCCGCTGAAGTCGAGCCCGCAGACGCCGCAACCGGGCCGGGCCGTCAACAGCCCGTCGAACAGCCGATCCTCGCCGCATTGCGGACAGCGCCGCCGGAAGCCGCGCGCCACGCCGACGCGCCAGCTCCGTCCCGCGGGCGCCGCCTCGGTCGCCGACCCGTAGATCCTCTCGTCCATGCGGTCCTCACGCAGAGCTGCCCGGCATTCCGAACACCTAGCAAAATCCGATCGCGGCGCCACTCCCGCGCGACGGAATGCGGCGCCGCGCGCGTATTACTGGGGAATTCGACGGGGCGAACGACTCGTCGAGCCAAGCGAGGCGACCGGCGCGGCGCGGCGGCGTTTTTTCGAGCGCGACACGAGAATCGCGGCGCGCTGAAGGAGTTGAAGAGATGAAGAGATGGGTTCTCTTGAGCGCGGCGGGCGCGGCCCTCGTGGCGGTCGGCGTCGGCGCCGCCATCGCGGAGAGCGACTGGCGCCGCGGCGACGGACGCTGGCATGACGACCGCGGCTATCAGCGCTATATGGATGACGACGAGGATTATCGGGAATACGGCCGGCGCGGCTGGCGCGAGCGCGGCGAGCATCGCCGCGGACGGCGCCATCGCGGGCCGCGCGACGGCGCCATGGCGCTCGCGACGTTCGACGTCATCGACGCGAACGGCGACGGCGCCATCTCGATCGAGGAGCTCGACAACGCGCGCGCGCAGGTCTTCGCGGCGATGGACGCGAATGGCGACGGCGGCGTCGACGCCGAGGAGCTGCTCGCCTATCGGATGCGGCTGCGCGCCGAGGCGGCGGTGATTCGTCTCGACGAGAACGGCGACGGCGCGCTCTCGATCGACGAAATTCGCTTCCGGACTCCGCGTCTCGAGCGCTTCGATCTTGACGAGAACGGCGAGGTCACGAAAACCGAGTTGCGTCTGGCGCTGCGCGGTCGCCGCGGCTGGCGCGGACGCGGCGCGCCGGACGAGAACGACGCGCCGCTTCTCGAAGACGAGACGCCGGCGCAAGAAGCTCCGGCGACGTCGGAGTGACGTTCGGCGCCGCAGCCACGGCGCCTCTGCCGGCGCCGCGTCGCGCGCCGCCGCATCTCTTCGCGGCGGCGGCGGGGCGGCGCGGCATTGGACGGGAGAGCGGCGCTGTGCGCCGGAAAGGCGGCGGAATGCGGGAAAGCTTCGTCGGCTCGGCGGCGTCATCGAGCGGCGGCGCGCGGAACGCGGCGGCGGAGCGGCGCGGCGACGAGGCGGGCCGGCTCTCGAAGGACGACGAATCGGCGCTGATGGCGCGGATCGCCGCCGGGGACGGCGCGGCGGCGCGCGAGGCCATCGGTCTCTTCGCGACGCGGCTGCACGCGATCGGCTACCGCATGCTCAACGACGCGGCCGAAGCCGAGGACGTGGCGCAAGAGGCGATGTTGCGTCTGTGGCGTGTGGCGCCGGAGTGGCGCGCGGGCGAAGCGCGGATCTCGACCTGGCTGCACAGGGTCGCGTTGAACCTATGTTATGACCGATTGCGCAAAAGACGGACGACGGATCTCGAGGATGCGCCGGAGCAGATCGACCCGGCGGCGTCCGTCCAGGATCGAATGGAGGCGCGCGACGACGCGGCGGCGGTGAGAGCCGCCCTTGCAGCGCTGCCTGAGCGCCAACGGGCCGCCATTGTTCTGCGGCACTTCGAGGAGCGCTCGAACCCGGAGATCGCGGAGGCGCTCGAGCTGAGCGTCGAGGCGGTGGAGAGTCTGCTCGCCCGCGGACGGCGCGCCTTGAAGGCGGCGCTCGGCGGCGGCGCGGAGAGGACATGAGAGCGCGCGCAAGCGCGCGCGCGGCGCGGACGGCCGGCGAAGCGCCGGCGCCCGCGGGAAAGAGCGAGGACGGAGGCGACGATGGAGCGCGCTGAGTTCGAAAAATTGGCGGAGATCTACGGCGGCGACCTCGGACGCTGGCCGGAGGACGCGGCCGGCGACGCGGCGGCGCTGGCCGCCCGGGATCCGAGCGCGGAGGCGCGGCTCGCCGAAGAGGCGGCGCTCGACGCGGCTCTCAATGCGACGTCGGCGCCGGAGCCGCGTGCGGAGATGTTCGCCGCCATGGAGGCGGGCTTTCGCGCGGTGAGCGATCATCGCCGGCGGAGCGCGGCGCTCGAGGCGGCGGTTCGGCCGGCGAAGACGCGCCGAGACGGCTACGCCTGGTTCGTCCGCATCGTGACGCGGACGCTCGGCGACACGGCCGAGTCGATCGGCGGGCGCGGCGCGTTCGCGGGCGGCGTCGCCATGGCGGCGGTCGCCGGGCTCGTGATCGGCGTCTTCGGTTTCGACGCCGACGCGCCGAGCGGCGAGGCGAGCTGGTCGGACGCCGATCTGGCGAGCGAGGACGCGTTCTTCAGCGAAGACGACGACGCCTTCGCCGCGCTGGACGCGGAAGGCTGGTTCATCAGCGACGAAGGTTAGGCCGACGGCGCGACGGGAGCGAGACAAGCGCATGAGTAACTCAGGATCGTCGGCGCCGCACGGCGCGACGAATGGAAACGGCGGAACGCAGAAGCGCTCGCTTCTGTTCGGGCGGCGGCTGCTCGCGGGCTCGCTCGTGCTGAACGCCTTCCTGGCGGCGCTCGTCATCGGCCCGTTGATCGCCGGCGCGAACGAGACGGCGGGCGTCGAGAACGGCCGCGCCGGCAATCCGGAGGAGATCCGGTCGCAGCGCGAGCTCGACATTCCGACCGAAGAACGGCGCGTCCGGCGCCGCGGCGGCGGACCGCCGGAGCTGCGCGCGATGCGCGAAGTCGTCGGAGAGAGCGACGAGCAGCTGCAGAACCTGGCCCTCGAGCTCGAGCGCGCCGTTCGCGTCGAGATCAGGGCGACGCGCGAGCGCATCGACGCCGCCCGCCTCGAGCTCGCCGAAGCGGCGCGGTCGGAGCCGTTCGATCCCGCCCGTTTCGACATCGCGCTGGCGGATCTCAGAGCGGCACAGGCCCATCGCTTCACCTTGGCGGATCGCGGCTTGCGGGAGCTCATGGGACAGGCCGACGCCGACACGCGCGTGCGCTTCGCCGACGAGCTCGAGGCGCAGATGGCGCGGCGGGCCGAGCGTCGCGCCGAACGCCGCCGCCTCCGCGAACAGGAGCGCGCGCTCAGCGAATAGCCGTCGATCAGGCCCGGGCGGCGGCGGCTCCGGCGCTGGGCCCGGCGGTCGACCTCGGCGGCGCCAGCGTCACGCGGTTGCGGCCGTTCGACTTCGACGCGTAGAGCGCCTCGTCCGCCCGCGACAGAAGATCGAAGACCGCCGGCTCTTGATCCGGGCCGGCGACGCCGCGGCCGGTGGCGACCCCGATGCTGACGGTGACGTCGATGGCGCCGTGGTCGGGCAGCTCGAAAGGCCGTCCCGCGATCGCCGCCCGCACCCGATCGGCGACGTCGACCGCCTCGGCGTCGTCCGTCTCCGGCAGGAGCGCCAGGAACTCCTCGCCGCCGTAGCGCGCGCGCAGATCGCCGCTGCGCAGCGCCGCCTCCAGCCGCCGCGCGAACTCGACGAGCACCGTGTCGCCGGCGGCGTGTCCATAGGTGTCGTTGACCGCCTTGAAGCGATCGAGATCGAAGAGCAGCGCCGCCGCCGGCGCGCCGCCCATCGCGGCGCGTTCGAGAACGCGCCGAATATGCTGATCGGCGTAGCGGCGGTTGTAGAGGCCGGTCAACGGATCGCGCACCGCCATCTGCAGGCTGGCGTCGACATCCGCCCTCAGCTGCGCGGCGTAACGCTCGCGCAAGAGCTGCGCCCGCGTCCGCGCCACCAGCTCCGATTCGTCGATCGGACGCATCAGATACTCGTTCGCGCCGATATCGAGCGCCGTCGCGACGCTCGCATAGTCGTCGGTTTCGGCGACGACCATGATGCTCGCCCGGCGCGTGTCCGGGCGCGCGCGAAGCTCCGAGCAGAGCATATGCCCCGAACCCTGCCCGAAGGCGCAGGCGATGATGAAGAGCTCGGGCGTCGGGCCCGCCTCCGGGGCCGCCGCCGCCAGAACCTCGCGCGGCGTCGACGCGATCTCGCAGGCCGCGTCGAAGCGCGCCGTCAACGCTCGGACGATCGCCTGCGCGCGCGCCTCGCGCGGCTCGCCGATCACGATCCGCCCGACGCCGTCCGCGAGATCCGCCGGCGGCCGACCGGCGGCGCCGAGATCGCGGAAGGTCTCGTTGCGCAGGCGCAGCTCGTCGATCATCATCTTGACGCGGACCAGGCTGCGCACGCGGGCGAAGAGCGCGAGGTCATTGGGCGGCTTGGTCAGGAAGTCGTCGGCGCCGGCTTCGAGCCCGCGCAGCCGGTCCGACGGCTGGTCGAGCGCGGTCACCATGACGACCGGAATGTCGCGCAGCGCCGGATCGGCCTTCATCCTTCGGCAGACCTCGAAGCCGTCCATCTCCGGCATCATCACGTCGAGAAGGACGAGATCCGGCGTCTCGCGCCCGGCGATCTCGAGCGCTTCGCGGCCGCTCGTCGCCGTCAGCACCGTGTAATAGGCGGCGTGCAGCTTCGCCTTCAGCAAGGCGACGTTGGCGAGGACGTCGTCGACGACGAGAATGCGGGCAGACATCGTGCGTTCGGCTCCTTGGCGCGCGGCGCGCGGCTCGTCGCGCCGCGGCGGCGCCTCTCAGAGATGCCGCCTAACCGTTTCGAGAAAGTTTCCGATCGCGATCGGCTTCGAGATGTAGGCCTCGCAGCCGCCGTCGCGCATCTTCTGCTCGTCGCCCTTCATCGCGAAGGCGGTTACGGCGATGACGGGAATATGCCGGAGCGCCTCGTCCTCTTTGATCCATTTAGTCACTTCGAGGCCGGAGACCTCCGAGAGCTGGATGTCCATGAGGATAAGGTCGGGCGACTGGTTGCGCGCGGTCTCGAGCGCCTCGACGCCGTCGCTGGTCTTGAGAACGCGATAGCCCTGCGCCGACAGAAGATCGTCGAAGAGCTTCATGTTGAGCTCGTTGTCTTCGACAATGAGAATCGTCTTCGACATCGGCGCCTTCCCTCCAACTCGTCGCGCATGGGCCGCGCCGCCGGCGCCAGCCGTCTGCATTCTGCGCCACGGCCCTTAACGATTGCTTGCCGCCGCCGACAGTTCGGGCGAAAGCTGCGGACGGAGGAGAGAGGAGACCGACATGTCGATGACCAGAGACGCAGCGGCCGAAATCGGCGCGCGCGCCCTCCTGTTCCTGGCGCAGCGGCCCGAGGACGTCGCCGCCTTCCTCGCCGAGACGGGCGCCGAGCCCTCGAGCCTGCGCGCCGCGGCGGAAGACCCGTCGGCGCTCGGCTTCGTTCTCGCGCATCTGTCGCGACGCGAGGAGCTCGCGGAGGCGTTCTGCCGCGCCGAGGCGCTCGCGCCGGAGGCGCGCGCCGCCGCCGAGTCCGCGCTTCTCGGCGGCGAGACGCACTGGATCTGAGCGCCCGACGGACGGCCGCCGGCGCGCGCTGCGGCGCCTGCGCGTCCCTTCGGAACATTGTTGGCCGCCGCCGCCGCGGGCGCTTGCGCCGCGGCCCGAACCTTTCGATAGAGAGCGCCATGCCGTTTCCTCAGAGCTTTCTCGACGAGTTGCGCGCCCGGGTCTCGGTGATCGACGTCGTCGGCCGTCACGTGACCTGGCGGCGCGAGCGGAGCAATTTCGCCAAGGGCGACTATTGGGCCTGCTGCCCGTTCCACGACGAGAAGACGCCGAGCTTTCACGCCGAGGAGCGGACCGGTCGCTACTATTGCTTCGGCTGCCACGAGGGCGGCTCGGCGATCGACTTTCTGATGAAGATCGAGCGCCTCAGCTTTCCGGAGGCCGTCGAGCGCCTCGCCGCCGAGGCCGGCATACGGCTGCCGGAGAAGGATCCGGCGACCGAAGCGCGCGAGGCCAAGCGCAGGACCTTGACCGACGCGACCGAGGCCGCGGTCAAGCTCTTCCGCCAGGAGCTTTTCGGCCCGCGCGGCGCCGACGCCCTCTCCTATCTCGCCGGCCGCGGCGTCGTCGCCGAGACGATCGAGCGCTTCGAGATCGGGCTGGCCCCGCAGCGCGGCGCGGACGCGCTCGCGGCGCTCCAGGCCGAGGGCTTCTCGATCGATCAGCTCCTCGGCGCCGATCTCGCCCGTCCCTCGGAGAAAGGGCCGCCCTATCATCCCTTCCACGGGCGGCTGATGTTCCCGATCCGCGACCCCAGAGGCCGCTGCGTCGGCTTCGGCGGCCGCGCGCTGGACCCGGGCGCGCGCGCGAAATACCTCAACTCGCGCGAGACCGAGCTCTTCTCGAAGTCGAAGCTCCTCTACAATTTCGGCCCGGCCCGCGCCGCCGCCCGCGACGCGCCGCTGATCGTCGCCGAAGGCTATATGGACGTCATCGCCCTCGCCCAGGCCGGCTTCGAGACCGCGGTGGCGCCGCTCGGCACCGCGCTCACCGAGGATCAGCTGGCGCTTCTGTGGCGCGTCTCGCCCGAGCCGGTGATGGCGCTCGACGGCGACCGCGCCGGCGTCGAGGCCGCCCATCGCGCCGCCGCGCTCGCGCTGCCGAAGCTCGGCCCGGGCCGCTAGCTCTCCTTCGTCCTGCTGCCGCAGGGCCAGGACCCGGAC
>CAZPTD010000059.1:0-15537 GCA_964588915.1 uncultured Neomegalonema sp. | reverse complement strand
GAAGGTCTCGCCCGCGCCGAGGCGGAGCTTCCGCACTTCCGCCGCGAATGAACGTTCAGCCATGGCGAACTCCTGGTTCTCGGTCTCGCGTCAAATCTGATTGACGCGGATGTTGCGCAGGATCTTGCGCAAGGTGACGATGAAGCCGTCGAGCTCGTCGGCCGAGACGCCCTTGAACATCTCGCCGTAGAGGCTCTGCATGTGCGGCCACATCTCCTTGAAGAGCGCCGCCCCTTCGTCGGTGAGGAAAAGCTCGCGCGCGCGGCTGTCGGTGGCGCTCACGCCCTTGCGGATGATGCCGGTCTCCTCCATCGCGTCGAGCGCGCGGCTGAGCGTCGAGGGCTCGGTGACGGTGTAGACCGAGAGGTCGTGGACGCTGACGCCGTCGAGCACCGAGAGGACGGCGAGCACGCGCATCTTCACCGGCGTGAGCCCGGCGTCGGCGAGCGCCTTCTGGAGCGAGCTGTTGTAGCGGCCGACGATACGGTTCATCAGATAGGGCGGAAAATTCTGCAGCCCGATCTCGCCGAGCGACCGCGGCGTCTGCGTCGGCTCGAACGCCTCTGGCTCGAGCGCGTCCGCGCCGATCGCCGCGTCTTCTTGCGCGTCCTTCATCTTCACTCCGCTCGTCAGGCGCCCGTTCTTCATCCTGCTCTCGCTCCTCCGTGAACCGCTAACCGCTCTGCGCCATGGTCTCGGGCAGCCAGGTCGCCAGGAACGGCAGCGCGATCAGGATGCCGAGGCGCACGAGGTCGACCGCGACGAAGGGCATCACGCCGGCGAAGATCCGGGCGAGCGGGATGTTCGGGGCGACGGTGCGCATGACGAACACGTTGAGGCCGATCGGCGGCGTGATGAAGCTGAGCTCGGTGACCACGACGACGAAGATGCCGAACCAGATGAGATCGAAGCCGGCTTCGGCGAAGCCGGGCGTGTTCTGGATGATCGGATAGAGGATCGGCACGGTCAGCACGATCATCGACAGGCTCTCGAGCAGCGCGCCGAGGATCACGTACATGATCACCAGCATCAGGATGATCTCGTACGGGCCTGCGCCGAGCGACTGGATGAAGGTCTCGATGTCCGAGCCGATCGAGGTGAAGGTCAGGAATTTCTGAAAGTAGACCGCGCCGAAATAGATGAAGAACATCACCGCGGTGGTCTTGGCGGAGTCGAAGAGCGTCGTCAGCGTCTCGCGGAAGGCCAGCTTGCGGCGCACGATGGTCAGCAGCATCGCGCCGGCGGCGCCCATGCCGGCCGCCTCGGTCGCCGTGAAGGCGCCGGTGTAGATGCCGCCGAGGACGAAGACGAAGAGGCCGAGCGCCCAGATCACGTTCTTGAGCGCGCCGAAGCGCTCCCTCAGCGGCAGCTTCTCCTGCTCGGCGTGCCGCTCGCCGGTGATCGCCATCGAGAGCCGGACGGCCAGCATGTAGCCGATGACGCCGAGCAGGCCCGGGATCAGCCCGGCGATGAAGAGCGCGCCGATGTCGCCGCCGTCCTTCGCCGTGAGAATGCCGTAGATGATCAGGATCACCGAGGGCGGGATCAGGATCCCGAGCGTGCCGCCGGCGGCGATCGAGCCGGCGGCGAGGCGATCCGAATAGCCGTATTCGCGCATCGCCGGCAGCGAGATCTTGGCCATCGTCGCGGTGGTCGCCAGCGACGAGCCGCAGACGGAGGCGAAGCCGCCGCAGGCGACGACGGTGGCCATGGCGAGGCCGCCGCGCCGGTGCCGGAGCCAGGCGTTGGCCGCCGAGTAGAGCTCGCGCGCGATCCCGGACTGGACGATGAAATTGCCCATCAGGATGAAGAGCGGCACCACATGCAGCGTCTGGCTCTGCGCCTCCTCGAAGTATGTGGCGCCTAGGAGGTTGAGCGCGCGCTCAGGATCGCGATGCGTGGCGAGGCCCACGAAGCCGATCAGCGGCAGCGAGAAGGCGATCGGCATGCCGAGAAAGAGCGTGCCGAGCAGAAGCGCGAGGCCGATTTCCCACTCCATGCCGCTCACGCCTCTTCTCCGCTTTTGGAGAGCCAGAGCACGGCGATCACGAGCGTGATGAGGGCCGAGAAGGCGACGAGCGCCGCCGCGCCTTGGGCGAAATAGCCGAGCGGTATGCGAAAATCCTGTCCTGAAAGGTCGTAATACTCGCCGGTGATCCGGTTGACGTCGAACATGCCCTTCGACTCTTCCCAGATCCGCCACGACATCACCGCCAGAACCGCGGCGCTGAAAATGCGGACGATGAACAAGTGGATCTGCGCCGCCCGACCGCGCAGCCGTCCGGTCAACAGATCGACGGCGATATGCCCGTCATCGAGGCAGATCGCCGGCAGTCCGGTGAAGATCACCGACATCAAGAGCAGCTTGGTCAACTCGCCGCCGCCGAGGAGCGGGCTGTCGAATTGGTAGCGTCCGACGACGTCGACGACGGTCACGCCCATCAGCAGCAGAAGCAAGACGCCGCAGAGGACGCTCGTCGCCAGGCGGAGCGCGCGGCGGGCGCGCACTCCGTAGGTTTCGATGGTCGCGCGCATGCTTACTCGGCGGCGACGGCGGCGATATCGGCCTTGAGGGCCTCGAGCACCGCGTCGAAGTCGAGCCCGGCGGCCTCGAAGTTGGCGCGCACGCCGGCGTAGATCGGCTCGGCCGCCGCCTGGAGCGCGGCCGCGTCGTCTTCGGACGCCTCATGGATCGTCACCTTGCCCTCGAGCGCGGCGAGCCCTGCGGCGTCGGCCGCGTCCCAGGCGGCGCCGGCGACGCGCGCGAACGCTTCGCCCGAGAGCTCTTCGATCGCGGCCTGGTCGGCTTCGGAGAGGCTGTCGAAGGCGTCTTCGTTCATGACGAAGAAGAACGAGACGTTGTAGAGACCGCCTTCAACGCGCAGGCCCTGGGTGATCAGGCTGTCGAGGCGGAAGAAGGTGATCGACTCTCCCGGGAAGACGACCCCGTCGGCGACGCCGCTCGAGAGGATCTCGTAGGATTGCGGCGCCGGCGCCTGGACCGGCACCATGCCGAGCGCTTCGATGATCTGCTGCGAGATCGCGCCGGCGACGCGGATCTTCGCGCCCGCCGTGCCCTCGATCGGCGTCACCGCGCCGCCGGTCGACCAGAGATAGCCCGGGCCGTGGGTGAAGACGCCGAGCACCTTGACGCCGCGATGCTCGCCGAACTCGGCCAGCGTCGACTCGTGCAAGCGCCAATAGGCGACCGAGAGGCTGGTGGCGTCGTTGGCGAGGAAGGGCAGCTCCGAGATCTGGGTGAGCGTGAAGCGGCCGGGCGTGTAGCCGTGCACGCCGTAGGTGAGCTCGACGATGCCGTCGGCGGCGAGATCGAAATGCGCCGGCGGCGGGCCGAGCGGCGCGTCGAGGATCTGGACGACGACCCGGCCCTCGGTCGCCTCTTCGACGGCCTCCGCCCAGGGCTTCATCATGCCCTCGACGATCGGATGCGAGGGCGGCAGCCAGCTCGACATGGTGAGGACGGTTTCTTGCGCGCTCGCCGACGCGCCAATTGACAACATTGCGGCGATCGCCGCCGCCGATAAGACTTTACGACCCATTTCGATTTCCTCCGGTTCCCTAAGGCGCACCCCTCCGAACTCTGCTACAGCGCCGATCGAGTTTCAAGCATGAAATATGCATTCGGAGATTAATATGCCTAATGCCGAGTTATCCTATTGATGTTTTTAAACTAAAACAATTATGCATTCATGTGAATGCAGTATTTTATATATGAAGCTTGACATTTCCGTCGTTGCGCGCCCTGATGGCGGCGCGCGCCGACGCCGAGCGGCGATCGGCGCGGCGAACCCGATGGGAGCGGCGCATGGCGAGCCTAAAGCTGAAAGTCTCGGCGGCCAAACCGGAAACCGATCGCATCAGGCGCATCGAGCTCGCGCCGGCGGCCGGCGAGAGCTTGCCGCCCTTCGAGCCGGGCGCGCATGTGAAGGTCGCGCTGCCGGGCGGCGGCGAGCGCGCCTATTCGCTCATCGCGCTCTCGCGCGAGGAGGCGCGGTCGCCGGCGCGCTATCGGCTGGGCGTGCTCCTGGAGAGCGAGAGCGCGGGCGGCTCGGCCTACATGCATCGGCTCGCCGAGGGCGACGAGGCGACCATCGAAGCGCCGAAGAACGATTTCGCGCTGGCCGAGGACGCCGCCGATCGGCCGCTGCTCATCGCCGGCGGCATCGGCGTCACGCCGCTCGTCTCGATGGCGGCGGCGCTGGCCGAGGCGGGCCGCGACTTCGAGCTCCATTACGCGGTGCGGAGCCGGCCGCAATTCGCCTTTCTCGCGGAGCTGCGCGCCATCTGCGGCGAGCGCCTCGCGCTCCATTGCGACGACGAGCCCGAGACGCGCCTCGACCTCGACGCGCTCCTCGCCGGCGCGGCGCCGGAGCGCCGGCTCTATGTCTGCGGACCGAAGGGCATGATCGAGGCGGTCCGCGAGAAGGCGCTCGCGCGCGGCGTCGCGCGCGAGAACATTCGCTTCGAGCTCTTCGAGAATCCGGGCCAGAAGGCCGGCGGCGCGGCGGCGGCCGCGAACGGCGCCTTCGAGGTCGAGGTGAAGTCGACCGGCCAGGTGGTCGAGGTGCCGCCCGACAAGTCGATCATCGAGGCGCTCGAGGCGGCGGGCGTCGATCTCGTCTATGATTGCCAGCGCGGCGATTGCGGCATCTGCCAGACCGAGGTTCTCGAGGGCGAGCCCGATCATCGCGACGTCGTTCTGACCGACGCGGAGAAGGCGTCGAACAAGGTGATGCAGATCTGCGTCTCGCGCGCGAAGTCGAAGCGGCTGGTCTTGGATCTTTAGCAGAAAGGGCGGGACGGCCGCAGGGTCGTCGCGAGGGGCGTCAAGGGAGTTCGAACATGGGAAAGTACAGCGACGATCCGGCGGCTATCGCGGCGCTCGTGCGCCCGAGAGAGGTTCATCGCGACACCTATGTCGACGATGAGATCTTCGCGCTCGAGATGAAGCGGCTCTTCCACGCGACCTGGGTGTTCGCCGGCCATGAGAGCCAGGTCCCGAATCCGGGCGACTACGCCGCGATCGAGATCGGCCGGCAGCCGCTCCTGATGTCGCGGCATTCGAACGGCGACGTCCATGTGCTGCACAACCGCTGCCCGCATAAGGGCACCAAGATCGTCATCGACCGCTCCGGCAACACCGGCAAGTTCTTCCGCTGCCCCTATCACGCCTGGTCGTTCAAGACGAACGGCGACCTCCTCGCGATCCCTCTGAAGAAGGGCTATGAAGGCGCCGGCCTCGAACAGAGCGAGGCCTGCAAGGGGCTGGCGAAGGCCGGCGCGGTGAAGAACTACCGCGGTTTCGTCTTCGTCCGGCTCGACCCGGACGGGATCTCCTTCGAGGATTATTTCGGCGACTCGCTCTCCTCGATCGACAACATGGTCGACCGCTCGCCCGAGGGTCGGCTCGAGGTCGCCGGACCGCCGCTGCGCTACATGCACAACTGCAACTGGAAGATGCTGGTCGACAATCAGACCGACACCTGCCACCCGATGGTCGCGCATGAGAGCTCGGCCGGCTCCGCGGTGAAGCTCTGGGAAAGCATGGAGAAGCCGGCGGACGCCAAGAAGCCGATGGCGATGGAGGTGATCGCGCCCTTCAAGTCGCCTTACGAGATCTTCGAGGAGATGGGCATCCGCACCTGGCCGAACGGCCACGGCCACACCGGCGTCCATCATTCGATTCATTCCGACTACTCGGCCGTGCCCGGCTATTTCGACCAGATGGTCGCCGCCTATGGCGAGGAGCGGGCGCGCCGGATCCTGGGCGAGAACCGGCACAACACCGTCTACTTCCCGAACATCATGATCAAAGGGCCGATCCAGCAGCTTCGGAACTTCATTCCGCTCGCGGCGAACAAGACGCTGGTGGAAAGCTGGATCTTTCGGTTGGTCGGCGCGCCGGACATGCTGCTCGAGCGCACGGCGATGTACAATCGGCTGATCAACGCGCCGACCTCCGTCGTCGGGCATGACGATCTCGAGATGTACGAGCGCGCTCAAGAAGGCCTCGCGTCCGACGGCGTCGAATGGATCAACATCCAGCGCCTCTACGAGGAGGACGAGACCTTCGACGAGGAGCGCGTCACCAACGGCACCACCGAGCGGCAGATGCGCAATCAGTTCGACGCTTGGGCGAGATTCATGGCGCCGCGAGAGAAGGCCGCGGCGGAATGAGCTGGGGCGGGGCTGACCACGCGGAGAAAAGAGAGGCGGCCATGGCTGCTGCAACGAAAGAAGCGCTGATCGATTTCGTCTATCTCGAGGCGCGGCTGATCGACGAGGGCCGCTTCGACGAGTGGCTCGCTCTCTGGGCGCCGGACGGCGTGTACTGGATGCCGCTCGACTATCAGCAGACCGATCCGAAGCTGGTGACCTCGCTCCTCTACGAGGACGCGTTCCTGCGCAAGCTCCGGGTCGAGCGGCTGAAGGGCGAGCGCACCTTCTCGCAGAAGCCGAAGAGCCGCTGCCTGCATGTGCTGAACCGCCCGGATGTCGATCAGGCCGACCCGGCCGCGGGTCCTTACGTGACGACGACGCGGCTCCACTATGTCGAGACGCGGCTCGACGACCAGTTCCTGCTCGCGGCGACGGCGCGGCACGAGCTGGTCGAGCTGGGCGGCGAGCTGAAGATCCAGCTGAAGCGCGTCGATCTCCTCAACTGCGACGCCGCCTTCGGCAACATCCAGCTCTTCGTCTGAGCGGGAACGCGCAATGGGCATCGCATCGGCGACATCGGTCTTCGCCGCCTTCGCCGCCACGGCGGCGCGCTGGCCGCAGCGGTCGTTCCTGAACGTGGCGCCGGCGACGGCCGAGGCCTATGGCGTCGAGGCGGGCGAGGTCGCCTATGTCGAGGCGTTCGTCGCCGTCGAGCGGCTTCAGACGCGCTACGCCGAGGCGGGCTACGGCGCCGGCGACAAGGTTCTCGTTTTGCTCGAGAACCGGCCCGCCTTCCTGTTTCACTGGTTTGCGCTCAACGCGCTCGGCGCCGTCGTCGTGCCGGTCAATCCGGACCTGAAGGCGCTGGAGTTGGAGTATCTCTGCGAGAACAGCGAGCCCGTCCTCGCCGTCTCGACTGCTGCGCGCGCGCAGGATCTGGCGGCGGCGGGCGCGGCGGTCGGAGTCGACCTGCCCGTGATCGGCCCGGACGACGCGCCGCCGGCGCGAACTCCGGCATCGTTCGCCGCGACGCCCGATCGCGCGACGCCGGCGGCGATCCTCTACACCTCGGGCTCCACCGGCGCGCCCAAGGGCTGCGTGCTCACCAACGACTATTTCCTGAGCGCCGGCGAATGGTACGCGGGCGCCGGCGGGCTCTGCGCGCTCCATGAGGACGGCGAGCGCATGCTGACGCCGCTGCCGGTCTTCCACATGAACGCGATGGCCTATTCGGTGATGGCGATGGTCGCGGTCGGCGGCTGCCTGACGGTGCTCGACCGCTTCCATCCGACGAGCTGGTGGTCGGAGGTCCGCGCCGCCAAGGCGACGTGCCTGCATTATCTCGGCGTGATGCCGTCGATCCTGATGAAGGCCGAGCCGAGCGCCGAGGATCGCGCCCATGACGTCCGCTTCGGCTTCGGCGCCGGCGTCGATCCGGCGCTGCACGCCGCGTTCGAGGAGCGCTTCGGCTTTCCGCTGGTCGAAGCCTGGGCGATGACCGAGACCGGCGCCGGCGCGGTGATCGCCGCCAACCAACATCCGCGCAAAGTGGGCGTGAGCTGCCTCGGCCGGCCGCTGCCGCCGATCGAGGCGCGGATCGTCAAGGACGACGGCGCCGAGGCGGGTCCGGACGAGCCGGGCGAGCTTCTGGTGCGCCAGGCCGGGCCGGATCCGAGGAAGGGCTTCTTCGCCGAGTACTACAAGAACCCGGAGGCGACGGCGGAGGCCTGGGAAGGCGGCTGGTTTCACACCGGCGACATCGTCCGGCGCGACGCCGACGGCGACTTCTTCTTCGTCGACCGCAAGAAGAACGTCATCCGCCGCAGCGGCGAGAACATCGCCGCGGTCGACGTCGAATCCGGCCTGATCCGCCATCCCGAGGTGAAGGCCGTCGCCGTCGCCGCGGCGCCGGACGCGATCCGCGGCGACGAGGTCTTCGCCTGTCTCGTCGTCGAGGGCGCGCGCGATCGGGCGCGGGCCGAGGCGATCCAGGCCTGGTGTCTCGAGCGCATGGCCTATTACAAGGCGCCGGGCTACATCGCCTTTGTCGACGCGCTGCCGTTGACGTCGACCAACAAGCTCCAGCGCGCCCAGCTCAAGCGCCTGGTTGCCGAAATGGTCGGAACGGACGCCGCGATCGACCTGCGTCCTCTCAAGAAGCGCGGCGCGTCGTGACCGACGCGCGCCAACCGTATGACGGCGTCGTGGTCGCCGCGCCGGCGACCGCGAAATACGTGCGCTTCTCCAAGGAGACGGCGCATTGGTGGATCGCTCGGGCGCTCAAGGCGTCGCTTGAGCAGGCGGGCCTCGCGCCGGGCGACATCGACGGCCTGGCGGCGGCGAGTTTCACGCTCTTTCCGGACACGGCGGTCGGCCTGACGCAGCATCTCGGGCTGGAGCTGCGCTGGCTCGATCATATCGTCACCGGCGGCGCCAGCGGCGTGACGGCGCTCCGGCGGGCGGCGCGGGCGGTGCAGTCGGGCGACGCCGATATCGTCGCCTGCGTCGCCGGCGACGCCAACCATGTCGACAGCTTCCGGCGCATGCTGTCGAGTTTCAGCCGCTTCGCCCAGGACGCCTCTTATCCCTACGGCTCGGGCGGCCCGAACGCCTGCTTCGCGCTCTTGACCGACCACTATATGCGCCGTCACGGCGCGACGCGCGAAGACTTCGGCAAGCTCTGCGTCGCTCAGCGCGCCAACGCGCTCCGCGCGGGCGCGGCGATCCTCGAGCGGTCGCTGACGATGGCGGACTATCTCGCCGGCCGCGCGATCTCGGATCCCATAACCCTTTTCGACTGCGTGATGCCGGTCGCCGGCGCCGAGGCGTTCCTGGTCATGCGCGAGGCCGACGCGCGCGCCGCCGGGCTGCCGCACGCCCATATCCGCGCGACGATCGAGCGGCACAACGCGTATCAAGACGATCCGATCCAGATGCGCGGCGGCTGGGCGGCGGAGACGGACGCCTTCTACGCGATGGCCGATTGCCGGCCGGAGGACGTGGACGTCTTGACCACCTATGACGACTATCCGGTCATCATGATGATCCAATTCGAGGATCTCGGCTTCTGCGCCAAGGGCGCGGCGCCGGAATTCGTCCGCGCGCATGCGTTCGAGATCGACGGCGACCTGCCGCACAACACCTCGGGCGGCCAGCTCTCGGCCGGACAAGCCGGCGCCGCGGGCGGCTTTCTCGGGCTCGTCGAGACGATCCGGCAAGTGACCGGCCAGGCCGGCGACGGGCAGGTGACGGGCGCGCGGCTCGGGCTCTCCTCCGGCTTCGGCGTCATCAACTACGACCGCGGCGTCTCGACCGGCGCGGCGATCCTCTCCGGAGCGTGAGATGACCGAGCCGCTCAAACCGCCGCCGAAGAAAAACCCGCAGAAGCGGACGCGCCAGCCGACGCGGCCGAGCCATTTCCGGAGCCGCGCCGCGCTCGGCCTCGCCGCCGCCGCCGCCGAAGGCCGCTTCATGCTGCAGGTCTGCGCCGAATGCGGCGCGCTCCAGTATCCGCCGCGCGACGCCTGCGCGCGCTGCCTCTCGACCGATCTCGTCTGGCGCGACGTCGACCCGAAGGGCGCCGTTATCGCCGAGACGACCGTGCGCACCAGCACCAACGTCTATTTCCGCGAGCGCACGCCCTGGCGCGTCGGCACGGTGCGGCTCGACGCCGGGCCGTCGATCATCTGCCATCTCCATGGCGACGCCGAGGTCGAGGGCCGCGTGCGCCTCGTCAACCGGCTCGACAAAGCCGGCCAGGCCGCGCTCTTCGCGCTGCCCGAGGGCGGCGCGCCGAACCTCGAGGACGATCCGCAGATGCGCGAGATGACCTGCGACCCGAAATTCCGCCGCGTGCTGATCGCCGAGGCGCGCAACCCGAACGCCGTGGCGCTGGCCGAGGCCTTCGCCGCCGCCGAGGCGTCGATCATCTTCGTCGGCGAGGCCGAGAGCTGGCGGCCCTATCCGCATCAGGAGCGGCTCAAGGCGGTGAAGAACGTCGAGATCCTGCCGCTCGACGTCACCGACACCAAGAGCGTCCAGGAGCTCGCCGGCGAGATCTCCGGCAAGACCGACATCCTCGTCAACAACGCCCAGTTCGTGCGGCCGGGCGGCCTCTTCGAGCGCGGCGACGTCGTCTTCGCGCGCGAGGAGATGGAGGTGAACTATTTCGGCCTGATGCGGCTGGCGCAGGCCTTCGGGCCGGTGATGCGCGCCCGCGGCGCCGACGGCGACAACTCCGCCGCCGCCTGGGTCAACGTCCTCTCGGTCTACGCCTGGACGAACGCGCCCGATTTCGCGCCGTTCTCGGCCTCGAACGCCGCCGCGCTCTCGCTGTCCCAAGCCTTGCGCGCCGATCTCGCGCCGGGCGGCGTCCGCGTGCTGAACGCCTTCGTCGGGCCGACCGAGGACGAGTGGCGCCAGCCCTTGCCGCCGCCCAAGCTCGTGCCGCAGGCCGTCGCCAAGGCGGTGATCGCGGCGCTCGAGGACGGCTTGGAGGACGTCTTCATCGGCGACGTCGCTCGGGACGTCATCGACCGCTGGCGCGCCGGGCCGAAGATCCTCGAGCGCGAGATGATCGAGAACCGAGGAGGCGCGTGATGGCCGCCAAAGCCGCGAAAGAAGCCGCGCCGCAAGCGACCCTCGACGGCCTCGCCGCCGGCCTCGGCTCCGGCGCGATCGAGGCGGTCGACCTCACCCATACGCTCGACCCGGATTTTCCGGTGATCGTGCTGCCGCCCGAATTCGGCCAATGCGCGCGCTTCCGCATGGAGGAGATCTCGGCCTACGACCATCGCGGCCCGGCCTGGAAATGGCACAACTTCACCTGCGGCGAGCATACCGGCACCCATTTCGACGCGCCTTCGCATTGGATCTCCGGCCGCGATTGGCCGATGGGGTCGGTCGACGAGATCCCGGCCGAGCAGTTTTTCGGGCCGATCAACGTGATCGACTGCTCGGAGGGCGCGGCGGAGGACGAGGATTTCGAGCTCACGCCCGAGATCGTCGAAGCCTGGGAGACGGAGCACGGGCGGATCGCGCCCGAGAGCTGGGTGCTGATGCGCACCGACTGGTCGAAGCGCTCCGGCGCCGCCTATCTCAACATGCGCGAGGACGGGCCGCATTCGCCTGGTCCGACGCCGGAGGCGATCCGGCTCCTGGTCGAGGCGCGCGGGATCCGAGGCTTCGGCACGGAGACGGTCGGCACCGACGCCGGCCAGGGGATGCATTACGCGCCGCCCTATCCCGCGCATTTCATCCTCCACGGCGCCGGGCGGCTCGGGCTGCAATGCCTGAGAAACCTCGACCTCTTGCCGCCGAAAGGCGCGTTCCTGGTGGCGCCGCCGCTCAAGATCAAGAACGGCACCGGCAGCCCGCTCCGGGTGTTGGCGCTCGTCGCAAGAGAGGGCGGTCGGAAATGAACGACCTATCGAGCCACATCGGCGCCGGCCGACCCGCGGGTCGGTCGCCAGGCGGGCCGAGGGCCGACAGGGCTTCGGATCGAGGCCGCATGCGTGGAGGAGCGTTGCGATGACGGGCGACTTCACCGCGCTCGTCACCGGCGGCAACAAGGGCATCGGCGCCGATCTCGCACAGGCGATGCTGGCGGCGGGCTATCGCGTGGTCTCGCTCTCGCGCCGGAAGCCGGACTTCGCCCATGAGCGGCTCTCGTCGATCGAGGTCGATCTCCTCGACACGGCGGCGGTGGACGCCGCGGCGACGGAGATCAAGGATCGCTTCGAGGTCACGCATCTCGTCCACAACGCCGGCCTGATCTGGCCCAACCTTCTCGAGGAGGCGAAGCCCGAGGACATCGCCGGCCTCGCTCAGCTTCATCTCGGCTCGGCGCTGACGCTCGCGCAGGCCGCCCTGCCGGCGATGAAGGCGCGGCGCTTCGGGCGCATCCTCTTCAACGGCTCGCGCGCCGCGCTCGGCGTGCCGACGCGCACCGCCTACAGCGCCACCAAGGCCGGCATGATCGGCATGGCTCGGACCTGGGCGCTCGAGCTCGCGCCCTTCGGGATCACCGTCAACGTCGTCGCGCCGGGCCCGATCCGCACCGACAATTTCTGGGGCGTCATCGAGAAGGACAGCGACCAGGAGGCGCAGCTCGCCGAGCGCATTCCGGTCAAGCGCCTCGGCGACGTCGCCGACGTGACCAACGCCTTCATGTTCTTCGCCGATCCGAAATCGAGCTTCGTCACCGGCCAGGTGCTCTATGTGTGCGGCGGCGCGAGTGTCGGAACCGCGATTCTCTGATAACGAGAACCGCGGCGACGGCGAAGAGACGCGACAGCGTCGATGAGCCGGCCGCCCGCGCGGCGCCGGGTCGGGCTCGCTCCTCGGGGCTGTCCGCCCCTCGTCGCCGCCGCGAGGCCGATCCGGGCGCCTCGAAGCGTCCCGGAAGGATGCGGGGCGCAGAGGGCCCCAAGAGGAGGACAGGCAGAATGAGGCTTCGAAAACTACTCGCCTGCGGCGCGCTGGCGGCCGCGATCTCGGGCGCCCAGGCGCTCGCGCATCCGCTCGACGGGCTCACCGCCGAGGAGATCGGCGCGACTTCCGAGCTCTTACGCGAGGCCGGGCTCGCCGACGGTCAGACGCTCTATCCGCTCATCGAGCTTCTCGAGCCGCCGAAGGAGGACGTGCTCGCCTGGTCCGAAGGCGACGCGCCGCTCGACCGCCGCGTGAGCGCGCATTTCACGTCCGAGAGCGGCTTCCAATTCGCGGTCGTGAACCTGACCTCGGGCGCGGTCGAGGCCTCGGGCGCGCTCGACGGCCAGCCGATGGTGCTCTTCACCGAGTTCGTCGCCGCGATGGAGGCGGCGCTCGCGCATCCGGACATGGTCGCCGGGCTCGAGGCGCGCGGCCTGACGCCGGACGACGTCTTCTGCCTGCCGCTCACCGCCGGCAACTTCCTGACGCCGGAATACGAGAACACGCGGCTGATGAAGGTGCCGTGCTACCAGAACCCGATCAGCTCCAACTTCTACGCGCGGCCGATCGAGGGCCTCTTCGCCGTGGTCGACCTCGCGAGCGGCGAGGCGCTGGAGGTGATCGACGAGGGCGCCGTGCCGCCGCCGACCGACGGCTGGGGCTACACCGAGGAGGAGGTCGCCGAGCGCGCCGAGCTTCGGCCGGAGACCTCGCCGGCGACGCTGTCGCAGCCCGGCGGCCCGAACTTCACGGTCGAAGGCTCGGCGATCGCCTGGGACATCTGGCGCATGCGCTACCGGACCGACAAGCGGCCGGGCCTCGTCCTGTCGCAGATCGAGGCCTGGGACGGCGAGAGCTGGCGCTCCGTGATCTACCAGGCGCATCTCTCGGAGGTGTTCGTGCCCTATCAGGATCCGGGCGCGGGCTGGTATTGGCGCACCTATATGGACAGCGGCGAATACGGCTTCGGCCTGTTCCTGACGCCGCTGCGCCGCGGCGTCGACTGCCCGGCTTACGCGACCTTCCTGCCGGCGATCATCAATGACGACGCCGGCGCGCCGTTCGAGATCCCGGACGCGATCTGCATCTTCGAGCGCAATATCGGCGATCCGGCCTGGCGCCATTTCGAGATCTTCGCCCAGACGCCCGAGGAGTTCACGCCGGCCGAGGGCCGCCCGGCCACCGAGCTCGTTATCCGCACCGCCTCGGAGGTCGGCAATTACGACTATCTCATCGACTACCGCTTCAAGCAGAACGGCGAGATCTACATCATGGTCGGCGCCACCGGCCTCGACGCGGTCAAGGGCGTCGCGTCGACCAGCATGACCGATCCGACGGCCGAGGCGGACACCGAGCACGGCTCGCTGATCGCGCCGCATCTCGTCGCGCCGTTCCACGACCACTATTTCAACTTCCGCATCGATTTCGACATCGACGGGCCGGTGAACCAGTTCATGACCATGGACATCGTGCCGGCCGAGGTCGCGGCCGACTCGCCGCGGCGCTCGATGTGGACGGTCGAGCATGTCGCGCCGGACACCGAGCTCGACGCCCGCTATCGGATCAGCGCCTTCGAGCCGCGCTACTTCCAGATCATGAACAACGCCGAGCGCGGGCCGCTCGGGCATTTCCCGAGCTTCATGATCCATCACGGCACGGTCGCTTACGGGCCGTTCGACTTCGAGGCCGATCCGCCGATGCTGCGCAACGCCTATATCGAGTACAGCGTTTGGGTGACGCCGTATGATCCGGAACAGCGCTATGCCGGCGGCGCGCTGCCGATGCAGAGCGACGGATCGGACACGCTGGCGCGCTGGGTCGAGGCCGATCGCGGCGTTCAGAACGCGGACGTCGTCGTGTGGTTCACCGCCGGCTTCCATCACATCCCGCGGATGGAGGATTGGCCGGTGATGTCGACGGACTGGAAGACGATCCACATCATGCCGATGAACTTCTTCGCGTTCAATCCGGCGCTCACCATTCGCGCGCCGGAGGAATAGGCGCGCAAGAACCGTCGCCGTCGCGCTCGGCGCGGCGGCGCTCTTTCGCAAGCGGATGAGAGCATGACCGACGCCGCCTCGCCCTTCTCCGATCCGCTCAATTCCGGCGGCGTCGGCCCGTTGCTCGCGGTCGCGCCTTCCGGGCGCTTTCGCATGGGCGCGCGGCCGAGCGAGGACGTGTTCGCCGCCGCCGCCGATCCGCTTGACGTGACGATCGCCAAGCCCTTCGCGCTCGGCGTCGGCGCGGTCAGCTTCGCCGAGTTCGAGGCGTTCTGCGACGCGACCGGCGGCAGGCGGCCGGACAACGATTTCGGCGAGGCGAGCCTGCCGGCCGTGCGCCTCGAGCTGGCGCAGGCGATCGACTATTGCGCCTGGCTCTCGGAGGAGACGGGCGCGCTCTATCGCCTGCCGAGCGAGGCGGAATGGGAATACGCCGCCCGCGCCGGGACGGACGGCGTCTATTGGTGGGGCGACGTGTGGGATCCGGCCTGCGGCCGCGCCGACAAGATGGCCGAGGACGCGTTCGTCGATCAGAAGCCCGACCCGTCGCAGCGCTTTGCCGGGCCCTATCCGACGCTCTCGCTCAGGCCCAATCCTTGGGGCCTCCACAACATGCTCGGCAATTGCTTCGAGTGGTGCCTGGACGATTGGGCGGACAGTCATCGCGGCGCCGATCCGACCGGCGCGCCGCGGCTCGGCGACGGGCGCTGGGCGGTCGCCCGCGGCGGCGCCTGGGCGCTGCCGGCGAAATTCGCCAGCTGCGCGGCGCGGAGCAAGGCGATGAAGCTCGACTGGTCGCCGGTCGTCGGCTTCCGGGTGTTGCGGGAGCTCTGAAGGCGCGCGGCGCTTGTCCACGCCATGGCGACCTGTCTATCGTCTGATCGGCTCCGATGGAGCCAACCTCGCCCTTGTCATCCCGGCCAAG
>CAZPTD010000058.1:0-15672 GCA_964588915.1 uncultured Neomegalonema sp. | reverse complement strand
TGGCGACGCGTCGAGCGCGGCGGGCGCGACCGGCGCAGGCGCGGCCTCGAGCGCCGAAGGCGCGGGCGGCCGGGCGGCGAGCGCGCGCGGAACCGACGCCTGAAGCTCGGAGATCAGGGCCATCTGCGGCTCGACGTTCGACGGGTGTCGGTCAGGACCGATGAACCGCTCCAGAAACGCGCCGCCGGAGACGCCGATCGCGACCGACAACAGCACGGTGACGACGGGATGGCCGAACCCTCGTTTGATCGCCGTCCGCGGCGTCGCGCGGTCCCGCGGGACCCCATGCGCGCTCTCGAAGACGAGCGGCGACACGCCGCCGCAGCGCCAGCCGTCGCGCCGCGTCGCAGAGGCGCTCGGTTCACCGCCGCCCGCGGCGGCCGTCGCGCCACGCGAACCGCGCGCCTCCTCAGCGCGCTCCTTCTTGGAGGGATCGTTCATCGCTGAATACCGTTCCATAGGACGCCGGGCGGAGCGCGCAGCGTCTTTGGACGCTCAACCAATAACGCAAGGAACGCCGGCTCTCCTACGAAAATCACGCTCGAGCGGCGCTCGACGTCCATTTTCGCCGCTTTTTCGCGCGAAACGCGCCTTATTCCTCGCCGATCGGCGCGAGGGCCGCGACCGCCGCCTGGAACGCTCGGCCGCGCTCGACGAAATCCTTGAACTGATCGAAGCTCGCGCAGGCCGGCGAGAGCAGAACGGTCTCGCCGGGCGCAGCCTCTCCGGCGGCGCGGCGAACGGCCTCGGCGAGGTCGCCGCAGCGCTCATGCGCCGGCGCGCCGGGCGCGGCCGCGAGCGAAGCGGCGAACGGCGCGGCGGCCTCGCCGATGAGATACGCCTTCGCGATGCGCCCGAAATGCGGCGCGAGCGGCGCGAGATCGGTCTCCTTGGCCTTGCCGCCGGCGATCCAGCGAATGCGATCGAAGCTGGCGAGCGCCTGCGCCGCCGCGTCGAGATTCGTGGCCTTGCTGTCGTCGACGAAACGCACGCCGGCGCGCATGGCGATCGTCTTCATGCGATGCTCGAGGCCGCCGAAGCGCGACATCCCGCCGGCGATCTCCTCGGGCGTGAGGCCGAGCGCGAGACAGACCTGCGCCGCCGTCGCCGCGTTGGCGGCGTTGTGGGCGCCGCGCAGCGCCTCGGCGGCCGAGAGGTCGACCGCGCCGATCTCGACGCCGGCGCGCAGCATCGAGAGCCGCGCGCCCTCGGAATAGACGCCGTCGAAGGCGGACCGCCGCAGGACGGATCCGGTCGCGAAGAGCCCGGCGCGGCCCTCGGCGCCGGCGGCGAGCCCGGCGAGCAGCGCCCGCGCCTCGAGCGAATCGACGCCGACGATCCGCGCCCGCGCGCCGCTCTCGGTCAGGAGCCGACGCTTGGCCGCGACATAGCCGCCGAAGCCGCCATGGCGGTCGAGATGATCGGGGCTCAGATTGGTGAGCGCGGCGACGTCGCAGGCCAGCGACGAGGCGAGATCGGTCTGATAGGACGAGACCTCGATCACGTAGATCTCGCCCGGCCGCGGCGGTTCGAGCGCGAAGACGCCGACGCCGATATTGCCGCCGAGCTGCGCCGGCCGCTCGGCGCTCGCCAGCAGATGCGCGATCAGCGCCGCGCTCGTCGACTTGCCGTTCGATCCGGTCACGCAGACGACCTGCGGCGCCGTGATCGCGCGCGCCGTCTCGTAGAGATCCTCGGAGAGCGCCGCGAGCACCGGCGCCGGCGCGAAGAGGCCGGCCATCGCGTCTCCGCGCGGCGGTCCCGGCTCGTGCGGCCGGCGCCGCGCGAGGATCTCGGCGCGGTCGCGCGCCTTGTCCGACGTCGCCTCGGCGAACCTGGCGACCTCGGTCAGAAACAGCCCGATGTCGTTGTCGAGCGCAACGCCCGCGTCGATCGCCGCGCGCACCGCCGGATGCGGCGCCGGAAAGAGATGCGGCGCGCCGGGCGAGACCACGAGCTTGTCGAGCGCGCCGACGACGCTCGGCTTGGTCAGATCCGCGAGCTGGAAGCCCGCCTCCTCGGCGGCGGCGCGGCCCTCGGGCGCATCGTCCCAGCAGACCGGCTCGGCCCCGCCGGCGGCGAGCGCGCGCGCGGTCGCGAGGCCGCTGCGTCCCATGCCGAAAACGCCGACCGCCCGCCCCTCAGCGCCGCGCGCCGGAATCACCGGATCACCTCAGCTTGAGGCTGGCGAGGCCGACGAGCGCGAGGATGACGGAGATGATCCAGAATCGAATCACGATGGTCGGCTCGCGCCAGCCGCGCTTCTCGAAGTGATGATGAATGGGCGCCATCAGGAACACCCGCTTGCCGGTGAACTTATAGTACCAGATCTGAATGATCACCGACATCGTCTCGACGACGAACAGGCCGCCGATGACGCCGAGAATGATCTCGTGCTTGGTCGCGACGGCGATCGCGCCGAGCGCGCCACCGAGCGCCAGCGATCCGGTGTCGCCCATGAACACCATCGCCGGCGGCGCGTTGTACCACAGAAAGCCGAGGCCGGCGCCGATCAGCGCGCCGCAGAAGATGGTGAGTTCGCTCGTGCCGCGGACGTAAGGCAGATTGAGCCACCAGGAATAGTCCACGCGGCCGACGAAATAGGCGAACACCGCGAAGCAGCCGGCGGCGATCATCACCGGCACGATCGCGAGGCCGTCGAGGCCGTCGGTGAGGTTCACCGCGTTCGCGGAGCCGACGATGACGAGCATGGCGAAGGGCGTGAAGAGCCAGCCGAGATCGAGCAGGACCTGCTTCGTGTAGGGAATGGCCAGCATGTTGTCGAGATCGTCGAGCGGCAGTCGCTCGACCTTGTCGTTGCCGCCGATCGGCGGGACGATCTTGAAGCCCTCGCCGTCGGGCATCAGCGCGTTGATCGCCAGCGCCGCGCCGAGGGCGATGGCGAAGCCGAGGACGAGTCGCAGCTTCTGCGGCACGCCGTCCGTCGAGTATTTGGTGACCTTGGACAGATCGTCGGCGAAGCCGATGACGCCGAAGCCGAAGGTCACCAGCATCACGACCCAGAGAAATCCGTTGTCGAGATTGGCCCAAAGCAAGGTCGAGACGAAGAGCGCGCCCAGGATCATCACGCCGCCCATGGTCGGCGTGCCCTTCTTCTCGAGGAGATGGCGCTCCGGACCGTCCTCGCGGATCGGCTGCCCCTTGCCCTGGCGCAGGCGCAGGAAGTCGATCACCCGGCGGCCCAAGAGCAGGCAGATGATGAGCGCCGTGCCCACCGCGCCGACGGTGCGGAAGGTGAGGAACTGGAAGATGTCGATCGACGTCCACAGCGGATCGCCGCCGCCCGGTCCCTCGACGAACAGATAATACAGCATCACCGCCACCCCTTGAGCGCGCGACCGCGCCTAGCCGCCGACCGCGCCGAGCCGCCGCAGCGCCGCCGCGATGAGGCGCGCGCGCGATCCGAGCGACCCTTTAACCATCGCCGAGTCGCCCGCTTCAAGCACGCTCGGCGCGCGCTCCGCAAGCGCTTCCGCATCCGGTTCCCAAAGGCCGCGCCGCTCCTGCGGCAAAGCGTCGAGAAAGGCCCGCATGTCCGGACCGGCGCCGTGCGCGCGATCGATCTCGGCCATCCCAGGCGCCGCGGCGAGCTCGGCGTGGAGCGCCTCCGAGGCCGGCCCGAGCTCGAGCATGTCGGTCAGGAAGAGATGGCGGCGCCCGGGCGCGCCGTCCGCTCGCCGGCCGCGCGGCGCGGCGGCGAAGGCGGCGATCGCGGCGCGCATCGAGGCCGGATTGGCGTTGTAGCTCTCGTCGACGAGCAGGATCTCGCCGCCCGTCGCGAGCGCGATCGTCGTCCGCTCGCCGCGCCCGGCGATCGCGCGCCACGCGCCGAGCGTGGCGGCGGCGGCGTCGACATCGGCGCCGGCGGCCTCGACGGCGGCCAGCGCGGCGACCGCGTTCCATGCGTAGTGACGCCCCGCGGCGCCGATCCGGAAGCGAAGCCGACGGCCGCGGAGCCGCGCCTCGACCTCCGTCGCCTCGGCGCCGACGACGACCTCGACGATCCGCGCGACGGTCGCGTCGTCGCCGAAATCGACGATCTCGCCGGCGCCGGCGTCGCGGGCGCGCGCGCTCATGAACTCGAAATGCGCGTCGCGCCGCAGGATCGCCGTTCCGCCCGGCGCGAGCCCGTCGAAGATCTCGGCCTTCGCCGCGGCGACGCCGGCGATCCCGTCCTCGAAATTGCCGATATGCACCGCCTCGACCGCGGTGACGAGCGCGACTTGAGGCCGGACCATGCGCGAGAGCGGGCCGATCTCGCCGGCGTGGTTCATGCCCATCTCGTAGACGCCGTAGCGCGCCCGGCGCGGCGTCCGCGCGAGCGTCAGCGGCACGCCGACATGATTGTTGAAGCTCTTGACCGGCGCGTGCGTCCGCCCCTGCGGCGCCAGCATCGCCGCGAGCATCTCCTTGGTCGAGGTCTTGCCGACCGAGCCGGTGACGCCGATCGCCGCGAAAGGATCGGGCCGCGCCCGCGCCGCCCGGCCGAGCGCCTCGAGGCCGCGCAGCGTGTCCTCGACGAGAAGCGTCGGCGCGCCCGGCGGCGTCTCGCCCGCCTCCGAAGCGAGAGCGGCGGCGGCGCCCGCCTCGAGCGCGGCGCCGATGAAGCGGTGGCCGTCGGCCTGCGCGCCGGCGAGGGCGACGAAGAGATCGCCCGGTCGCACCTCGCGGCTGTCGATGGCGACGCCGGTCGCGCGCCAGGCGGCGGCGCCGACGAGCCGTCCGCCGGTCGCGGCCGCGGCCTCCTCGGCGCGCCAAAGCGCGTCTACGGCGGTGAGATCGTCCTGATCAGTCATTCCCGCTCTTTCCGAAGCGCTCTCCTGGCAAGGAATGCGCGCGCGAGCAAGCGCTTCGGCGCGTCAGCCGAAAAGACCCTTCACGGCCTCGACGATCGCGACGCCGTAATGCCCGACGACGGCGGCGCCGATGGCGACCGCGCTCCAGCGGGCGACGCGGCCGAGAATCCGGCCCGGCGCGACGCTGACGCGCACCTGCACGATCTGCGGCGGCAGCCCGGCGTCGGCGAAGGCGCCGTTCGCGTCGGCGACGCGCGCCGAGGCGGTGATCGCGAGGCGGTTGGCGCCCGGCCGGAGCGCCTCGATCGACCAGCGCCACTCCGCCGTCGCCGCGGCGCCGAGAAAGCCGAGCCGCGCCACCGCGGCGCGGTCGATCCATTGCGTCGCCGGCGAGAGCGGCCGGATCGCGAAGGCGAAGTCCGGATCGTCGAGCGCAACCGTCATCACCTGCGCCGCGATGACGGCGTGCGCGCGGACCAGGCCCTCCATGCCGGCCTCGGCGCCCTGGTCGGCCGAGATGCGCACGACGACCTCGCGCCGCGCGCCGACCCGCATCTTGCGCGGCGCGTTCTCGTAGAGCTTCGCCTGGCGGATCGCGGCGGCGTCGCCGGCGGCCGGGCTCTCGGGCGCCGGCGCCGGAGCGGGCGTCGCGCCGGCGGGCGTCGCCTCGAGCCCGTCGCTCGGCGCCGGCGCCGCGTCGCGCCGGCGTCCGCCGCCGAAGAGAACGCCGGGCGCCGCCTTTTTCGGCGCCGGCGGCGGCGGCGGCGCCGCGGCCGTTGCGCGCTCATCCCGCTCGACCTCGCTCTGCGAGCGGCGCGCCTCCTGCGCCTCTTCCTCCCGAGCCGCCTCCCGCGGCGCGGCCGCCTCTTCGAAAGCGCCGCCCGGCGTCGCCTCGGGCTCTTCCTCGCTCTCGTCCGTCGCGAGCGTCCGCCCGAGCAGCGCGATCACCGCGCGCGCGTCGGGCGGCGCGACCCGATCGGTCGGCAGGACCCGCGCCAGATCCTCGAGATCCGGCCCGTCGACCGCGACCGCGAGCACCGCGGTCACGCGGTTCGCCGCCGACATCGCCGCGAAGCCGCGCCAGCCCGGCGCCGCGAGCGCCGCCGGCGTCGCGAAGAACAGAAGCGCTGCGGCCTGGCCGAGCGCCGCCGCGCCCGCCTCCGGCGTCATCGCCTCGGCGTCGATCCCGGCGGCGCGCAAATCCTGCGCGAGAAGCCGCGCGGCGCCCAAATTCGCGTCGATCGCGATCACTGCTACATCGGCCATCGGGCGCCCTCCGCTCCCGCTCATCCCCATTGCGCCTCCCATATCCTCGGAGCGCCCGAATGCGAAGTCCGCGCAGCGCTCCGAAGCGTGAGAACGTTGTCGCGAGCCGGCCTTGCCACCGCCCAAGAACCGCCCCACCATCCTCCTCTCATCGAACCTTTACCGTGGGGCCCGCGCGATTCGGGAGGGGCCAGCCAGGAGCGCCCGCATGCTCAAACTCTCAGCAGTCGATTCTTCCTTGCGGCTTTTCGGCCCCCGCGACGCGGCGCGGCCGAGCGCCGGCGCGGCCCGAGGGCTCGCTCGGACGGTCTTCGCCCTCGTCCTCGCGATGGCGATCGCTCTCGGCGCCGCGACCTCGGCGATCGCGCAGCAGAAGAACCGGCCGCCGTCGCTCGACCAAACGCCGCCCGGCGGACGCGACAGCTCGACGCTCGGCTTCGAGCCGACGCCGCCGATGCCGCGCCGCGGATCGGGCACCGGCTTCTACGTCAACCCGACTGATCTCGTGACCAACGCGCATGTCGTCGAGGCGTGCCGGTCGATGCGGGATCCGCAAGGACGCCGCCTCGCGCTCGTGCGAATCGACCGCGATCTCGATCTCGCGCTCCTGCGCGCCGACAACACCACCGACGAATGGCTGAAGCTGGCCGCGCCCGGACCGCTGCGCCTCGGCGCCGGCGTCTACGTCATGGGCTTTCCGTTCTACGGCCAGCTCGGCAATTCCGTGGTCGTGACGCGCGGCGTGGTCAGCTCGCGCTCGGGCTATCTCGGCCGCCGCGCGAATTTCGGCCTGACGGCGCCGATCCAGCCGGGCAATTCCGGCGGTCCGGTCCTCGATTCCGGCGGCCGCGTGATCGGCGTCGCCGTCGCGCGGCTCGAGAGCCTCTATCGCGATCCGGACGCGCTGCCGCAGAACGTCAATTTCGCCGTCGGCCAACGCGCGCTCAGCGATTTTCTCAGCCGCTCCGGCGCCGTGTTCGAGGTCTCGGCCGAGCCGGTCGCGGATCTCAGGGACGGCGTGCCGATCCGCTTCGAGAAGACCGTCGCCGCGGTGCTCTGCGACTGATTCTGAACCGATCGAGGCGTCGGGGCGCCGAGGCGCGTCCCGACCGGTCCCGAGGCGCGTCCGATTAGGCGCGCCGCGTCGTTTTTCCGGCCCTCGACGACGCTCGGTTGCGGGGCGCGCCTTCCCTCGCGGCTCCAAATAACGTATGTACCGGCGCAACGAGCAGCAAATAAGGGCCGCAATACCGGCCACAGCAGCGCCAGGAGCGCAGGTCTTATTCATGGCGGATCTCGCATTCGACCGCTACGCGGCGCCGTCGCCGACACCCTATCATCGAAGCCTCGCCAATCTGCTGTCCCGCCGAGAGCCCGATCTCTGGAAATGGATGCAGAGCGACGAGTCGGCCGCCGCCGCCGCCGATGATCTCCGCCTCGAGCTGCGGCGGCGCGCCTTCGCCCTCGACCGCGCCAATCATCTGACCGCCTACAAGGCCGCCGAGGAGATCGCGGAGGCGATGGGCGTCGCGGCGCCGGTGACCCTCTACCAGGCCGAGAGCGGGCTCAGGCGGAACGCGGCGCTCTATTTCGAGCCCGAGGCGGCGCATATCGTCTTCGAGGGCGACGCGCTCGAGGCGCTCGATCTCGCGGAGCTCCGATTCGTCCTCGGCCACGAGCTCGCCCATCACGCGCTTTGGACCTTCGAGGACGGCCGTCTCTGGACAGGCTATCGGCTCCTGCGCTGGGCCGGCGCCCAGCCCGGCTGCGCCGACGCCTTCCTCGAGACCGGGCGTCTCGAGCGGCTCTACACCGAGATCTTCGCCGACCGCTACGGGCTCTGGGCGATCGGCGATCTCGAGCCGGCGCTCCGCGCCCAGGCGAAGATCGCCACCGGCGCCGACGACGTGAGCGGCGCCGCCTATCTCGCGCAGGCGGAAGAGACGCTCGCTCGGGCCGAGCGGCCCGAGGAGAAGTCGCTCTTTCGCAGCGACAAGGCCGGACGCGGATCGGACCCGTATCCCGAGAGCGCGATTCGCGCCGCCCTTCTCGCGTCATGGGCGCATGACCAGAACGCCGCCGACGCCAGGGCGCGCGGCCTTCTCGAGGGCGCGGCGCCGATCGATCAGCTCGACATCCTCGGCCAGGAGCGCGTCGACGACCTCACGCATTGGCTCCTCTACGAGTTCCTGACCGCCCCCTGGAGCCGACGCGAGCTCGTCCGCGCCCACGCCCGCGCCTTTTCGGATCGCCTGGCCGACGCGCTCCGGACGCCGCGGATCGAGCGCGACGACGTCGATCCGCTGCGCGCCGCCATCGCCGCGTCGCATCCGTCGATCCGGCGCTATCTCGCTTACGCGCTCCTCGACTTCGCGACCGTCGATCCGCAGATCCAGGACGCGATGACGGCGGCGGCGCTCGTCTGCGCCGACAGCTTCGGGCTGGCGGCGGATTTCCGAGCGTTGGCGGCGGCCGAGCTCAAGACGACGAAGACGAAGCTGGCCGAGATCGAGAAGAGCGCGACGCAGATCATTGCGCGCGCCGAAGCGGCGCTCGGCGCGGAGGGCGAGTTCGAGGATGCGCCGCCCGACGCGGCGTCTTCGCCGCCCGTCGCCGCCGCCGGCGGCCGCTGACGGGCGCATCCGAATAATCGAGCCGCCCCGAAGACGGGCGGAACGCGAGAGACGCGGCGGGCCCGAGCGCGGGCGCGACCCTGTCCGAGAGCGAGGCGAGAGCAGAGATGACCCGAACCGAGATGAGCGCCCGCGCCCGTCTGGACGAGGCGCTGGGCGTCGAGACCTTCAACGACCTCTTCGATCTCCTCGGAGAGTTCGCGGATTTCGAGGAGATCGGCACCGAGGACGCGCTCGCGGCGACGTTGCCGCTGATGCGCCAGACGCTCGAGCTGCACGATCAAGGGCTCGTGGCGCCGCTCGACGGCGTCGAGGCGATCGGCTCGTTGCGCGGCCGGCTCTATTTCGGGCCGGGCAAGGCGATGAAGCCGAAATGGAGCAGCCTCGCGGTCAACCGGATCCAGGGCATGCGCGGCGATCTCGACATCGCCGGGCTCTACGCCGGCGCCGAGGCGGATCCGGACCGCGTCGACCCGATCGGCGTCCGCGACGCGGCGCCGACCGAGCCCTGCTTCGTGCCGGACTATCGCTGCTGGGAGCACGCGGTCGGCAATCACGATCCGCTGACCGACATCTTCTCGCTCGGCATGATCGCGGCCTCGCTGGCGCTCGGGCTCAACTTCACCGAAGAGCGCGATCTGCAAACCTTCGTGCGCCATCGCCGCCAGCTCCTGCATCTGAACGGCCGGCTCCATCCGGTGGTCGCGCAGGTGGTCACGCAGATGACCGAGCTCGACCGGCGCAAGCGCATCCAGGATCTGCGCGCCGCGATCCATGCGCTCGAGACCCATCGCCAGACCGCCGCCAGCGCCGAGATCGCCGCCGAAGCCCGCGCCGAGGCGCTGCCGCGCGAGGACGCGATCCTCGCCGAGCTGCGCGGCCGGCTCTATGACCTCTCGCGCCGGAACAAGCTCCTCTTTCACAAGCCGTCGAGCAACGAGCTCAACCTCACCGAAGCCTCGACGCCGATCGTGCTCCGCGTCGAGGCGATCCGCCCCGAGCAGCTCTTCACCTGGACCGGCGACCTCGCCGAGCGGATCACCCGCGGCGAGACCATCGCGCTCTCGGAGTTCGTCCGCTTCGAGGAGATGCTCTACGCCGCGCCGGCGCTCGACAAGATCCGCACCCAGGCGCGCAAGGACCGCACCGAGTTCGGCGTCAGCCAGCTCCGGCTCGTCATCGCCTTCCTCAAATGGCGCAACCTCAAGCACGATCCGGAAGGGCCGATCTCGTCGCCCCTCCTCTTGCTGCCGGTCGAGCTCAAGAAGCGCCGCGGCGTGCGCGACAGCTTCGATCTCAAGGCGACGACGAACGAGGCCGAGGTCAACCCGACGCTCCGGCGCTATCTGAAGCTCCTCTACGGCGTCGAACTGCCGCCGAGCGTCGATCTGGAGGAGAAGGGCGCGGTCGAGGCGCTGCATCGCAGCCTCTCCGAGCAGATCGCGCGGTCCGAGCCGGGCGTGAAGCTCAATCTTCGCTCGACGCCCGACGTCGCGGCGATGCACGACCGGGCGCTCAGGAAGGTCGATCTCTATCGCCGCCGCACCAAGCCGAGCTCGACCGGCCTCAAGCGCGTCGGCGAGCTCTCCTACTCCTACGCCCGCAACAATTGGCGGCCGCTCGGCCTGCAGATGCATCAGCGCTACGTCTCGCCGGCGCCGGCGCCCGCCCGACGCGGGGCCCGGCAAACGCAGATGGCGCTGCCGCTGCTCGACCGGCGCCAGGCGGCGGCGCCTGCGGACGCGGCCGCGCTCGAACGGCCGACGACGAGCGCCGGCGCCGCGCGGATGTGGGAGATGGATCTCTGCGCGGTCACGCTCGCGAACTTCAACTACCGCAAGATGAGCCTGGTCCGGGACTTCGACGCCCTGCTCGAAGGCGCCCTCAAGGACGCGGCGAACGGCGATCGCGGCGGCGCGTTCGCAAAGCTCTTCTCCGACGCGCCGAAGCCGATCGCCCGGCCGATCGCGGCGCCGCCGATCGGCGACCGCTTCGAGGTGATGGCCAGCGACCCGACCCAAGCCGCCGCCGTCGCCCGCGCGCGCTCCGGCGAGAGCTACGTCATCCAAGGCCCGCCGGGCACCGGCAAATCGCAGACCATCGCCAATCTCATCGCCGACTATGTCGGACGCGGCCGGCGCGTGCTCTTCGTCTGCGAGAAGCGCGCCGCGCTCGACGTCGTTCACAACCGCTTGGAGGGGCTCGGGCTGCACCGGCTTTGCGCCCGCGTCCATGACAGCCAAGAGGACAAGCGCGGCTTCGTCCTCGACCTCAAGGCGCTCTACGAGACCTGGGCCGGCGCCGAGCGCGACGACCGTTCCGAGACGGGACGCGATCGCGCGATCGGCAAGGCCGAGGAAGGGCTCACCACGCTCGCCGAGCTCGACGAGAGCATGATGTCGACCGCCGAGGGCGAGCCGATGCACCAGCTGATCGGCCGCGCCGCGCAGGAGCGCCGTCCCGCCGTCGGCGACCTCTCCTCGGGCCGCCCGGCGCAGATCGGCCAGGGCGAGGCCGAGCTTCTGCCGTCGCTTTCGGATTGGCGGACCGGCCGCGACGCCGCCCGGGCGATGGAGTCGGCGCTTCGGCGGATGGGCTCGGAGCCGGTGCTCGCGCGGCATCCGGCGCGCTTCGTCTCGGCGGAAGCCTCGTCCGATCCGGCGCTTTTCGAGCGGCTGAACGCGGCGTTGGAGGCGCTCGGGCCGCATCTGAAGAAGATGGGCGACGCGGCGCGCCTCGCGGTCTGGGACGGCGTCGCGCCGCTCGCAGCGCTCTTCGCGCAGATCGACTACGCCGCCCGCCTCGCGCCGGTGGCGATCGCCGGGCGCCTGCGCATCATGAACCCGGTCAGCAACGAGGCGAACGCCTTCCGCAACGACCAGCGCTGGCTCGACGAGGCGCAGGAGACGCTGGAGCGCGCCGAGGAGAAGACCAAGCTCTGGGGCGAGAAGCTGTCCGACATCGAGACCGAGCGGGCGCTCGATCTCGCGCGGCGCCACGAGGGCAAGCTGCTCGCCTTCATGTCGCCGACCTGGCGGCAGGTTAGGGCGGAGGTCGAGGAGCGCTGCCGCCTCCACGAGCTCGCGATCAAGCCGCTGATCAAGGATCTTCTCGCCGATCTCGCCGCCGAGCACGAGGCGCGGGCCGAGGTCGAGCGGCATCTGAAGCAGCTCGCCGCCAATCTCGGCGTGAAGTCGGGCGAAGAGGCGCTTCAGATCGTCGCCGAGCGCGACCGCGGCGCGCCGCAGGAAGGCCCGCGCGCCGCGCCGCTGCTCGATCTCGCCACCCGCGAGCCCGAAGAGGCGTCGGACCGCATCCAGGCGCTCGCCGCGCTCAAGCACTCCTCCGTCGCGGCGCAATACGCGATCGAGACCTGCTTCGAGGGCCTCGAGACGCTGCCCGTCGAGCACGCCTTCGCGGCGCTTTCCGAGCTCGAAGCGGCGCGCGAGAGCCTGCCCGCCTTCGCGCCGGCTCTGAGAGCGCTCGCCGACGCGCCGGACAGCGTCCGGGCCGCGCTGCGCCGCATCGACGCCGGCGTCGACCAGATCGAGGCGGCGATCGTCGACCGCGCGGTCGAACGCGCCCTCGCCATCCGGCCGACCCTGCGCGAGATCTCCGGCGCGGCGATCGACGAGACCTCGGGCGGCGTCGGCTCGGCGCTCGACGATCTGAGGCGCCTCACCGCGCAGACGCTGCTCGAACGCGCGCGGCGCAGCTTCGTCGAGCATATCGAGCTCACCACGCGGCTCGATCTCGAGCTCGAGCCCGACACCCAGATCCTACGCCGGCGCTATGTCGAGGCGCGGCGCGATCTCGACCGCGAGCTCTCCAAGACCCAACGCTTCCGCTCGGTGCGCGAGTTGATGGCCGGGCCGGCCGGCCTCCTGATCCGAGATCTGAAGCCGATCTGGCTGATGAGCCCGCTCTCGGTCGCCGACGTGCTGCCCTTGGACCCTGAGCTCTTCGACGTCGTCATCTTCGACGAGGCGAGCCAGGTTCCGGTCGAGGAGGCGGCGCCGACCCTCTTCCGGGCGCCGCAAGCGATCGTCGTCGGCGACGAGAAACAGCTGCCGCCGACCAACTTCTTCGGCTCCGGCCCGAGCGAGGACGATGTCGACGGCTCCGAGAGCGGCGATCCCGACGATGACGGCGTCGGCCTCGATCTCGACGCGGAGAGCTTCCTCGCCCAGGCGGCCAAGGCGCTGCCCTCGACCTTGCTCGGCTGGCACTACCGCTCGCGCTCCGAGGAGCTGATCGCCTTCTCGAACGCCGTCTTCTACGCCGGCAAGCTGATCTCGATCCCGTCGACCTTGCTCGCCAAGCCGGCCGATCCGATCATCGCCGGCGTGTCCGAGGACGGCGCCGAGAACTGGAAGGAGACGCTGGCGCGGCCGGTCAGCTTCCACCACACGCCTTTCGCCGCCTACGAGAAGCAGAAGAACACCGGCGAGGCGCTCTACATCGCCGAGATGATCCGCGGGCTCCTGAAGGCCAAGACCGGCAAGTCGATCGGCGTCGTCGCCTTCTCCGAGGCGCAGCAGGCGCAGATCGAGAAGGCCCTGGAGGCGATCGCCAAGAACGACGCCAAGTTCCGGGATCTGCTCGACGCCGAATACGAGCGCGAGGAGAACGGCCAGTACGAAGGCCTCTTCGTCAAGAACCTCGAGAACGTCCAGGGCGACGAGCGCGACGTCATCGTGATCTCGGTCTGCTACGGGCCGGACAGCTCCGGGCGGATGCGGATGAATTTCGGCCCGATCAACCGCCAAGGCGGCGAGAAGCGCCTCAACGTCATCTTCAGCCGCGCCAAGGAGCATGTCGCGCTGGTCTCGACGATCAAGGGCGAGGCGATCACCAACGACTACAACACCGGCGCGCTCTGCCTGAAGACGTATCTGAAATTCGCCGACGCGGTCAGCCGCGGCGACCAGGAGGCGATGCGCCGGGCGTTGACCGCGGTGGCGCCGCACGCCGCGCGGGAGCTGACGCATCGCGAGACGCCGCTCGCCGAGACGATCGCCGCCGCCCTGCGCGACCGCGGCTGGGAAGCCGAGGCGCATCTCGGCGAGAGCGCCTTCGTCTGCGACGTCGCGGTGCGGACCCCGGGCGCGGACCGGCACCAGCTCGCGGTGCTGATCGACGGTCCGGCGCATTACGGCTGCGCGGATCTTCTGGAGCGCCATGTGACGCGGCCGGGCGTGCTGAAAGCGTTCGGCTGGAAGGCGATGACGGTTCTGGCGCTCGACTGGCGACGCAACCCGGAAGAGGTCCTCAGCCGGATCGAGAAGGCGCTGGCGGCGGCGTAAGGGTCGGCGCGTCGGCGATATCGGATTGGTTTGCTTCCGCTCGCCAAGCGAAACGGCCGACGGCCCCGAATTCGACATCGACGGCGGCCTCGCCGGTCGGCGACGCGATGGACGCCGCCGCCGCCGAGCGCGATCTTGATCCGTCGCGGCCGCTCCGGCCGCCTCGGCGACCGCATGCTCGCCCAGAGAACCGCCCGCCTCCGAAGCCCGGCGATCGAGATCCGCCCGTGCCGAGCCCGCTCGACCTCAGGGACGTCTTCGAGGACGACGAATGCGCCGGGCTCGTCAGCGGCGCGCTACGCGCTCGCGACCTGGGCGCACGGCCCGACCTTTCGCTAAGCGCGCCGCAGCGCGTCGCGGATCTCGCAGAGCCGCTCGTAGCTCCGGAAGCCGAGGAGCAGGACCTCGAACACGACGCGCGTCAGCGTGACGCCGAAAACGAGCGCCAACGGCCACGCCCAATGGCCGCGGTCGTAGAGGATGTACGACCCGTAGAGCGCGCCGCCGACGCCGCCCCAGAAGAGGAGCTGCAGCAGGATCGGCGCGATCATGCGGCGGAAAAGCAGGATATCGACCAGGGTTCGCATCTCGGACCTCCAGAATCTCGACCCGCCGCAAAGCGCCCGCGAGACCGAAAGGAAGCAATCCGATAGGCTCCGGCGGCAGGCTCAAGCGGAGGCGCGTAGGATGAGCGACGACACATACCTGGTGAGAGCCGAGGAAATCGAGGCGATGGAAGGGCTGCGCAAGACGCACTTCCTCAACGACAACGCCGCGCGCGTGAACAAGTCGCTCGGCGATCTCGCCGGGCTGACGGGCTTCGGCTTTCACATCATCGAGGTCGAGCCCGGGCGCGAGACGACGGAGCTTCACGTTCACCGCTACGAGGACGAATGCGTCTACGTCCTCGCCGGCGCGGCGACGGCGACGATCGGCGAGGCGAGCTTTGCGATCAGGGCCGGCGACTTCATCGGCTACCGCAAGGGCGGCTTGGCGCATACGATCGTCAACACCGGCGCGGAGACCTTGCGCTGCATTGTCGTCGGCGAGCGGCTGGCGCATGACGTCGCCGACTATCCGCGACTCGCGAAGCGCGTCTACCGCAATGACGGGCTGAAGGCGAATGTCGTCGATCACGCGGCTATTGACGAGCCCGACATCGGCGCCAAGAGGTGATCGCGCTGTCATCGTCGGCGCTCGGCGAGCATGGTCGCAGCTGACGCCAAGGACGCGATCGGCGTCGGAAGGAAAGAAATCGGGAGGAAGGCTTGCGAATAGCGGCGTTCTTAGCGGCGGCGCTGGCGGCGGGAGCCGCGGCCGCACAGGACAACGAGGAGTATCTGAGTTACCTCTCGGAGCTCGAGACGCCAGGCGAGCAATGGGTGGTGATCAGCTACCACTACACGCACGGGCTCGACTGCACCCAATACGGATGCGTCATCATCGGCCCGACGGAGAACAAGGACGCCTGCCAGGAATGGGCCCGGCTCTACAATGGCGGCGATCCTGACGACCATTCGCGTTGCGTCCGCGCGGACGGCTACGAGCTGCGCGACTACTAGAGAGCAGGATCTGTTTAGAGCGCATTCGAACCATTCGGAGCCGCCTTGCTCCAGCTTGGTCGTCGGCTCGAGTTGCAGTCCTGCCGGC